>DAINAT010000040.1:0-25634 GCA_036733305.1 Hyphomonadaceae bacterium
TGCCGACGCCGCCCTTCATGTTCACGACGGAAACGGTGCGCGGCGCCACCGGCTACTCCACTAGACGATCTTCAGGAAACCCGTTGCGAAAGGGGTCCGTCGGTTCGGCCCCAAGGTCAAGGCGCGCAAGGCCGCATCGACGGCCATTACAGCCGAGAAAGGCGCTAGCCCCTACTTCTTCGCGTCCGGCGAACCCTTCGGCGGCTCGGTCGGGAAGGGATTCGTGCCGGGATCGATATAGATCAGGCCCAGCTCGTCATTCACCCGCTGCTCTTCCGCCTCGCGCGCAAGCCGCTCCCGGCGCAGCTGAAGAAGCTCACGCGTGTTTTGCCAGCTCGCCGCGATCTTCGGCTCCGCCCACTTGTTCGGCACGAACCAGACGCCGATGCCCACGATCAGGCCCACCACGATGATCGCGTAGTTGAAGTACTTCCAGCCGAAGTATTTCGAGTCCCACTGAAATTTCACGGCGGTTCTCCTCAGCTCAGACCGGCTTCAGCTCCGGCGGGACAAACTTCTCACGCATCGTCACCAGCTCCTCGGCGATCGAGGGGTGCAAGGCGCAGGTACGGTCGAAGTCAGCCTTCGATGCACCCATCTTCACCGCGATCGCAACTGCCTGGATTATCTCCGGCGCATCAGGACCGACAATGTGGACGCCGACGACTTTATCATCTTCGGCCCGTACCACGATCTTCATTAGCACACGTTCCTCGTCCCCCGTGAGCATGTCTTTCATCGGGCGGAACTTGGTCTTGTAGATATCGACAACCCCGTACTTTTTACGAGCTTCCGCTTCCGTCAGGCCAACCACACCCACCGGCGGCTGGGCAAAAACAGCGTGCGGAATGTCGGCGTAATCGAAGGTCGTCGGCCGGCTCATGAACTCCGTCTGGGCAAAGGCTTGCCCTTCCCGGATAGCCACCGGGGTCAGATTGATCCGGTCCGTCACGTCGCCGATGGCGAAGATGTGCGGAACGTTGGTGCGCGAATGCTCATCGACCTTGATCGCGCCACGCTCGTTCAACTCAACGCCGGCCTTCTCGAGACCAAGGCCCTTCACGTTCGGATCGCGGCCAGTCGCGAACAGAACCTTGTCGCCCGAGGCCGTCTCGCCATTGGTGAAGTGGACGGTCAGCTTGTCGCCGACCTTCTCGATCTTGCGCGGCGTCGCATTGGTGATGACCTTCACACCCTTGCGCTTCAGTTCTTCGTGCACATGCGTGCGCACATCTTCGTCAAAGCCGCGCAACACCGTCTCCTTGCGGATAGCGAGACAGACATTGACGCCGAGCCCGCTCATCACGCCGGCAAATTCAACGCCGATATAACCGCCGCCGATGACAATGATATGCTTCGGCAGAGTTTCGAGATGGAACATCTCGGCCGACGTGATCGCATGCTCGATACCTTCGACATCCTTCGGCAGGGTCGGCCAGCCGCCCGTCGCGATCAGGATCTTGCCCGCAGTCACCGTACGGCCGGACCTCGTCAGCCTGAGCGTGTGCGGGTCAACGAACTCGGCGCGCTCATCAATCAGCTCCGCGCCGGCATTGCGCAGGTTACGCGCGTAGATGCCGGACAGCCGGTCGATCTCGCGATGCATGCGGTCCATGAACAGGTTGTGGTCGTAAGCAGCGTTCTCGACCTTCCAGCCATAGCCTTTCATCTGCTCAAGCGTGCGGCCGAACTCACTGGCGTAGACCATGTACTTCTTCGGGATGCAGCCGCGGATCACACATGTGCCGCCCGCACGATCTTCCTCGGCCACCGCCGTCTTCGCGCCGGTCATGGCAGCCAGGCGAGACGCACGAACGCCGCCCGAACCTGCGCCGATGGTGAAGAGGTCGTAGTCAAACGCCATGGGAAGCCCCAGTCTGCATAGAAATCAGCTGCTTGGGGGCCTTATCTAGGGAGTCTGGCCGACTAACAAAAGTGCGGTTCTTTGGCCGCAAACGAAAAGGCGGCCCCGGAATGCCGGGACCGCCCAATTGTCACGCAACAGTGCTCCGACTGTCGTGTTTTCGCAGCCTTTATTTCACCGCGAGTGGCCAGGCCGGGCCGATGCCCGATGCAGGCTCACCGGCCGTATCCTTCGCATAGGTGTAAAGGGGCTTGCCCTTGTAGGCCCACATCCTGGTCCCGTCGTCGCGCGCAACGACTGTCCAGGCGCCATCATCCTTGGCGTCGGCAGCGGCGACGAGTGGCGGCCAGTTGGTGGCGCATTGACCATTGCAGGCGGATTTACCCGGCGCCGCGTCACGCGCGAATGTGTAGAGCGGCTTGCCATCCGGCGCGATGAAGCCGCCGTCCTTCTCGGTCACACCCGGCGGATTGGCCCAGGCAGCGCCCGAAAGCGCGAGCGCGCCGATAGCCATAAGTCCCGCAAGAATGCGCATGTGCGTCTCCTGACATCATTCCCGTTCGGGATGGTCAGAAAGCTAGCACCCCGTCAGGCGCCGGACAAATGCCCGGCACGCAGCCGTGATGCGATCAGTTCGGCGCGCCCGGCGCTGGAACCATGGCCGGCGCACCCGGAGCGGGAGCAGCGCCCGGCGGCAGAGCCGGTTGGGCCGGAGCGGGCGCAGGCGGCGTCGGCCAGACCGAACGCAGATCGGCGAGCGCCTTCACGCCGGCTTCCTGTGCACGCTTCTGCAGAACCTCGGACGCGCCCTGACCAACGAGCGGCATCTTCTCCTGGATCGCCTGACCTTCTTTCGAGGTGACGAATTTCACGAGAAGCTCCAACTCCTTCACGTTGAACTGGTCGGTGAAGGACTTGATCATCTCTTCCTTGATCTCGGGCGCTGCGGCCTCGAGGTTCTTGGAGATGCCCATCATCACCTGACGCGCCTGCTCGGGCGAGAGGCCGTCCTGGAACATCATGCCCTGCACTTGCTGGTAGGCGAGCTGCTGAACCGCTTCGCCCTGAAGCGGGATTGGCACGCCGGCATCCACCAGCTTCTTCGCGAGACGCACTTCCGAAGCGGGCGCTGCTCCCGACGGAGTGGCAGGTTGGCAAGCCGCCAGCGCACCCGCAGCAGCCACAACCGCAATCACCGTTCTGATCATCTCGAAATCCCTGTCAGACCTAGCGCCGCCGGAACCAGAGCCCCGGCATGTGGCGAGGCCTTTAGCACCCGTTGCCCGCATTCGATAGGACTTTTGCGGTCGCAGGAGCGTTACCGCTTCCCAACCAGCCTTGCGCCGCTAGCTTCCCCAACGATCACCTGCTCTGCATAGCCGATGAAGAGCCCGTGCTCGACCACGCCGGGGATGGTGTCCAGCACCGCGCCCAACGCTTTCGGATCGGGAATCACGCCGCACGCCAGATCGAGGATCAGGTGGCCGCCATCCGTGTGCAGCAGGCTCTCGCCCGTCGCCATGCGCCACGAACTCGGCGCATTACCAAGGCCGAGATCAGCGATGTGGTGGTGGATGCGCCTGCGCGTCAGCTCCGAACCGAACGCGTTGATCTCGATCGGCAGCGGGAACTTGCCGAGCGATTTCACTTCCTTCGCAGCGTCAGCAATCACCACCATACGGTCGGACGCTTCCGCGATGATCTTCTCGCGCAGCAGGGCCGCACCGCCGCCCTTGATGAGATTGAGATCAGGGTCGAACTCGTCCGCACCATCGATCGTCAGATCGATGCGCTCCAGCTCATCCGGCGCGACGATGCGCACGCCCAGCGAACGCGCCAGCTTGTCGGTGGCTTCCGATGTCGGCGTGCCGACAATCTTGAGACCGGCCTTCACCTTCTCGGCCAGCAAGCGCACGAAGATCGCCGCGGTCGATCCCGTGCCGAGGCCGAGGATCATGTCCGGCTCAACGAGTTTCAGCGCCGCTTCGGCGGCGCTCTGCTTTGCAACGTCAGACATGATCAGGACTTGTCTGTACCAGCAGCGCGGGCGCCAGCCGTCATCATCTGCATGAAGCTGTCAGTCGCCTGACCACCCATCGAATACCACTGTTTCAGGTAGAACTCCGGGCTCACCATCTCGATATTCTGCTCGATGCGCTGCTTCACGGAGTTCACCAGCGTTTCGTTCACCGGCGTCAGATCCGGCAGACCAAGGAAGGTACGTGCCTCCTCCGGTGTGCATTCGACGTTGATGGTCATCTTCATGGTGCTCTCCTCCGCGTACCCGCGGTGTGCCCTATTCCAGCGCTTTGGGGAACTTCGGCAGTGAATTGAAGTCTTCGGGAACGTGCTGGCGTATAACCCGTGCACTTGTCGACTCCGCCAACGCCTCGACCTTGTCCATCGAGGCCAGCGTCTGGGCGCGATCGACATTGCCTTGCGGGACGGTGCGCTTCTCGCGCGCCTCGGCCAGGTGCCACATATCGCCTGCCAGAAGAACCTTGCCCGAATTGGCGGTGTTCAGCAGCAGAACAGTATGGCCCGGCGTATGCCCCGGCGCCTGCACGATGATGGCCGAGCCATCACCGAAGACGTCAAAGTCGCCATCGCCCTCGATCAGCGTCGTCTTCATGGTTTCGAGCGGCGCGATATCCGGAAAATTCGGCGACTGGCGGGCTTCATCCCGGAACATCCAGTCGCGCTCGTCCTTGTCCACGATCCACGTCGCATCCTTGAACAGCGCCGCGCTGCCGACATGGTCGTAGTGGCTGTGGGAGATTGCGAAGTAGTCGATATCCGATGGCGCCACGCCCAGCTCGGCCAGTTGCTGTTCCAGCGTTTCCTTCAGCGTGACGGTCGCGCGGGCGGTCTTGTCTTGCGGCTCAGCGGCCATGGCCGGCGGCACGCCCGCATCCCACATCATGTCGCCGCGCGGATGGCGGATCAGATAGCAGGGATCGACCAGATCGCGCGCCTGACCATCATAGACATGCTCATCCGAAAAGCTCGCCGCGTCCTTCACGTGGAAGCGGCCGCAATCCATCGCGTAGAGCTTCACGGCGGCAACGGGCTTGGTCAGCTCAGGCACGACTGTGGCCTGCACGCGCGGACTTTCGTCGCACGCCGACAGCGCGATCGCTCCCAGAATGGCCAGCAGACGCCTCATGCGTCGTCTCTCCCCGCGGAATCGCGCGCACTCTCACGGCGCAACCCCCTCGTGGTCAAGCTATGCACCCGTCACAGGCTAAGTGTTTTATCCGGGTATAATTGACTTGTGGTTTAGCCCGGATGATAAGCAGCCGAAACTGGATACCGGCCCATGACCACCGCTCCCGCCGCCATAGCCTTCGAGGGCGACCGCCGCATTGCCATCGGCGCCCTCGCCGATGTCGCCGCCGCCGTCCGCAAACGGATCAGCAAACCGACCCACGAGAACATCCTGATCTTCGACTATGCCTCGGGCAAATCACTGAATCTCGACCTCAGCGGCTCGGAGAAGGACATCCGCGCCCGTCTGGCGGCCGCCTCCCCGGCAGCCATGGCAGCGCCCGAAGACGCCGCCCCAAACGCTCCACGCGGACCCGGCAGACCCAAATTGGGTGTCGTCCCACGCGAGGTAACACTCCTTCCCCGTCACTGGGATTGGCTCAATGCCCAGCCCGGAGGCGCATCGGTGGCTCTCCGCAAACTTGTGGAGGAGGCCCGCAAGACGCGCGGCCAAAGCGACACCTTGCGCGCCCGACAGGAAGCGGCCTATCGCTTCATCACCGCCGTCGCTGGGGACCGGCGGAACTACGAGGAGGCCAACCGCGCCCTGTTTGCTGGTGACGCCGATCGTTTCCTGGACCTCACCGAATCCTGGCCGGCAGACATCCGCGACCACGCTCGCCATCTCGCTACCGCCGCCTTCTCCTCCCACAAGAAGACCTGAACGGACTCATCCGTGAACGAGACGCTCGAAACCGCCAAGGCGCCTCTGGAAGAGACGCAGAAGACGCCGGTGCATCCACCGAAGCCGCTATGGCGCGTCTTCCTCGTTTTCCTGACGCCGATGATGCTGGCAAACGTGCTGCAATCGTTGTCAGGCACGATCAACAACGTCTTCCTTGGCCACATGATCGGCGTCGAGGCTCTGGCCGCCGCGACCGTGTTCTTCCCGGTCATGTTCTTCTTCATCGCCTTCGTCATGGGCCTTGGCGCCGGCGCATCGATCCTGATCGGACAAGCCTACGGCAAGGGCGACCATGGCCGTGTGCGCGCGATCGCGGGCTCGACGCTGGCGCTGTCGCTGATCTTCGGGGTCATCGTCGCTGTACTCGGCGGGACTTACGCCGACGAGCTGATGCATTGGCTGCAGACGCCCGCCGACATTGTCGACGAAGCCGTCAAATACGCCCGCATCATGATGATCACGATGCCGGCCTTCTTCATCTTCATCCTCTTTACGTCGATGCTGCGTGGCGTCGGCGACAGCGTGACGCCGCTGTGGACGCTCGCCTTCTCGACCTTCATCGGCCTGATTGTGACGCCAGCCCTGATCGAAGGCTGGTTCGGACTACCCCGTCTCGGGGTCGCCAGCGCCGCCGTCGCCTCGCTCGTCTCGATGGTGTGCGCGCTGATCTGGCTGGGATGGTATCTCCTTCGGAAAAAGCATCCGTTGGCGCCCAGCGCGGCCTTCCTGGCCAAGGTCAGGCTTGATCCGAAAGTGCTGGGCCTTGTCCTGCGGCTCGGCGTGCCGACGGGCATCCAGATGGTCATCATGGCCATCGCCGAACTCGCCCTGCTTGGCCTCGCCAACAGCTATGGCTCTCCAGCGACCGCAGCCTATGGCGCGATCAACCAGATTCTCGCCTACGTACAGTTCCCTGCCATGTCGATCGGCATCGCCGCGTCGATCCTCGGCGCGCAGGCCATTGGCGGCGGGCGCGGCCACCAGCTTGGCGCGATCACCCGCACCGCCCTGGTCCTCAACGCCATCATCACCGGCACGGGCGTCATCATCGTCTACCTGCTCTCAGGGCCTATCGTATCGATGTTCATCACCGAGCAGAAGGTGATCGACCTCACCCAGCACCTGCTCCACATCGTGCTGTGGAGCACGGTGGTATTCGGCATGGCCGTCGTCTTTTCCAGCATGATGCGCTCATCCGGCACCGTGCTCGCCCCAACGGCGATCGCGATCTTCTCGATTATCGCCGTGGAAGTTCCCGTGGCGATCTACCTGTCCGGCGCCATTGGCATCGACGGCGTCTGGTGGGCCTATCCGTCAGCGTTCTGCGCCATGTTTGTCCTGCAGGGATCGTTCTACATGCTGGTCTGGCGAAAACGTTCGATCCGGGCTCTGGTTTAAAACGTTCGTTCGCCTACCCAGATTGTCACCCAACGTCAGTCTGGCTCTTCCCGGCGACCATGCTAGGGATGACACTGTCAAAACAAATCGAGGGAGTGACCCATGGCGCTTGAAGGCCTGCAGCTGCGTTCGCACGTGAAGAAGAGCGGCGAACTTGAACTCACCCTCGCCAAGGTCGCGATCGCTGATCCGGCCCCGGATGAAATCGTGGTGCGTATCGAAGGCACCCCGATCAACCCGTCCGACCTCGGCCTGCTGATCGGCCCCGCCGACCTTTCCACCGCCGTCGTCTCCGGCACGAAGGAAAGCCCGGTCGTCACCGCCAAGATCCCTGAAGTCGCCATGCGCGCCATGGCGGCCCGCACGGGTGAAGCCATGCCGGTCGGCAATGAAGGCGCCGGCACGGTCGTCGCTGCTGGTTCTTCGCCCGAAGCGCAGGCCCTCATGGGCAAGATGGTCGCCATCCTCGGCGGCGAGATGTACGCCACCTACCGCACCGTGAAAGCCAAGGCTGCCCTGCCGCTTCCCGCCGGCGCGACGGCTGCCGATGGCGCTTCCTGCTTCGTGAACCCGCTGACCGCGCTTGCCATGGTGAAGACCATGCAACTCGAAGGTCACACCGCCCTCGTCCACACAGCAGCCGCCTCGAACCTCGGCCAGATGCTCAACAAGATCTGCATCAAGGACGGCGTTGATCTGGTGAACATCGTCCGCTCGGACGAGCAGGCGAAAATCCTCAAGGACATCGGCGCGAAGTACATCGTCGACTCGTCCAAGCCGACCTTCATGGAAGACCTGATCGCGGCCCTCTCGACCACCGGCGCAACGCTCGCCTTCGACGCCATCGGCGGCGGCAAGCTGGCTGGCCAGATTCTCGGCGCGATGGAAATCGCCCTGAACTCCAAGCCCGGCGCCTACAGCCGCTACGGCTCCTCGACCCACAAGCAGGTCTACATCTACGGTCGCCTCAGCCTCGAGCCGACCATCCTCGGCGCAGCCTATGGCATGGCCTGGGGCGTGGGCGGCTTCCTGCTGACGCCGTTCCTGCAGAAGGTCGGCATGGAAGAAGCCGGCAAGATGCGCGCGCGCGTCGCCGCCGAACTCAAAACGACGTTCGCCAGCCACTACACCAACACGATCTCGCTCCGCGACGCGCTCGATCTGGAGACGATCAAAGCCTACAACCGCAAGGCGACGGGCGAAAAATACCTGATTAATCCGAGCCTCTAGGGGCTCGGACCACTTTAATCGAACAACGGGTATGCTAGACCGGGCGCCGTTAGGTAAGCTTGCGGGTTATTCGTCGGAGAACGGAAACCCTTCTATCGGGAAGGAAAACGCGTGACCACGAGACTGGAAGCTTTGGCGGCGCTGACCGCGCCCGGACAGCCGCACGAGATCATCAAGATCGAAGCGATCGGCCGCCAGATCCGCGCCTTCAAGAATGCGCCGGTAAATCTCGGCCAACTCTATAGCCAGGCACGCAGCGACAAACCGTTCCTCGTCTACGAGGACGAACGCCTCTCCTTCGAAGAAACCTGGCGTCGCGCCTGCACGCTCGCCCACGTCCTAGTCAACGAGTACGGCGTGAAGAAGGGCGACCGCATCGCCATCGCCATGCGCAATTATCCCGAGTGGATGATCTCGTTCATGGCCGCCACCTCGATCGGCGCGCTCACCGTGGCGGTCAACGCGCTGTGGACCGCCGACGAAATGTCCTACGGCATCGGCCTCGCCCAGCCCAAGGTCGCCTTCATCGACCAGGAGCGGATCGACCGCCTCAACATGCTGACGAACCTGCCAGCAGACCTGAAGCTCATCGGCGTACGCACCACCAAACCGCTGCCCGCCAATGTGCGCAGCTACACGGACGTCATGTCCGCGCCCGAACAATCCGAACTGCCCGACGTCGATGTCCTGCCGGATGACGACGCGATCATGCTGTTCACCTCGGGCTCGACCGGCCACCCCAAGGGCGCCGTCTCGACGCACCGCAACGTGCTCCACGCCCTCGTCTCGTGGGAGCTCGACCTGATCGCCTCCTTCGCGACCGGCCTGATCGAGCGCCCGCCAGCCGATGCACCGCAAGCCGCGTCACTTCTGGTGATCCCGCTCTTCCACGTCACGGGCCTGCACTCAGTCGCCCTGTCCTGCTTCCGCCTGCAGCGCCGCCTTGTGTCGATGTACAAGTGGGAAGTCGAAAAAGGCGCCGACATCATCGAGCGCGAAGGCATCACCAACTTCACAGCGACGCCTGCGATCACCGGCGACCTCGTCATCTACTCGCGCGAAACCGGCCGCCACTTCCCGTCACTGTCAGCTGTCGGCGGCGGCGGCGCTTCGCGCGCGCCGGAACAAGTCCGCGCCATCGACGCAGTATTCGCGAAAGCCATGCCGGCCACCGGCTGGGGCATGACCGAAACCAACGCCATCGGCGTCGGCATTGCGGCGGCTGACTACCTCCGCAAACCGGAAAGCTCCGGCCGCGTCTCCGCCGTGCTCGACGTTCGCATCGTCGACGAAGCCGGCAATGAACTCCCCACCGGCCAGCGCGGCGAACTCCAGATCCGCGGCGCATCGATCATGCGCGGCTACTACAAACGCCCCGACGCCAACGCGTCCGAGTTCGTGAACAATGACTGGTTCCGCACGGGCGACGTCGCCTACATCGACGACGAAGGCTTCGTCTTCATCGTCGACCGCATCAAGGATCTCGTGATCCGCGGCGGCGAGAACATCGGCTGCGGCGCTGTCGAATACGCTCTGCAGGAGCACCCATCCGTCGTCGAAGCCTGCGTCTATGGCGTGCCGGACGAACGCCTCGGCGAGGAAGTCGGCACGACGATCTACGCCGACAAGCCGGTAACCGAAGCCGAACTCCGCGACTTCCTCTCGACCCGCCTCGGCAAGTTCCAGATCCCGCGTTACTTCCAGTTCGAAAGCGAACCGCTCCCGCGCGGCGCCACCGGCAAGATCATGAAAAAGGATCTCCGCGTCGAGGCCGCGAAACGCTGGGCGCAAAGCTAGAAACGTCGAGGGCAGAAACGCAGGCTTCGCTTCGTCCTCGACGACAAACCTGAGCGCTGACGCTGGCCAAAAGGCCAACGCCGCCTAGTTGGGTTGGTACAACGACAGGAGATGCCCATGCCCGGAATGCCCATCGTCTTCATCCCGGGCCTGATGACGACCTGCCGCATTTACCAGCATCAGATCGAAGAGCTTGGCCAGCGCCACCCCGTCCTGCTCGCCAACCACTGGTCCGCGTCCACCATGCGCGAGATCGCCACGCAAATCCTCGCCGTCGCGCCCGAGAGGTTCGCTCTCGCCGGCACATCCATGGGCGGCTACGCAGCTCTCGAAATCGTCCGCCAGGCGCCCAACCGCGTCACCAGCCTCGCCCTCCTCAGCACCAGCGCCAAGCCAGACGCGCCCGAACGCTCCAAAGGCCGCCGCGAACAGGTCGCCTTCGCGCGCAAGGTCAACAACATGCGCGTTGGCACGAAAGCGCTGTGGCCCAAGCTGGTCCATCCTGCCCGCCACGAAGATCACCCACTCCTCACCCTATTCGTCGAGATGGCCGAGCAACTCGGCGTCGACGCCTTCGACCGCCAGATCGAAGCCATCATCTCCCGCGAAGATTCACGCCCACTGCTCGCATCGATCAAAATCCCCACACTCGTCGTGATCGGCAAGGACGACGCGCTCATCCCGCCAGACGACGGCCGCGAGATCGCCAACGGCATCCCCGGCGCAAAACTCGAAGAGATCGAAAACGCCGGCCACATGTGCATGACCGAACGCCCCGAAGCCGTAACGGCCGCACTGGTGAAGTTCTTCGGCTAGTGCTCGGCTAGATCGCGCCCTTCGGCCTCTGCCCGGCTTTCTTGGCTGCTGACTTCTCCTCCCGGAAAGTCTTCGCCCAGCCATCCTTCGCAACCTGACGGCCGCGGCCGATGGCGAGCCCGTCCGGCGCCACATCGTCGACGATCACCGAGCCTGAGCCAACATAGCCGCCGGCGCCGATCGTCACCGGAGCGACGAGCGCAGAGTTCGAGCCGACGAACGCGCCAGCGCCCACAACCGTGCGGTATTTGAAGAAGCCATCGTAATTGCAGAAGATCGTGCCTGCGCCGATGTTCGCGCCAGCGCCCACTTCGCCATCGCCGAGATAGCTGAGATGGTTCGCCTTCGCGCCCTCGCCGACGCTGACGTTCTTAACTTCAACGAAGTTGCCGATATGCGCATCCTTGCCGATCACCGCGCCGGGACGCAGCCGCGCGTACGGACCTACAAATGCGCCCACGCCAACCTTCGCGCCTTCCAGATGCGAGAACGCGCGGATGATCGCACCGCTCTCGACACTCACGCCGGTTGCGAACACCACATTCTGTTCAACCGTCACGCCGGCCGCGATCTTCGTATCGTGGCTGAAGTGCACAGTCTCCGGCGCAGGCAGCGTCACGCCCGCCACCATCATCTTCTCGCGCATGCCGTCCTGGAACACGCGCTCCACCTGCGCCAGCTCGACCTGACTGTTGACGCCCTGCACATCGCGCTCCTCGCACAACGCCACAGCAGCCTTCAGCCCGCGCCCACGCGCCAGCCCGACCAGATCGGTCAGATAGTATTCGCCCTTGGCATTGTCGTTCTTCACGTCCTTCAACAGCTCGAACACCAGCTTCGCCGGCCCAGCCATCACGCCCGAGTTCGCCAGCTCGATCGCCAGCTGCGCCTCGCTCGCGTCATTCGCCTCGACGATCGCCTCCAGCGATCCATCCTTGCCCGTCACCAGACGCCCATAGCGGTTCGGCAACTTCGCCTTGAAGCCCAGCACGCAGATGCTCGCCCCGCCATCCAGCGCCTTGAACGCACGCTCGCCCGCTTCCTGCGGGATCAGCGGCGTATCGGCATAAAGCACGATCGCCTGCCCCTCGGCATTCGCCAGCTGTCCGCGCGCCGCATCGACGGCATTCGCCGTCCCCAGTTGCTCGCGCTGCACGGCGACATTCTCCGCGCCCACCAGCTTGGCCGCCGCTTCGGAGAGCTGCGGCATGTCCGGCCCCACCACAACGACCGTTTGCTTGCAGCCAAGGTCCTTCGCCAGCGCGACGCTCCACGCCAGCATCGATCGGCCGCCGATCTCATGCAGCACTTTGGGTCGCGGAGACTTCATCCGCGTGCCCTTGCCAGCCGCGAGGATGATTGCGAAACGGTCAGCCATGGTCTGCCTCGAAGGAATCGCGCGAATAGGCGTGTATTGCATGTCGTGACGACTATCGAAATCGCTGGGAAGCGAACGACCTGCCGCTATCGCCAGATCTACAGAATATTCGGGGCCCCGTATGCTAGAAACGTCTGCCCCGCTTGATGGTTACACGATCGCCTTCGACCTCGACGGTACGCTGGTCGATACCATCGGGGATCTGCACCGGGCGCTGAACCATGTCCTCGCAATGGAAAAGCTGCCATTGGCCTCTATCGAGGACGTGCGGGTCTATGTCGGTCAGGGCGCGCGTTCGCTGATCATCCGCGCCTGCAGCGTGCACGGCGTCCATCCCAGCGACATGAAAATCGATCTCCTGACGGAAGAATATGTGGAGGCCTACGCCAAGGACATCGCCGCCCACTCCGCCCCCTTCCCCGGTGTGATTGCAGCGCTCGACACTCTGAAAGCCCGGGGCGCCTCGCTCTGCGTCTGCACCAACAAGGGCACGCGGCTGTCAAACCAGCTTCTGGAAGCCGTCGGCCTCAGCAAGTATTTCGCGGCCGTCATCGGGGCGGACCAGCTCCGCAACCGCAAACCGCATCCCGACCACTACCTCTTCGCCATCCGCTCCGCCCGCGGAACGCCCGCACGCAGCCTGATGATCGGCGATTCAGCCAACGACGTTCAATCCGCCAAGGCCGCCGGCGCGCCCGTGGCGGTTTATGCTTACGGCTATACGGACACGGCGCCGGACCTTTTGGGTGCCGACGCCGTGTTTAAGCATTTCGAAGAACTGCCGGACCTTGCAGTCCGGTTACTCAACTATCAGCCAACCCCGCGCGTATAGCTCGCCGGTTTGCCGGGTTCCGGGCGTCCACCCTTTTTACGGGGCGGCATGCCGTTCACCATGTTGCTACGCACGTCGGTACGCGCAGAGCGCATCGCAGGAACGAACCCGGCGTCGATGAGATTGATCGAGACATCGAAACCACGATTCACCCAGTACTCTTCGATTTTCATCTTGAGTTTGCGGGCGCCGTCTTCATCACAAAAATCGCTATTCATGTACTTCGCTCCAGACACCTTGTGGGGCGCTTCTGACGTAACAACGCCAATCGGCCTCGGTAGGTCCCTCAGTTCTCGCCTTCCGCTTTGCGGTATCGGCGTGAAGTCAACCTAGGAAAGCAGTTGAGGCGGCGCATGAAGCAGCGAAGGTATTTTGAAGATCAATTGTGGCAGCGGACCTGCCAAATGCCTTGGTTAGCTGAACAGTTGTTGTCGAACCGAACGCCCCGTCAGGCGTTAGCAACAGATGAGCCTTGGCATTGCTGGATTTTTCGGAATTCCAGGCGTCGCGTCCCCATCGTCGTTGAGGAAAGTTAAGCCGCGCCGCGGCAAAGCTGTCGCCTGGATCAGACGATTCCCGCGCGAATCCCGCAAACCCCGAGTCGCCTGCTTTTGAGGGGATGGCTCGCCGAGCCGAAGCGCCCGACGGGCGCGAAGGATGGTGGGCGATGCAGGGATTGAACCTGCGACCCCTCCCGTGTGAAGGGAGTGCTCTCCCGCTGAGCTAATCGCCCGGGACCCACGAAATCAGGCTCTGATTCCAAGGGAGCGGGTTCATAGGCCCCTCGGTACCGGCGCGTCAAGATTTTCGCGTTTCGTGCGGTCCGGGGCGCCCACGGCCGATTTCCCGTAATCCACACTTGGCATGATTGTTATCGGCCGCGATCAGCTTCCCGGGGGTTTCCCGTGGACATGGCGCCTGCCTTTTGGGAAGGCTGCGACCACGCAGGTTACAAATCAGAAAAAGACCTGCACTCGGGAGGGAAGTCTGATGGCGTTTCTATCGCCCGGCATGATCACGTCTATGGATCAGGCCAAGAAGCATAGGACCTATGCTCTCTGGATTCTGATCATCGTCTACATTTTCAATTTTATCGACCGGCAGATCGTCAACATCCTGCAGGAAGACATCAAGCACGACCTGGGCCTCAACGACACCCAGCTGGGCATGATGACCGGCCTCACCTTCGCGGTCGTCTACTGCACCATGGGCATCCCGGTCGCCCGCATTGCCGACTCGACCAGCCGCAAGGCCGTCATGGTCGTGTCGCTCGCGATCTGGTCAGCCTTCACCGCCATCTGCGGCCTCGCCACCGACATCAACATCGGCGGCATGACGCTGGTTTCCGGCTTCATGTTCCTGCTGATCGCCCGCATGGGCGTTGGCCTGGGTGAAGCTGGCGGTTCGCCGCCGGCCCACGCGATGATCTCGGATCTCTACGAGAAAGAGAAACGCGGCCGCGCCCTCGCGCTCTACTCCGCTGGTCTCTACGCCGGCACGCTGCTTGGCTACTACCTCGGCGGCTGGCTGTCTGAAGAGATGAGCTGGCGTCAGGCGTTCTTCGTCGTCGGCATTCCCGGCGTCATCTTCGCCATCATCGTCTGGACCACCATCAAGGAGCCCGTGCGCGGCCTTTCCGGCATGAAGCCGAAAACGGCCAGCCACACCTTCGTCCAGTCCTTCAAGAAGCTCTGGTCGATCAAGGCCTTCCCCTACTACGCCATCGCCACCGGCGCCGGCACGTTCGTTACCTACGGCCTCGGCAACTGGATGCCGTCCTTCATGCCGCGCACATTCGGCATCGTTGACGCAGAAACAGTCGGCGGCACCGTGAAGTACATCGGCATGTGGAGCATGCCGGAACTCCAGAACGCCTTCGGCATGTGCCAGGCCGAAGTGGTCAACGGCGTGAAGACGCTGGCGCAAGACTGCTACACCATGAGCAAAACCGAGATCGGCCTGTTCTACGGCACCGTCTCGGGCGTCGGCGGCGCCATCGGCACGATCGCGGGCGGCTACTTCGCCGACCGTCTCGGCGCCAAGGATCGTCGCTGGTTCCTGTGGGTGCCGATGTGGGGCAAGCTGATCGGCGCACCGCTGTTCGTCCTCGCCATGCTGGCCCCGACGGTTGAGCTCTCGCTCCTCCTCTACTTCCCGGCCATCACTCTGGCTGCGATGTATCTCGGGCCGTCACTCGCCATCACCCACCACCTCGTGCCCGCCTCGATGCGCGCCATGTCGTCCGCCGTGCTGTTCTTCATCCTGAACATCCTCGGCCTCGGCACCGGCCCGTTCGTCGTCGGCATCCTGTCGGACTGGATCGGCTCCAACGCCGACACCCTGGCCGCCTCGCACAGCTTCCTCGGCGACACCGTCGACCAGGTGAAGCAGATGTCGCTCAAATGGGCGATGATCATCGCGGTCATACTGATGTTCCCGCTGACCCTGCTGTGGCACATCGGCGCCAAGAAGCTGCCGAAAGGCGAACTGGACGACGACGGCAACGCCCTTGGCGAAGCCCTCACCGAAGGCGACCCGCAAGGCGAGCCGCTCACCGCCGGCCCCAAGCCGTAACGGTCAGCCCTTGAAATGCGAAAGGCCCGCTGGAAACAGCGGGCCTTTTGTTTTTTGCTTCGCGAACCTCGCCCTCGTCCTTCGACGGACGCACGCTTCGCGTGCTGCTCAGGATGAGGGCTACAGAGCCGCCAGCGGTTTAGCCCTCATGGTGAGCAGCGCCTGAAAGGCGCGCCCGTCGAACCACGAGGGCGTGCTCATACCTCTCAATCAAACGTCAGCTCGCCCTCGCCCAGCGGAGCAAATATCTCATCAAGCTTCTGCTCGCTCACGCCGCCCAGCGTCGGCGGATTCCATTTCGGCTTGTTGTCCTTGTCGATGATGACGGCCCGCACGCCTTCCTGGAAATCGAGGCTGTGCACCTGACGACTGCCGATGCGGAATTCCATCTGCATGTTCTCTTCGAACGTTTTCGCCTGCAGACCCAGCGCGAGCTGGCGGTGCGCCACCTTCAACGTCTGCGGCGACTTCGTCTTCAGCGTCGCCAGCTGCGCCTTGGCCCAGTCGCCTTCCTCAGCTTCAAGCGCCATGAAGATCTCCTCCACGCTCGGCTTCCAGAAGCAGCGCTGCATCACCTCCAGATGCTTGTCGAACGTCCCCGTCTCGTCCCAGTCCAACGCTTCGAGCAGATCGAGTTGCCCCTCGCAGACCTGCTCCTTCACAGCAGCCACGACTTCCGATTCCGCAAAGTGTGTCGCCACACCCGCCGCACACACATCGCCGCCCTTCAGCCGCTCACCCGTCAGCGCCAGCCACATGCCCAACGGCGGACCCAGGCGCGGCAGGAACCAGCCGCCGCCCACGTCCGGGAACAGGCCGATCCCCGTTTCCGGCATCGCGAATGTCGTGCGCTCCGTCGCAACACGGTGCGAGCCATGCACGCTGATGCCAACACCGCCGCCCATGGTCACGCCGTCCATGAACGCCACATACGGCTTCGCATAGTTCTTGATGCGCGTGTTCAGGCGATACTCGGCCCTGAAGAAAGCCTGCGCCGCCGAGCCATCCGCCGCCCCGCTCTCCGCCAGCATGCGGATGTCGCCGCCAGCGCAGAAGCCGCGCGTGCCCTCGGCATGGTCCACCACCACCAGCTCGATCTCGTCATTGTCCGCCCACGCCTGCAGCGCGGCGTCCATGGCGAGGCACATCTCCTCGTTCAGCGCATGCAGCGCCTGCGGACGGTTGAGTGTGATCCGCCCGGCTGCGCCCTGGCGATGGATGATGACGTCGGCCATGCAAGCTTCTCCGTTTGGCGCTTCTTACACCCGGAGCCGCATCAGTTGGGAAGCCGTTGTTGAGTGAAGCTAGTCGGATCGCCGGCGTGTCTTCCGCGATGCGGTCGACGCAGCAGCCTTTTTGCGTGCTGCAAGCGTGAGCCGCAGGGCCCTGTTCCGGCAGATAGCGGCCGCACGGATCAGACATTTCTGCTGGGCCGGCGGCGCTCCCCTGGCAGCGAACGCATAATTCTCGGCCTTCAGAAGATAATCTTCGACGGTCATCATGAGAGTTGAATGCCGACGGAATCCCGAGGTTCCGGGAATTTTGCCCCTAGCGCGCATTTTCCCATGCCGCACTGCAGCGACAATCATCGCGTTGCGATCTTGTAATCAGCTTCTTCAACGAACAGCCCGGATCAGACCAACTCGCCGGCAGCTACTGCCGCAACATATCCCTGCTCACGATCACCCGCATGACCTCGTTCGTGCCTTCGAGGATCTGGTGCACGCGCAGGTCGCGGACAATGCGCTCCACGCCATAGTCGGCGAGATAGCCATAGCCGCCATGCAGCTGCAGCGCATCGTTCGCAACCTTGAAGCCCGTGTCCGTCACAAACCGCTTTGCCATCGCGCACCAGCGCGTCGCCATCGGCGTCTTCGCGTCCAGTTCTTTCGCCGCCGCATACAGCATCATGCGCGCTGCCTGCGTTTCGGTCTCCATGTCCGCCAGCTTGAACTGGCTCGCCTGGAAGTCCGCGATCGCCTGGCCGAACTGCTTGCGCTCTTTCGTGTAGGCCAGCGCCCGATTCAGCGCCTCCTGCATCCCGCCCAGCGAGCACGCGGCGATATTCAACCGCCCGCCATCCAGACCGGACATCGCAAAGCGGAAGCCATCGCCCTCTGCGCCGATACGCCGGCTCGCGGGAATGCGCACGTTCTCGAATATCACCTGACGCGTCGGCTGCGAATGCCAACCCATCTTCCGCTCATTGGCGCCGAACGACACGCCCTTGTCATCCTTGCGCACGATGAACGCAGAAATACCCTTCGGCCCGTCAACGCCCGTGCGCGCCATCACGACGTACACGTCGCTGGTCCCCGCGCCCGATATGAACTGTTTCGAGCCATCGAGAATGTAGTCGTCGCCATCCTTCCGCGCCCGCGCCTTCAGGCTCGCGGCGTCCGACCCTGCCCCCGGCTCGGTCAGGCAGTAGGACGACAACAGCTCCATCGTGGTCAGCTGCGGCAGCCATTCCTTCCGCATCTCGTCGCTGGCAAAGCGATCGATCATCCAGGAACACATGTTGTGGATGGAAATGTACGCGGCCGTCGAAATGCAGCCCTGCGAAAGCTGTTCAAAAACCAGTACGGCGTCGAATCGAGAGAGGGCCGATCCCCCGACATCTTCGTTAACGTACAGTCCCGCAAAGCCAAGACTTGCGGCCTCCCGGATCACGTCCACAGGAAAGTGCTTCTTTTCATCCCATTCCGCCGCATGCGGACGCAGTTTTTCCGCTGCGAAGTCCGCGGCCGTCTGGCGGATCAAATTCTGTTCAGACGTGAGATCAGCTGTCATTGTGGTCTGTCCCGTGTGCAGTTCAAACGGTATTAGTCTTCCTCGCCGCCTATACCAAGACCATCACAAGATACGCGACAGGCCAGCCTCCCCCATGGCGACTCTCATCACCGAAACCGCGCCGCAATATCGCGTGCGGCCCGCGCGCGGGAATGAGATCGGGGAACTCCAGAATGTCGACCTTGCCTCCGCCATGCTGTTCCGCGGCACCGGCCTGATCGACTTCGGCCCGCTGGGCGAACCGACCCAGCCGATCCCCGAAGACCGCCTGCGCAAGGGATTTGGCGACGGCCTGATCTGGGTCGCCGTCGACCACATGGAAGAAATCGTGGGCTTTGCCCTCTGTTCGGATCGCAACGAGGATCTCTATCTCGACCAGCTCTCCGTCCTGCCCCGCCATGGCCGCCAGGGCCTCGGCACCCGCCTCGTCCGCCGCTGCCTGCAGGAAGCCGAAGCCCGCGCCTTCAAGCGCGTCTCGCTGTCCACCTTTCGCAAGGTTCCGTGGAACGGCCCCTTCTACAAAAAGCTGGGCTTCCGCGAGATCCCCGGCTGGCGCCTCAACGACTGGCAAGCTGAAATCCGCGAACTCCAGAAGCAGACCATGGACGTCCGCCTCCGCTGCTTCATGCAACGCACGGTCAAGCGCCGCTAGGTCGCTCACCTCCCTCCCGTCGTCGTCATTCCTGCGAAAGCAGGAACCCAGAGGCTACACCCCCAGCTTGTCATCCCGGCCGGAGCGCCATCCGGCAACTGTGTTGTTTCATGCGAATGGCTTGTTTTCGCGCAGCATTGCGTTGGGGACGGTGAGAAGTTTGCGAGCGACGGCGACAAGGGCGAGCTTTGGGGCTTTTCCTGCTTCTCTCTTCAGGTTCCTGTCTGATCGACGAAGACATGGAGCGACGTGATAACCCCATTCTCGACATGCGCGAAATCGGTGCCGGTCACAGCGACAGGACCACCGGGCGGGCCAGCCTTCCATTGCAGACGGCCCACGCCATTGTGCCCAAGCGCAGGCCGGATTGCCGTGAACGAGAATTCGGGCGGCAGATGGTCTAGCAGCTCGGTCACAGCCTGCGAAATCGCCTCATGCCCTTGCACCGAAGCCTGCGGCTCGTGAAGGATCGCGCTTTCGGCATAAAGCGAGCGGATTGCACTCAAACGCCGCGCGGGGTCACGTTCGCCAAATACTCGGGTCAGGTTGGCCTGCATCAAAGCGTCGTAGTCGATGTCCTTTTGGCTGCGGTCAGATGAACCGGATGCCGTATTCAAGCCGTCGCTGTTCATGTCGTTGTTACCCATGGATTACCCTCACCCGAACTCAAAACGCTCTTTGCCCAATGCACAATCCAGCCATAACCTAGCCTTGCTATGTGATTTTGCGAGTCTCGACCCGCGACACAGCTGGTCATTTGAAGAGCCTATGACGCGCGATGCGGAACTGTCAGGAGCCCGCTCGGCGCAATGGCGTTGGCACATACGCCGCCACGGTCTCGCGGCGGCGCTGCCCTGCGCGACGACAAACAAAGGATCTGACATGACTATCCCGAATGCGGCTGACAGGCGGTTGTAGAAGGCCTTGAAGTCCCGATTGCAGCGGACAGCGGCGAGAGCGGCCATGTATAGCGCTACGCGCTTCCGGGATGACAAGCGGTAGCGCTGAACTGGAGGCCAACCTCCATTTCCCACAACCAAAAACCTCCGCTAATCTCCTGTAAAAATCCGGAGGACGCCCATGCTCACCTGTCTGCGCACAGCGATCGCGCTCGCTGCTCTCTCGCTCACAGCATGCGCCACGCCCGAGCAACCCGCGGCTGAAGCCTGGTCCTGCCCTGACGGCTTCGAGGTAAAAGCGGGCCTCAACACCAACTTCCCGCACGAAGGCATGATGCGCGCCTTCGTCGTTGTGCCGCCCAAAGGCACAACAGGCCCCGCGCCCGTCTGGGTGCCGCTCTCCGGCACGGTCGAAAGCACCAACGCCAATCTCAACGCGCCACGCTCCGGCGCCAACGCGCTCATGGCCGACCACGGCTACATGGTCATCGGCCCCGTGCGTCAGTGCGCCGAACAGAACCCCGACACCGGCTTCAAGGAATGTGACGGCGTCGGCTCCAATGGCTGGAACTGGAAACCGTGGAATGACGGCCGCGCCGCCAATGCCGAAGGCGAAAAGTGGAAAAACGACGCCGGCCCCGATAGCCGCTTCTTCGAAGCCATGGTCCGCTGCGTCGGCACGAAATTCCCGCTCGACGCGCACCGCCTCTTCATCGGCGGCATCTCGGCAGGCGGCACCGTCACCAACCGCGCCCTGCTGTTCAACTCCGCCTTCTGGTCCGGCGGCATGCCGATCTCCGGCGAGTGGTACGTCACCAAGGATGATGGTTCGTCGCTGTCGTTCAACGATGCGCGTCAGGCCGTCATCTCCAATCCGACCAAGATCCATCAGGGCCGCGTCGGCCCCTACCCGCTACCCACCAGCCTGAGCCCACTCGTCGTCATCACCGTCTGGGGCGGCGAGAAGGATCTGTGGGATTGCGGCCCGCCCCTCGGCCTCTGCTCCGACTACCGCCCCACCACACAAGCCGGCTCCAACTACTTCTCCAGCCTGCCCAACGTCGTCCACGTCGCCTGCACCGCCACCCACGGCCATATGTGGCCGCAGGTGAACACGCAGGCCTTCAACCTCTGGGCGCTCCAGACCATGGCCTCGCACCCCAAGGGCTCGAACCCACGAGACTTCAAGCTCACCACCCCGCCCGAAGGCTACAGCTGCAAGCTTGGCCCCTTCACCGGCCTCTACTGAGGCAGGCGATAAAGCCCTCCGGAGCGGATCGCGCTCCGGCGGCGACCCGCCCCAGATGACATTCCGTCCAGCAATCGCTACCTAGCGGGTAGAAGGAATTGCTCATGCCCAAGTCTCTCGTCACCGGCGGCTACCCCTCCACCCGCATGCGCCGCCTGCGCCAGCACGACTGGGCCCGCCGCCTCGTCCGCGAGACCAAGCCATCACCCGACGACCTCGTCTGGGGCATGATCGTCCACGACGGCAAGGAGCCCCGCATCCCCGTCAAATCCATGCCGGGCGTCGACCGTCTCAACGTCGATGAAGCCGCGAAAGCCGCCATCCGCGCCCGCGAGCTCGGCATCCCGGCAATCGCCATCTTCCCGCACATCAACGCCGCCAAGAAAAACGAAGGCGGCGAGGAAGCGCTCAACCCGGAAGGCCTGATCCCCACCGTCATCCAGGCCATGAAAGCCGCCGCCCCCGAAGTCGGCATCGCCTGCGACGTCGCCCTCGACCCCTTCACCAGCCACGGCCATGACGGCCTCCTCAACGATGACGGCTACGTCCTCAACGACGAAACCGTCGCCGTCCTCACCGAACAGGCCCTCATCCAGGCCCGCGCCGGCGCAGACATCGTCGCCCCGTCCGACATGATGGATGGCCGCATCGGCGCCATCCGCGGCCTGCTGGACGAAGAGGGACACGACAACGTCATGATCCTCTCCTACGCCGCCAAATACGCCTCGGCCTTCTACGGCCCCTACCGCGACGCCGTCGGCACCGCCTCCGTCCTCAGGGGCGACAAGAAAACCTACCAGATGGACTTCGGGAACACCGAGGAAGCCCTCCGCGAGACCGCGATGGACATCGAGGAAGGCGCCGACATGGTCATGGTCAAACCCGGCCTGCCCTATCTCGACATCGTCCATCGCGTCAGCAGCGAGTTCGGCGTCCCCACCCTCGTCTTCCAGATCTCCGGCGAATACGCACAGATCAAGGCGGCCGCCGCAAACGGCTGGCTCGACGAAGACAAGGCCATCGTGGAAACGCTCAGCGCCTTCAAACGCGCCGGCGCATCAGGCGTCATCACCTACTTCGCCGAACGCGCAGCCCAGCTTCTCGGCAAGTAACCGCAGCCGCCATACAGGGCGCGCCGTACTAGCGCGTCGTACAGGCCACACTGAAACGAAGCGCAGCTGCGCCTCAGCCCGCGCCGGGTTTCAGCTTCGGCGTGAGACCGTGAATGATCACGCGCGGGCGTATCCATTGGCCCACAGCGATCGCGGCCACGATACCCACACAGTCACCGAGGAAATCGAAGACGTCTCCGACCCGCCCCTGATCGCCCATGGCCTGCGCGACTTCGATCCCGGCGCCCAGCGCCACGAAGTGCGTCACCCAGAACCAAACATAAGGACGCGGCATCACGATCACGCCCGGCACGACCAGGCATGCAAACGCGAGAACGTGCAGCACCTTGTCCTGGAACGGTATCGTCGGCGGCAGCGCCAGATCGGGCCCCAACAGTAAGAATGCCGCCGCAGCCACGCCCAGGCCGGAAACTACCCCCAGCCCAATCCGTACAATGCTATCGCGCTTCATGACCCCTCACCGGCGCTTGCCCTGAATCTCGACGATCATTCTATCGACAGAGTTGCGCAATTTGTACTAACCGCGACGTAGCGACGCTGTGTAGTCCCGAGTCGGGGAATTTAATGAGCCACGCCGTGTTTCTCGTCGCCTCCCTGATCTCCTGATGAGCGCGGTCGGATCTTCTCGCTCGCCTGGAAAGCGCTCTCCTGCGCCAGAACGGGTCACCATCCGTCCCGCCAACTCCGCCGATGCTGCCACCCTCCTGGACATCGAGACGACGAGCTTCACCCAGGATCGCATCTCTCCCCGCGCCATGGCCCACCACCTGCGTTCGGGCACGGCCGACGTGCTGCTTGCAACCCTGGGTTATGAACCCGCCGGCTACGCCCTCCTGCTCTACCGCTCCACATCCACGCTCGCCCGCCTCTACTCCATCGCCACCCTGCCCAGCGCCCGCGGCAAAGGCGTCGGCCGGCGCCTGATGACTGCGCTGGAGCGCGCGGCGATCAAGCGCGGCTGCGATCGCCTCCGCCTCGAAGTGCGGGAAAAGAACACACCCGCCATCGCTCTCTATGAAAGCCTCGGCTATCGTCGCATCGGACGCTACGAAGACTATTATCAGGACGGCGCCTCCGCCCTCCGATTCGAGAAGCAACTGAACCCGTGAACAACGACTGGATTCTGATCGCCGACGACCTGCGGGACCTCGCCTCCCTCGGCGCACCCTTCCGCATGATGACCTCGCGCGACTATGTCCTGCAGCCGAAACTGCTCTCCGGCGCACGCCCCAAGATCATCAATCTCGCCCGCAACTACGCCTATCAGACCGACGGGTATTACGCCTCCCTGCTCGGCGAAGCGCGCGGCCACCGCGTCATCCCCACCGTCGAATCCATGCTGGAACTGGCCGACCGGGACCTGCATGAAGACGCCATCTCCGTCCTCGAAGAACTGCTGAATAAAGACCTCGACAAATTCCCGGAGAACGGCCCGGTCCCGGAACGTCTCGTCATCTGCTTCGGCGAAGTCCAGGACGAGCGCTTCCGCAAATTCGGCCGCCAGCTCTTCGACTGGTATCGCGCCCCGGTCCTGATCGCGACCACCAGCGAGAATGGCCAGCCAGGCCACTACAAGGTCAAGCGCATCAAGCTAGCGCCCTTCACGCGCCTTGAGGACGAAGAACTCAAATTCTTCGTCGAAAGCCTCACCACCTATACCGGCCGCGTCTGGAAAAACCCGAAAGCCCGCATCATCGCCAAATGGTCGATCGCGGTGCTGCATGATCCCAACGAGAAACTCGCCCCTTCCAACATCGAGAGCCTGAAACACTGGGCCCGCATCGCGGAAAAGGACGGCGTCGAGATCGAACCGATTTCGAAGAAGGAACTCGACCGCCTCGCCGAATTCGATGCGCTGATGATCCGCGAGACGACCTCGATCACCAACCACACCTACCGCTTCGCCCGCCGCGCCGTGGCCGAAGGCATGCCCGTCATCGACGACCCCGTCTCGATGATGCGTTGCACGAACAAGATCTATCTCTGGGAACGCCTGCTCGGCGCTGGCCTGCCCGCCCCCGAAACCATTGTCATCCAGGACCGGACAAATCTGGAAGAAGTCGCCGACCGTCTGAAATTCCCGGTCGTTCTCAAAGTGCCCGATGGCTCCTTCTCGCGCGGCGTGAAGAAGGCCAAGGACATGGTCGAACTGAAAGCCGTCGTCGAAGAACTCCTGAAGGAGTCCGACCTCTGCATCGCCCAGAAATTCGTGCCCACCGATTTCGACTGGCGCATCGGCGTGCTCGACAAACGCCCGCTCTTCGTCTGCCAGTACAAGATGGCGCGCGGCCACTGGCAGATCATGAACCACATGCCCGATGGCCGCTCCATCGAAGGCGGTCATAAAACCATCGCCGTCGCCGAAGCCCCACAGGACGTCGTCGACATCGGCGTCCGCGCCGCCAACCTCATCGGCGACGGCTTCTACGGCGTCGACATCAAGACCGGCCCCGAAGGCCCCATCGTCATCGAGATCAACGACAACCCGAACCTCGAACACGGCGTCGAAGACGAAGCCGACAAACAGGTCTGGAACCACCTAACCGAATGGTTCGTGAAACGCCTCAACGCGTAGACACCGACCCGTAAGGTGCATCTTCAGATGCACCGCGCTCCCCCCACCAATACAAGTTCTTTGTCCCGCTCCTCCCGACGAAAGTCGGGACCCAGGGGCGGCTAGTCCCGCTGCCCGAGACCACCCCCAAACCCGTAGGGTGCATCAACGATGCACCTCTTGAAGCGTGGCCCCGCCACGCGTTCCCGGCGAAGGCCGGGACCCAGTCCCACTAAAAGAGAGCGCGTCAGCGCACGACATCCAACACCACGCCCACCCGCTGGACCCCGCCTGCGCGGGGGACACGTCCGTAGGCCATGCGAGAATGGGGGATAGTGGTGGTGCAGAATTGTAGGACAAAGAAATCCAACTCCGCATGATTTCAACCACCTGCGCCCCCAACTTGGGGGACGGAGCCTCCCAGAATCTACCGCTCCGCGGGCCGGGATATACTCCCACCCATGAAAGCGCTCTGGCAGATCATCTTGCAGATCCTCTGGCGCCTCCGCCCCG
>DAINAT010000041.1:0-25446 GCA_036733305.1 Hyphomonadaceae bacterium
CGCCGCCTGCGACAGCAGCTAGCCGCCATTCACCGCCAAATCTGCGATACCCCGCACCCGCGGGATCGCGAACCCGTGCCTGTTCGCCGTCTCCGAACGCCCAGTTGGTAACACGCGCGTCAGCAACTACACTGTCGGCAACCAAGCGCTCAGGACCCGCCCATGGAATTCGATGACGTCATTCTCGGCCGCCGCAGCATTCGCGGCTACAAGCCGGACTCGGTTCCGCGCAAGCTGATCGAGGAGATCATCGGCCTCGCCACGCGCGCGCCGTCCTCGATGAACACCCAACCGTGGAATTTCTACGTCATCACCGGCGAACCGCTAAACCGCATCCGCGCCGGCAACACAGAGCGCATGGTCTCAGGCGTCCCCCAGTCGCGCGAGTTCAGAACAGGGCAGGCCTTCGCCGGCATTCACCGCGACCGTCAGGTCGGCGTCGCGAAACAGCTCTTCTCCGCCATGGGGATCGAACGCGACGACAAGGAGCGCCGCCAGGACTGGGTCCTCCGCGGCTTCCGCCAGTTCGATGCGCCGGTGTGCATCATCGTCACCTACGACCGCGAGCTGGACGGCAGCGACGATACGCCCTTCGATTGCGGCGCCGTCACCACCGCTCTGGTCAACGCCGCATGGTCGCGTGGCCTCGGCGCGGTGATCAACAGCCAGGGTATCATGCAGTCCCCCGTCGTCCGCGAACACGCCGGCATCGCCGAGGATCAGATCATCATGAAAAGCATCGCCCTCGGCTGGCCCGACGAAACCTTCCCGGCGAACGCAGTCGTCTCCACCCGCAAGGCGGTAGAGGAGGCGACCACCTTCGTCGGCTTCGACTAACGCTCGCGATTGTCTCCATGCCGCATGCGCTTCAATCCGATGCGCATGCGGGTAAACAGCGGCTGCTGCTTCTCGATCTGGTCGAAGGCTTGATTGTCGGTCTTGTTCTGCGAGATCAGCGTCACCAGCTCGTCAGGCGACAGCCGATAGCGCAGCTTGCGAAAGCCCGCACTCAGAACGGCAAGCCGCACGCGGATGATCGCTGCATCAAGCTCGCCCTGATCGGTCTTGAGCGGGTCTGTCTCGAACGGATCGTTCATGGCGTGGCAGTCGCGACGAGTGGGTAGAAGCGGTCCTCAACCGCGCGACGCGCCTGAATATACCCCGACTTGTTGCCGGCAGACGTGCCGTCGATGATCCGGGCATAGAAGCGGCAGCCCTGGCTGACGCTCCAGGCGTGCAGGCCCTTCGTGCGGGCAAGGAAAGTCTGCCGCGAAATGGTCTGGCCCAGCGGCGGCTCGGCCCCATTCGCAATCAGGCCCGCCATGTCCAATCCCGTCCGGTCATCGGACACAGACAAACGGAGACCATCATCGAGCAGGAGGGCGTCATAGATATAAACGATCTTGCCCCCGCGCTGCCAGCACGGCGGATAGGAAAGCCCATTCCCCGCGCTAGCCTGCTGCCGCTCATAATAGTCGAGCTGCCCCTTCATCCGCTCAATCGCGGCAAGGGCCTCAGCGAGCGTCGCCGGCACCCGCTCAGTCTCGGCAACTGGCGTGGACGTGCGTGAAAGATGCCGATCAAGAACCTGAAGAGGGGACTCTGAACTACGCTGAACATCGAACGAATCCGCAATCTGCTTGGCCTCGCTCACCGAAGGAACCAGCCGCGCATAGGTCGCAAGATCCTTCTGCATCTGCGCATTGCGCGCCACCTCATCGGTGAGGCGACGCAGGCGCAGAGACAGCTCGGTAGGGTCTGCGATGCCAGCCGCCGTCAGTTCCTTCGCAAGCCGATCAAGCCCGCTATCTATACGAAGGCTCAAGCCAGCGATCTCCGCTTCCTGCGCCTTCATCTTCTTCTCGCGTTCCTGTCCCAACGCAGCATAGACGAGCAGCAGGATGAACAGGACGAGCAGCAGCGTCTCGGCCAGCGTCAGGCCCAGAACGAGGCCGCGCCGGTAGCCGACAGGATCAGACCCGCCGCGCATCAGTTGACCCGCTTCACGATGGTGTTCGCGAGATCACCCAGCGCCGTGTACACCTTGGCCACCGCCTCGCGCGCCCGCTCCGCATCGGCCTCCATCGCAGCGCGATGCTGTGCGAGGAACACCTTCTGCCCATCAAGGGCAGCCACTATATTCTCCGTAGCGGCCCGCTGCTTCTCGAGCGTACGCGCGAGATCGTTCAGCACATGATCGATCTTCCGCAGTCCAACTTCCGACCGTTCGGCAGCGGAAACTGTCGACGTAACCGAAGTCGCCTGTTCGCGAATTTCCTTGCCCGCCTCGGCAAGCCGCGCACCGGCAGCTTCAAGCTGCACAACGGTGGTCTTGAGGGCGGTGTTCAATGTCTCAGGCGAGACCTCGAGCTTCTTCATCCGCTCAGTGATCTCGGCCGCGTCATCCATATTGGCCCGCGTCTGCTCGATCGAAATCCGAAAGGTTTCCTGCGCTCCAACCAAGAGCGTGCGGAAAGCCTCGGCCGAAGAGAGCAGGGACGAGCGCATCTCCTGCGCGGCCTGCGCGAGATCATTGCGCGCCCGCTCTTCAACGTCGTCGTTCTCGGAGCGGAACTGGATCAGGATCAATCGCGCGATGATGCCCGTCGCGGTCGAGACCAGGGCGACGCCGAAATTGCCGAGAAGGCCGGCTATGTCCGCGCCACCTTCGATCTGGATCAGCGTCGCGATCAGGGAGGCCAGCGTATACACCAGTCCCAGATAATAGCAGTTGTCGCCCAGCCGATCGGCCCGCATCACCCTTTGCCGGATCGACAGCCACGACACCGCGAAATAGCCGACGATGAAGGTGAACGACGCCACCGCGCCAGCCATCGGTGTCAGCCAGCCCGCAGTCTTGCCGAGCAGGATGAAGGCGCTGCCCGCCAGCAGAGCAAGGAAGTAGGTGATCTTCTCCGCCGTATCCGAAACGCGGCGCTTGGAAACGTCGGGATGCGGCGCGGGCGTGGTCGGGATGCGGCTCGAAACCGGTTCGTCATTCGTGATGACTGTGGCCGTCAGTGGTTCCTTGAGCGGCTCGGGTGCGGCGGGGTCGCGGACATCATCGGCCATCTAAATTGCCTCCGATTCCAGCAGCGTGCCGTTCATCGCATCGAAATATTGCGACCACCAGTTGATGTGCGCATTGCTCTGAACGTCGCGATAGTTCGCGCGCGTCACATAGACGATGCTGATGCGCGCGTGATGGAGATCGACCAGCGCCGACGACCAGCCGGCCGACTTCTTGAACGCGTCAAATTCAGTCGCGCCCTTGCTCTGCCTGAGCATGGGCGAGTTCTGCACCATGTCCGAGATCAGTGTGATCGTGACGGGCGTGCTGGCGGGCAGGCGCGCAAAGGATTTGGTGGCGGCGGAGCGCAGCGACTCGATGATGGGCGAGGTCTTCGCAGGCTCGACCTGCAGAACCTTCGCCATCGTCTCCTCGACAGCAGCGAGATAACCCTGTTCGTAGTCGCGCTTCTTCTTTTCGACGTCAGAGATCGCCGCGTCGAATGCGCCGGGCTGGCCGGGATTGCACTTGGAGAAGATCGGCTCGCCGAGGCTGCCGTCTCCGCGATCGGCGAGATAGATGTCGACGCGTGCATTCGCTGGCGCCGCGCGGATAGCGCTTACCACCTTGGCGCGTGCAGTTTCTGCCTGCACGCCATCGAGCGGATCGGACGCGTCCAGCAGGATCAGGTGAACCTCTGCCGGACCCGCGCGATTGCACCAGGTGGAGGGGTCCGTTGCTTCGGCCTTCTGGTTGACCATGAAGAACACGACGCCGAGCGCAGCCAGAACAGAGCCGCCGCCGGCGACCTTGGCGATGGCGCCCCAGGGCGTCTGGCCTCCGCCATTGCGGCGGCTGCGCCGGGAGGAGGAGCGGGAACTACGACGCGACATCGCGAACCTGTTCGGCCTTGGCGAGGGCTGCGCGCGTGGCGGCGATGGCCGCTTCGATCTTCTCTTTCTGCTCTTTCGCCATCACCTGCGCACGCTCGGCTGCGGCGCGCGCCTCTTTCACATCGACAGAGGTCGCGAACAGGCTGGCGAGGGCGGGGTCGAGAATGGCGCCATTGGCGAAGCCGGGATTGGCCAACTTCACGGGCGCGCCGAAATGCGCGGGCGCAGCGCTGGTGCGCGCTCGGGTGTTGGCTCCGCGATAGATGGCCAGCATCGTGTTGGCCGCGCTTTCAAGCTCGGCCTCGTAATTCCGGGCTGCGGCTTCAAGCTGCTTCTTCGCGTCGGTGTGGTTGTCGATCGCCTGCAGCGACGGGCCGATATCATAGAGGAACGCGCCCACTGTCTGCGATGCGGCCTGCTGTTCTTCCAGCATCTCGCCGGTCACGTCATCGAGCAGGTCGAGATAGTCGTCGCGCTGATCCTCTGCTTCGTTGTAGTGCTTGGTGTAGTCGGGGTAGCGATCGCCGAATTCGTATCCCTTCCGCGCGGCATAGACGCCTGCGATGATGCCGACCGCGATCATGATGAAGCTCAGCTCATCGAGATGGCTGAAGCCCCACACAGCTGGCGCAGGCACGGGCGGCGTCTTGAATATCTCGCTGAACCAGCCAACTGCGGTCCACAACGGCGAAGGGCCTTCAACCACATGACTGCGCGCGACGCGATAGAAGCCGACGACCGTGTGAATGAGCGGCAGGCCGATCAGCAGGACCAACACTGCTGCAAAGCCCAGCAGCTTGTTGAACAGGAACTTGCTGTTGACCCGCTTGATCAGCGCAAAGCCGATCACGGTGCAGACCACGATGTTGGCGGCGGCGATCAGCAGCGCCTGGAAGAACGCGCCCAGCAAGCCGAGCTGGTTGCCCTCGGTGAAGAAGAACAGGTTCAGTCCGCCCTCAACGAGCGCGATCAGGAACAGGTCGGCAAAGAACACGAACGCTCCACGCGGCGCCTTGGCCGGGCGCTTGAGATTGCGTTCATCGCGCCAGCCCTGGAAATCCGCCTGGCTTTCGCGCAGGCGCTGGAATTTCTGTTCGAGGTCGCGCAGGTCGACGACGGCGCGTTGCTCGATGGCGGAGATTTTCGGCGCAACCCGGTTCTGAAGCTCGGTCGTGACAAGACGCGAGCGGGCGCGGGCGAGCAGTTCGTTGAGACTGCGGAGGCGGTCGATGACGTCGTTGCGCAGTTGCGTCCGCTCCGCGACGATGCCGCCGACGATTTCGGACTCGATGTCGTCCAGCGAAGTCGCGTCAGGCGCGGGCTGGTTCGCCGCGCCACGCTCTGCGCCGCGTTGCTCAAGCGACAGACGCTTCGCGTATCGCTCGATGTCGAGCGGCCGGAAGACAGTCAGATCGGGAAGGCTGTTGCCGTCCACCCGCAAACCCCAATGCCGCCAACACCAGAAACAGCGCGCATTTTACAGATACTGGATCAGAAGCGCGCGTAAATTATGCAGCTTCAGCAAGGGATATTGCGAGTCGCATCAGGCGCATCGCCATATGCCGGACATAATCTGTGATCGAATTAGAAGGTCCAGGTGAGGTCGGTGTAGCCGAATAGCGTGTCGCCATTGCGCGTGGCGTTCGGCGCTGTGTCGAGGAACTCGCCCTTGAGGATGGCGGCGCCGCCGACCTGCAGGCGCAGGGAATCGGGCACGAGCCAGCGGCGGTAACGCAGCTCGATCTGGGTCCCGACATCGTCGCTGGATGCGCCAGAAGGGTCGCGGACATTGGAGTTGGCGAAGCTGTCGGTGGCCGAGTCGAGCCGGATCTGGCGTACCGCGACGACGGCTTCGGAAAGCCTGTCGGGCTTCACCTCGATACGGATGCTGGGGCCTATCAGGTTGGTGCGGGCTATTGCGCCGTAGAGGCCCGTGGGGCCGTACTCGAACGAGCGATCGCCGAAGAGGGAGTCGAAACGCTCGTTGGAGAGGTCTGCGGGAGATTTATCGCCAGAGGCCTGATCGTACTGAAATGCTAGGCGCGGCGACCACGGCGCATCAAGCGTGTAGCCGATCTGCACATGCATCATCGTGGCGTCGTGGTCGAGATCGGCGATATCGGCGGCGTTGGCGGTCGCGCGGATCGTGCCGGTTTGCTTGATGTATTCAAGGTCGATGTCCCATGCGCCTTTGGTCGGCGCGCGGAACAGGCGGGCGCCGGTTGTGGCGAGATCCCGGTTGCGCGTGGCGTTGCCGGGGGCGTCGTTCTCGTCGAGGTCGTAGTGGAACAGCTCGGCGGTGAGTGAGAGGGGCAGGCTGGCCTCGAAGCTGGCGCCGCTGAAGCGGTAATTGTCGTGGCTCCGGTTCAGCGCGGCTTCGTTGTCGAGCGCAGACGGCGTGTCTGCCGGCTGGCGCAGGGTGGGGTGGGTATAGAAGGCCGTCAGCTTGAACCAGTCGTCGTTCGCCCACACGGCGCGCACGCCATCGAAGCTCTGCACAATGTTGCGGTAGTTGGCGCGGGCGACGAGGCGCCGGGAACCGACGTTCATGGTGAAGCGTCCGACCGTAAGATCGAGATTGGCGCCGGGGATCAGAAAGTCCTTTGGCCGCCAGGCTGCGTAGAGCTGGACTGGCTCGAGCGCATCGATCTCGGCGGGAACGCTGCCGCCCGCATTTCCCGAGAGGCGGCGGGCATCGAGCAGTTCGCCGCCAAGCACGAAGTCGGCGGCAACGGCCTCGACCTTCAGCAGCGACTGAATGCTCAACATTTCATCGCCGCCAGCGCGGTCGGCGGTCAGCGTATTGGTCAAGGTCTCGTAGCGCGGGCGAACGGAGCCCGAAATCTTGAGCCAGTCCGGTGCGCCAAGAGCGTCGCCCAGTGTCCACGGCCTCTCTTTGGGCGCCTCGGTTGCGGGAGTCTGTGCAAAAGCCGACGGGGCCGCTTCTGCGGCAACCAGTACCAATCCGATGAAAAGTGCGGGTTGTCGGCGCATTCCGGGCATATATCTAATATTCGTGGGCATGAATGAGCCGCTTCTCCCGGCCCGGGAAAGGCGGCTTAAGTCCGTTTACTTACTCTACAGGGACAATATAGATTCAACGGAGCTGACGGGTCGTCCCGTCGGCGCTGCTTTTGATGTCCCGGTACGGCCGATGATTTCACAGAAGGCTAAATACGCGTTGAGGGCCTTGGTTGCTCTCGCCAAGCAGCCACCGGGCAAGCCGACGTTTATTTCCGAAATCGCCGAGACGCAGAACATCCCCAAGAAGTTTCTGGAGCAGATCCTGCTCGACCTGAAGCATCATGGGCTGGTGGCCTCGCGGCGCGGAAAGGCCGGTGGTTATGGGCTTTTGCGGCCTGCGGACACGATTTCGTTCGGCGAAGTCCTGCGCATTGTGGATGGCCCGATCGCCCCTCTGCCGTGCCTGTCCAAGATCGCCTACCGGCGCTGCGAGGACTGCAAGGAAGAGGCGAGCTGCGAGGTCCGCCGGGTGTTCGCGCAGGTGGCGGATGCGACCCGCGGCGTGCTCGACCGGACCACGATTGCCGATGCGCTGGAGGCCCGTTTGCCCGCCCGCCTGCGCGATGCTGTCGCCTGATCCAGATTTGACAAACTCTACCGGACGACTAGCGTTATAGGCCTCCGGAGGACTTCCCATGCGCCTGAAGCTCATTGCCATGGCCGCATCGCTGGCGCTTGCCGCGTGCGGAGGCCAATCATCGTCTTCGAACGAGATTTCGCTGCTGAACGTGTCATATGACCCGACGCGCGAGCTGTACGAGGAATTCAACAAGGAATTCTCGGCCACCTACAAGACGCCAGAGGGCAAGACCGTGAAGGTCAACATGTCCCACGGCGGCTCGGGCAAGCAGACCCGCTCGGTGATCGACGGCCTCGATGCCGACGTCGTTACGCTGGCGCTGCAGAACGATATCGACCAGATCGCCAAGGAAACCGGCAAGATCCCCGCCGACTGGCGCGCCAAGCTGCCGGCCAATTCCTCACCCTACACCTCGACCATCGTGTTCCTGGTCCGCGCGGGCAATCCGAAGAACATCAAGGACTGGAATGACCTGACCCTGCCGGGCGTAGGCGTCATTACGCCGAACCCCAAGACATCGGGCGGTGCGCGCTGGAACTATCTCGCGGCATGGGCCTATGCGTCGAAGCAGTTCAATGGCGATGAGGCCAAGGTCAAACAGTTCGTCGGCGCGATCTACAAGAACGTGTTGAAACTTGATTCAGGCGCGCGCGGCTCAACTGTAACCTTCACCCAGCAAGGCACGGGCGACGTGCTGATCACCTGGGAAAACGAGGGCTATCTCACCTTGGACGAGCAGGGCGCCGACAAATACCAGATCGTCTATCCTTCTCTGTCGATCAAGGCTGAGCCGCCGGTCGCTGTCGTGGTCGGCAATGCCGAGAAGAAGGGCCCGGAACAGCTTGCCGCCGCCGAAGCCTATCTCAAGCATCTCTATGAGCCGGTTGGTCAGAAGATCGCCGCAAAGCACTATTACCGTCCAAATGATCCCTCGGCTGCGGACCCGGCGGATGTCGCCCGCTTCCAGCCCGTTGAGATGGTGACGATTGACGATCCGCTGTTTGGCGGCTGGCCTCAGGCGCAGCCGAAGCACTTCGACGATGGCGGTATCTACGATCAGATATTCACTGCGAGATAGTTGATGACGGCGACGGCGCCGGACGGGGCGCAAACCAATCGCTGGCGGAGGCGTAGTGTCCTGCCGGGCTTCGGCCTGAGCATAGGATACACGATCGCGTACCTGTCGCTGGTCGTGCTCATTCCTCTCGCCGGCCTCGGCTTCCGCTCGGCGACGCTGGGCTGGGATCAGTTCTGGAAAATCGCGTTTGACCCGCGCGTCACGTCTGCGCTGCAGCTTTCGTTCGGCGCAGCGCTGTTGGCGGCGGTCGTGAACACGATCTTCGGCGTGCTCGTCGCGTGGGTGCTCGTGCGTTACCGCTTCCCGGGCAGGCGGTGGCTCGATGCCGCGGTCGATTTGCCGTTCGCCTTGCCGACCGCCGTGGCTGGTATCGCGCTCGCAACCCTCTACGCGCCCAACGGCCCGTTCGGCGCATTGCTGGATGACTGGTTCGGCATCAAGGTTGGCTTCACCTCGATAGGCGTCGTCATGGCGCTGATCTTCGTGGGCCTGCCGTTCGTGGTGCGTACGGTTCAGCCCGTGCTGGAAGAGATCGACCGCGAGACGGAGGAAGTCGCCGCCACGCTGGGCGCCCGCCGCTGGCGCACGGTCACGCAAGTGATCTTCCCCGCGCTGTTCCCGGCTATCCTAACTGGCTTTGCGCTCTCCTTTGCGCGCGGCGTCGGCGAATACGGGTCCGTCATCTTCATCGCCTCGAACCTGCCATTCCAGTCCGAGATCGCGCCGCTGCTGATCGTCATCAAGCTGGAAGAGAACAACTATGCCGGCGCCACGGCCATCGCGACGATCATGCTGGTGATCTCGTTCGCCATGCTGTTTGTCATCAACCTCATCCAGGCTGCGAGCCGCAGATGGTTCGGCCATGAGTGATACGCAGTCTGCCAAACAGAAGAAGAGCGCGCGGCTCGCCATCGGCGAAGGCCCGGGCACCAAGCTTGTGCTGATCATCGCGGCGCTGACTTTCCTCGGCCTGATGCTGATCGCGCCGCTTCTGGTGGTCTTCGTTGAAGCGTTCGGCCGCGGCATTCAGGTTTATCTCGATGCGCTGGCTCTGCCTGATACGGCGGCGGCTCTCCAGCTCACCCTGCTGGTCGCGGCCATCGCCGTGCCGCTGAACCTCGTCTTCGGGATCGCGGCGGCGTGGCTGATCGCGAAGTTCGATTTCAAGGGCAAGTCGTTCCTGCTCACGCTCATCGACCTGCCGTTCGCGGTCTCACCGGTCGTCTCCGGCCTCATCTTCGTGCTGCTGTTCGGGGCGAACAGCGCGCTTGGGCCCATCCTCGACGGCTACGGTATCAAGGTCCTGTTCGCGGTGCCGGGCATCGTGATCGCCACGATCTTCATCACCTTCCCCTTCATCGCCCGCGAGCTCATTCCGTTGATGCAGCAACAGGGGTCCTCGGAAGAGGAGGCGGCTGTCTCCCTCGGCGCGAGCGGCTGGCGCACCTTCTTCCAGGTCACGCTGCCCAACGTTAAGTGGGGCCTGCTCTATGGCGTGCTGTTGTGCAATGCCCGCGCTATGGGCGAGTTCGGCGCTGTCTCTGTCGTGTCGGGCCATATCCGGGGCGTCACCAACACGCTGCCCCTCCACATCGAAATCCTCTACAACGATAACAAGGCGGCCGCGGCATTTGCGGTTGCTTCGCTGTTGGCGGCGCTTGCGCTTATCACGCTCGCCGCCAAGACGGTGCTTGAGGCCCGGTTCGCCGGATCGCTGGCAGCCCAACGTCGTCACTAAAGCGGCGCCACTGAACGAGAGTTATATGCAGGTACGTGCAGTCAATATCAGCAAACGCTACGCCAGTCTGGCGGCGCTGGATGACGTCTCGCTAGACATCAAGTCGGGCGAGCTTGTGGCGCTGCTGGGGCCGTCTGGCTCGGGCAAGACGACGCTGCTGCGCACGATCGCCGGACTTGAGCATGCCGACACCGGCACGGTCTATTTCGACCAGCGCGACGCATCCGAAAGCCGCATCCAGGACCGTGGCGTGGGCTTCGTGTTCCAGCACTACGCGCTGTTCAAGCATATGCGCGTGATGGACAATATCGCCTTCGGCCTGCGCGCCCGGCGCAAGAACAAGCTGAAGGACTCCGAGATCAAGCGCCGCGTGCTGGAGCTGCTCGATCTGGTGCAACTGTCGGGGCTCGAAAAGCGCTTCCCGGCGCAGCTTTCGGGCGGCCAGCGCCAGCGTGTCGCCCTGGCGCGTGCGCTTGCAATCGAGCCGAGCGTGCTGCTGCTCGACGAGCCCTTCGGCGCTCTCGATGCGCGCGTGCGCAAGGATCTGCGCCGTTGGCTGCGCGAGCTGCATGAGCGGACCGGTCACACGACTTTGTTCGTCACGCACGATCAGGAAGAAGCGCTGGAACTGGCAGACCGCGTCGTTGTCATGAACAAGGGCCGGATCGAGCAATCCGCTACGCCGGATGAGATCTACGACACGCCGGCGACGCCGTTCGTGTTCTCCTTCATCGGCGAGTCGAGCGTCATTCCGGTGCAGATCGGCAATGGCAAGGCGACGCTGGACGAGCGCGTGCTGGATCTCGAAATCGGCGCGCTGCCGGATGGCCCGGCGCAGCTTTATCTCCGTCCTGAAGACGTCGCGATGATCACTGATGGCGGTCCCGGCATTCCGGGTCTGGTCGTCTCGACGCGCCGCATCGGCGGCATGCGTCGCGTGACGATCGAGTGCGGGCTCGCACGCCACCGCATCGAGTTCGATACAACGTCTGAAATTCCGATCCAGAACTCCCAACGACTGACCGTGCGTGTCAGCGGCGGCCGCGTGTATGGTTCTGGTGCCGAGGGCTATGAGACGGAGCGTCTGGCCTCGTCCGAAACTTCGGATGTGAAGTGGGCGCGCGCCGAAGGCTGGCTCGACCGCTAGACGGCGCGCTCTGGGCGCGTCAGGGCTCTTTTGGCGGCTCGGATTTCAGGTCGATGGCGATGGTCGGAAAGGCCACGTTCGCAATCGCAGAATCTATCACCGCCAGAATAATACCCAGAGAAATCGTCGCTATTGCCCAATGCCTGCGCGGCTCAGGCAAACCGTCATATTCGAAGGGCTGTGCAGGTTCGCTCGTCATGGCTCGCGCGTCTCTCACCTAGACGACATTTGCGCCCCCGATGGGACGCTGTATAGCTAGGGCACAGCTCGGCGGGGACCAGCCCAGCAATAAGCGCGCAGACAGCACGGTAGGGAGAGACCAAGATGTGTGACGAGCATACCGAACACAGCAATGACGAAGCTTTCGATGTCGGCCAGCTTTCGCGGCGCGGTTTCGGCGCTATGTCGCTTGCCGCCCTCGCGGCCTGCACGACCAGCCCGGAAAACCCGGCCACGATTGTCGAGCGTGAAGTCGAGATCACCACGCCGGATGGCGTGATCGACGCGCACTACGCCGCTCCGTCATCTGGCAAGCACCCGGCCGTACTGGTCTGGCCGGATATCATGGGCCTGCGCCCGGCCTTCCGCCTGATGGGCAAGCGCCTTGCCGAAAGCGGCTATGCCGTGCTCACGGTCAACCCGTTCTACCGCATGCAGAAGGGTCAGGTGTTCGACGCCCAGACCGAGAAATTCTCGGACCCGCCGGTGCGCCAGCGCCTCGTCGCCCTCATGGGGCCGACGACCAGCAATCCGGAGAACACCAAGAAGGACGCGATCGCAGCGGTCGCCTGGCTCGACAAGCAGAAGGAAGTCGACACCTCCAGAGGTATCGGCACCACGGGCTACTGCATGGGTGGTCCGCTCGTCATGCGCACGATGGCCTTCGTGCCGAATCGCGTGACGGCCGGCGGCTCGTTCCACGGCGGTGGTCTCGTCACCAACACGCCGACCAGCCCGGCTCTGCTCGTTCCGCAGATGAAGGCGAAAGCCGTGCTCATCGCCGTCGCGCAGAACGATGACGCGCAGGACACGACCGTGAAGGAGAAGGTGAAAGCCGCCTTCGATGCACAGAAGATCCCGGCCGAAGTCGAAGTCTATCCGGCCCAGCACGGCTGGTGCCCGCCTGACAGCCAGGTCTTCGACCAGGTCCAGGCCGACCGCGCCTGGAGCCGCCTGCTGGCGACCTTCAAGGCCGGCCTCTAAGCCACCACTATGAGTTGACGATCGGCCCTGCATCATCCGTGATGCGGGGCCTTTTTGTTTTGCGAATGAAGCGTTCGTCGATCTTTTCTACGGGGCTACACCGCGATCATGGCCATCGACTAGCGGCCCAGATTGGAGATCCCGATCAGCGAGCCGCGTTCTTCACGAACTCGTCCAGATAGTCGCCTTCTTCAACATCCGGCGGCCCGGTGAACCACGCGCCGCGGATATGCCGGCGGATCGCGCTGGTCACGGTCGCCGATGCTGCCGAGTGCCAGAGATACGCGTCGTGGAACAACACGTCGCCCGTCTCGCAATAGATCGCCACCTCTCCGCGCGCCTTCTCGAACGCCAGCGGCATCCGCATCGGCGGCGTCTCATCTGTATATCCGCCAGCATCGCGCGATCCTGCGGGAAGGGCGACATTGTTGGCGTTCACATGCGGCGCCGGCGTCGCCCAGCGATGGCTGCCCGGCACAACCCGCAGAAAGCCATTCTCCGGGCTCGTGCCATCGATATGGATCGTGAAGGCAGCAGACGGCCACACATCCAGCTGCGGTCCGCTCTGCCAGTCGCTGTGCCAGCCGATGCGCTTGTAGCCGGATGCGAGATCCGCACGCGCATCCTGATAGACAACGCCAAAGCGCGAATGCTCCCGCAAATGCCCGTTCGGTATCCACCGCTCCATCAACGAGACAATCGCCGGACGCAGAACAGACGCCCGCGTCACCGGCGCGATCTGTGTGATGTACTGGACATAGTTGGCAAAGCGATTGCCGGCCGCCGCATCCGTCAGGATGGAGTTGCCATGCTTCTCGGCCAGCTCGCCATTCGCAACCCGCGTCTGCGCCGCCGCGCATTCGTCCAGCATCGCTGCCAGCTCATCGGCCGAATACAGCCCACGCAGAATGGCAAAGCCATGCTTGCGGAAAAACGCGTCGAGCTCGTCGAGCGTGTCCACGCTGAAAACGCCAAAGTCCGGATCAATGCTGAGCGTGCCTTGCATGCCCCACGGCCAGCACGAAAGCGCCTGCTTGGCAACGGTCAGCGCCACAAATTGGGTGAGTGTCCGCCTCACGGCGAGCCACCCGGCATCATGCGACAAAGCTGCCTTCGATTGCGAACGGGGAGGGCTATTGCCCGGCCCGGTAATGCGCCAGTGTTGCGCGGGACGCGTTGGTGTGGCCGATACGAAGCGGCAAAGGGCGGGCATGGATTTCTCGATCGACAATCTGCGCAGCCTTGGCGGCGTGGCCTTCGTGTTCGCCGTCGCGTGGGCGCTCTCCAACAACCGCTCGAAGTTTCCGTGGCGCATCGTCCTCGTCGCCGTGGCGCTCGAAGTCGCGCTCGCTGTGTCGATGTTCGTGCTGCCGCCCCTGCGCGCCGTGTTGGCCGCAGTCTCGGCGGCGATTGATGGGTTGCAGGCCGCCACCATTGAAGGCGGCAAGTTCGTCTTCGGCTACCTCGCTGGCGGCGCAACGCCCTATCAGGTCACCAACCCGGAAAATTCCACCGTCCTGGCCTTCGGCGTGCTGCCGCTGATCATTGTGGTGTCGGCGCTGTCGGCGCTGCTCTGGCGCTGGGGCGTGCTCGAATGGGCCTGCCGCGGCCTCGGCTTCGTCCTGCGCAAGACCATGGGCATCAGCGGCCCGCTCGGCCTTGCGACTGGCGCCAACATCTTCCTCGGCATGGTCGAAGCGCCGCTGATCATCCGTCCCTATCTCATGAACATGTCGCGCGCCGACCTGTTCGTGATCATGACCACCGGCATGGCGACGATCGCCGGCACCGTCATGGCGCTCTACGCCTCCTTCCTGCACGGCACATCGCCAGACGCTGGCGGCCACATCCTTATCGCGTCCTTCATGGCCGCCCCCGGCTCGATCGCCATCGCGCGCGTGATGATGCCGACTGTCGAGATGGACCCGGGCATGGTCGCCGAAAAAGCCCCGCGCCTCTATCGCTCGTCGATGGATGCGTTCTCGCGCGGCGTGCAGGATGGCGTAAACATGCTTATCGCTGTCGTCGCGATGCTGCTCGCCGCCGTCGCCTTCGTCGCGCTGGCCAACATGATCCTTGGAAACCTGCCGGATGTCGGTGGCGCCGATCTCACCATCGGCCGCATCTTCGGTTGGATATTCTCGCCCTTCATGTGGTTGCTAGGCATCCCGTGGGATGACTCGCTCATCGCCGGCGAACTGATGGGTACGAAGACAGCGCTCAACGAGCTTATCGCTTATCTCAATCTCTCGCAGATCAGCGTCGACGCGATCGAGCCGCGCACGCGCCTGATGATGATCTACGCACTCTGCGGCTTCGCCAACTTCGCATCCGTGGCAATCATGATCGGCGGCCTCAGCTCGATCTGCCCCGAACGCCGCGATGATTTTGCGGACCTTGCCCTGAAAAGCATGCTCGCCGGCACGCTAACCAACATGCTCAGCGCAGCACTGATCGGACTGGCCCCGCTCAGCCTGCTGCAGTTGTAACTACTTCTTCGCGCGGGGCTTTGCTGCGGCCTTCTTGGCAGCCGACTTCGCCTTCTTGGCGGCCGCGCGCTCGCGCTGAACCTCAAGGTTCTCGGCAATCCGCGCCTTGACCATCTTCTTCACCAGCGCCGCCGGGATCGGCTTGTCCGGCTGGAACTGCATCGTCCCCGTCGACGTCGCAAATGCTGCGGCATCGGCGTTCTTTGCAATCAGTGACGCGCTCATCGGAAAGAAGCTCAGATGCTTCTTGAACGCCCCAAACGCCACCAGATGTCCATGCAGGCTGAAAGTCGGCATGCCGTAGCTGATGGATTCTTCCGCACCAGGGGCAGCCGCCAGAATTTGCGCCCGCAGCTTCTCCAGCGCCGCCCGTTGCTCCGGCTCGATCCGCGCCAGCCAGCTATCAACGTCCTTGGCTACCGGCGCGCCCCGCATCTTACACGCCCGTCACTTCGCCGGCCTGCGCTTCCGTTTTGAGCCACGCCATGAACGTGCGCGCCAGTTTCGAGGGCGTCCGCCATTTCGGATAGACGATCCAGTACGCGAAATCGATGTCACTGGCGCCGTCGGCAAATGGCGCGATCAGGCGGCCGCGCTCGAGGTCGCCCGAAGCGATCGCGAACTTGGCCAACGCCACGCCGCGTCCGGCAGCAGCTGCTTCAACCACCAGCGAGGACTGCGTGAAGCGCGGGCCGCGATTGCCGTCCACCGTCGTCACGCCGCGCGCCTTGAGCCACGCATTCCAGTCCGGGCGCGAGGGGTCATTCTCCGGGCTCTCATCGTGCAGCAGCACGTGATGGCTCAGGTCGGCCGGGCTGCGCAGCGGATGCGGGCCGCTCATCAGGTCCGGCGAGCACACCGGTAGCACGGACTCAGACATGATCTTGTCGGCGCGCAGGCCATCATAGAGGCCTTTCCCGTGGCGCAGGGCGAGGTCGATGTCCGACGAATTGAAGTCCGTCATCGCCATATCGGCGGACACCCAGACTTCGGCCTCCGGGTTCTGCTCCTGGAAACGCTCCAGCCGGGGCGCCAGCCATTTGGCGGCGAAGGAGGGGGCGGACGAGATCATCAGCCGATCGCGCCGCGCCGGAGCTCGCATGTGGTGGACAGCCTCGGCCATCATCTCGAAGGCGGAGGTCAGCAGGGGCAGGGCGGCCTGGCCGGCGTCGGTCAGCAGAACCTGGCGGCCCGTCCGGCGGAACAGGGGTGCCCCGGCGAACTCCTCGAGCTGGCGAATCTGCTGGGAAATCGCCCCCGGGGTTACATTCAGCTCCTCGGCCGCCCGCGTGAACGACAGGTGCCTGGCCGCCGCCTCGAAGGCGCGGAGTGCATTGAGAGCGGGCAGACGATCTTCCTGGGCCATTTTGCTTCAGGTTTTCTCTATGTTTCAGGCGGGTAAGGGCGGCTAATCGACCGGCTTAGGAATGGTTCATTGCTTATGCCGTCCCTTCCGGCCATCTGCCGGATTGAGGACGAAATACGGACTGGCGCTTGGCTCGTAGCCCAGCGTTGCCCGTGTTATATGCTGATGCGTAAGAAAAACTAAAGGGCCAAGGCATGGACGGCGTGTCCGCGGCATCGAAAAAATCTCCTATCGGCCATGTCGCGCTGGTAGGCGCAGGACCGGGTGACCCGGACCTGTTGACCATCCGCGCCGCCCGTTTGCTCGGGCAGGCCGAGATCGTGTTCGTCGATCGCCTCGTCGGCGCCGGCGTCATGGACCTGATTTCCCCGGCCGCAGAGATCGTGCCCGTAGGCAAATCCAAGGGCGAACACTCCGTCCCTCAGGGCGAAATCCACCGCCGCATGATCGACGCCGCCCGGTCGGCCAAGCGCGTCGTGCGCCTCAAGGGCGGCGACCCCTTCATCTTCGGCCGTGGCGGCGAGGAACTCGAAGCTCTCCGCGCCGCCAATATCGAGGTCGAGATCGTCCCCGGCATTTCCTCCGCGCTCGGCTGCGCCGCCTCCACCCAGATCCCGCTCACCCATCGCGACATGGCGCAGGCCGTCACCTTCGTGACCGGCCACGCGGCGCTCGGCGAAGAACCCGACCTCGACTGGCACGCCCTCGCGCGCCCGAACCAGACCGTTGTCGTCTTCATGGGCGTCGGCACCGCCGGCACGATCGCGGCCCGCCTCGTCGCCGCCGGCCGCGAACCTTCAACGCCTGTCGCCGTCATCGAGAACGGCACCCGCGTCAACGAGATCGCAGCCTTCGGCGCCCTCGGCGAACTGTCCGAGATCATCTACTCCGCCGGCATCAATGGCCCCGCGCTCCTGATCATCGGCGAAGTCACCGCGCTGGCGCAGGGCAACCCCGCTGCAAAAGAGCAGGGCAAAGCCGCCAAGCCCAACCTGTCCTCGCTGTGGGAGATGCTGTCGTGAGCTCTGAACGTCCCAAGCTTGGGCCCGACATCCCCAAAGTCATCACGTCCTGGATTCCGTCCTCAGGCCGCGTCATCTATCTGACAGCCGACCGCAACTGGTCGGAAAATCTGGCCGACGCCGAAATCTTCACCGGCCCCGCCGCCGCTGAAGTCCTCAGCTGGGCATCGAAGGACCAGACCCGCGCCACCGATCCCTACTTCATGCAGGTTACACCGGATGGAAAAGTCGCCGGCCGCGAGACCCTGCGCGAGACAATCCGGGCGAACGGACCTACGAACCATCCGATGTTCGGCAAGCAGGCGGGGAACAACTGATGCCAAATCGTCCGATTTCAAAACTCACGCTCTACGGCGACTCGATCTCCGGCAACTGCCTCAAGACCAAATGGACCGCAGACTATCTCGACATCGATTATGACTGGGTCGAAGTGAACGTGGTCGAAGGCGGCACGCGCTCCGACGCCTTCATGACGATGAACCCGTCCGGCCAGGTGCCGGTGATGCGCTTGCCGGATAGCCGCATCCTGCCGCAGTCCAACGCCATCATGATCTACCTCGCCGAAACCCATCGCGGTCAGGATCTCATCCCCCTCGATCCGTTCGAGCGCGCCAGGATGATGAGCTGGCTGTTCTGGGAGCAATACAGCCACGAGCCCTACATCGCCGTGCGCCGCTTCCGGAAGAAGTTCATGAACATGACGGACGATGATCTCGATCCGCAACTGCTCGCCCGCGGCCGCCGCGCGCTCGGCGTCATGGAAATGCACCTGACCTTCGCCGATTACTTCGTCGGGCAGAGCATCACGCTCGCCGACATCGGCCTCGTCGCCTACACGCGCGTCGCGCACGAAGGCGGCTTTGACCTCTCCGAGTTCCCGTCCGTGCAGCGCTGGGTCGCGCGCGTCGAGACGGATCTCGGCATCGAACACGCCCGAAAAGCCGCCTAGTGAAAGCCGCCTGATGTACCGTTACGACGAGTTCGATGACACTCTGGTCCGGGAGCGCGCGAAGCAATTCCGTAGCCAGGTCGAGCGTCGTCTCAAGGGCGAGCTGAAGGAAGAACACTTCAAGCCGCATCGCCTGCAGAACGGCGTATATCTTCAGCTGCACGCCTACATGCTGCGCGTCGCTATCCCCTACGGCCAGCTCTCCGCGAAGAAGATGCGCAAGCTCGCCGAAGTCGCCGACAAGTTCGACAAAGGCTACGGCCACTTCACCACGCGCCAGAACGTCCAGTACAACTGGATCAAGCTGGCCGACATGCCCGACGTGCTCGACATGCTGGCCGACGTCGAAATGCACGCCATCCAGACCAGCGGGAACTGCATCCGCAACGTCACGTCAGACCATCTCGCCGGCGCCGCCCTCGACGAACTCGAAGACCCGCGCCCCTGGTGCGAGATCATCCGCCAGTGGTCCACCTTCCACCCGGAATTCTCCGCGCTCCCGCGCAAGTTCAAGATCGCCGTCACCGCCGGCACGCCGGATCGCGCTGCCGTCAAAGTCCACGACATCGGCCTTCTGATGAAAAAGAACGCAGCCGGTGAGGTGGGCTTCGAAGTGCTCGTAGGCGGCGGCCTTGGCCGCACGCCCTATATCGGCACGCTCATCCGCGACTGGGTCTCGAAGCAGGAACTGCTCAGCTATCTCGAAGCCAACATGCGCGTCTACAATCGCCATGGCCGCCGGGACAACAAGTACAAGGCCCGCATCAAGATCCTCGTGAACGAGCTCGGCGAAGCCGAATATCGCCGTCAGGTCGAGGAAGAGTTCGCGAACCAGAATGCGTGGGAGAAGGTGATCCTTCCGCAGGAAGAAGTGGATCGCATCAGCGCCTATTTCGCCCCGCCGAAATTCGAAACGCTCTCCGCAAAATCCGCAACGCTCGATGCGGCTATTGCCGGTGACCGCATTTTTGCCCGCTGGGCGAAGAACAATCTGCGCGCCCACAAGGTGCCTGGCTACACCGCCGTCCACATCGCGCTGAAGCCGCAAGGCGTAGCCCCCGGCGACGCCACGTCAGACCAGATGCGGGCCGCCGCCGACATCGCGGAAAAATACGCGCTCGATGACATCCGCGTCGCGCACGAGCAGGATCTCGTCCTGCCGCACGTGAAGCTCGATGATGTGCCTGCCGTCTATGCCGCGCTGAAGGCTGCAGACATGCACGCCTCCAACGCCGGCCTCGGCTCGGATCTCATCGCGTGTCCGGGCCTCGACTACTGCAACCTGTCGAACGCGCGTTCGATCTCGGTCGCCAACGAAATTCAGGCGCTCTTCGCAGACCCGGATTTCGAGGATGATGTCGGCACACTGCACATCAACATCTCGGGCTGCATCAATGCCTGCGGCCACCACCATGTCGGCCACATCGGCGTGCTCGGTGTCGACAAGAAGGGCGAGGAATTCTACCAGATCCTCTTCGGTGGCCGTGCTGACGAGAAGGCCTCCATCGGCGATATTCAGGGCCCCGGCCTGCGCCATGAAGAAGTCGCGCCCGCGCTCAAGCGCGTGATTTCCAAATACATGGAACTGCGCACGTCGAAGACCGAAAAGCTCGCCGACACCATGAGCCGCCTCGGACAGGCCCCGTTCAAGGAAGCGCTCTATGCCTCTGCTTAAGGACGGCAAGATCGTCGATGACGTCTGGGCGTTCGTCGAAGATGGCCACGAGCTGTCGCCGGGCGGCTGTATTACTGTTTCGCTCGCCCGCTTCCTGTCGGAACACGACCAGCTGCTCGCCCGCAACCAGTCGATCGGTGTGCGTCTCGCGGTCTCGGATGATCCGGGCTTGCTCGCGCCTCATCTCGATCACCTGCATCTGATCGAGCTGCAATTCCCGAAATACACGGATGGTCGCGCTCTCTCGCAAAGCCAACTCCTTCGCCGCCGTTATGGCTACAAGGGCGAAATCCGCGCCACGGGCGAAGTCCTTCGCGACCAGCTGCGCCTGATTATCCGCTCCGGCTTCGATGCCGTTGTTCTCAACGAGGCCGATGCCGAAGCGGTCTTCGATATTTCCGCACACGAGTTTTCAGAATTCTACCAGGCGGCATCGGACACTTCCGACACCATATTCATGAAGCGCCAGAAGAAGCGCGAGGAAAAGGCCGCCCAATGACGACTGCAACATCCGCAATTGAATCGCCCGAGGCGAAGGTCGAGCGGCTGAATGCCGAACTGCGCGGGAAATCGGCGCAGGAAGTGATTGCCGCCGCCGTCCGCGAGTTCGGCCGCAAGATCACCTATGTTTCATCCTTCGGCGCCGAAAGCGCCGCCATGCTGGGCCTGATAGCCGAAGTCGATCCGGGCATGCCCATCGTCTTCATCGACACCGGCATGCACTTCCACCAGACGCTGCAATACCGCGACACCATCCAGGACTTCCTGGGCCTCACCGGCATCAACACCGTCCACCCGATCAAGGACGAAGTGAAAGCCATCGACCCCAAGGGCGTGCTCAACAAGACAGACCCCGACGCCTGCTGCGAAGTCCGCAAGGTGCGCCCGCTTGCTCCAGCCCTCGAAGGCTTCGAGGCCTGGATCACTGGCCGCAAACGCTTCCATGGCGGGGGCAGGGTGAACCTCCCCGTCGTCGAGTACGCGGAAGGCAAGTTCAAGTTCAACCCGCTGGCGGATTGGACCCACGAACACGTCGACCAGTATTTCGCAGACCGTAAACTGCCGCCGCACCCGCTCGTCGCCGACGGCTACCCCTCGATCGGCTGCTGGCCATGCACCGTGCGTCCGACTGACCCGAACGACGTTCGCTCAGGCCGCTGGGTCGGCTTCAAGAAAGAAGAATGCGGCCTCCACCTCGAAACCAAAGACCGGCCGAGAGTCTTCTAGTCCGTCTTCTAGACCCATGATTGCTAGACGCCTGTATTCTGGCCGCTTTGGCTGGGTAGGCGTTTCCCCGCGGGTTTGGTAAACAGCACGCTGGATGTGGGAACGAGCGCCCGTGAGAGGCGTAGCTCATTGGTGGTGAAGGGTCGTGTGGCATGTCGATCTGGTGGCTGATTCCGGCGTTCGTGGGCCTCGTAGGGGTCTTGATGCTGGTGGGCGGCATCTTGGCCGTGTTCAAGGCCAAGCTGGGCTCCGGCCTGCTGCGCGTCCTGTTCGGCGGCCTGACGCTCGCCGGCGCAATGATCGCCGGTCTGATCGGCCTCAACCTGCAGACCTACGCCGCGCTCTCGAAGGAGCGTCTGGCCGGGCAGGTGGTCCTCAAGAAAGTTGGCGACCACAACTTCACCGCGTCGGTCGATCTCGCCGACGACGGCAAGCTGCGCGGCAAGCCGGTCGACTACCAGATCACCGGCGAGCGCGTGCACATCTCCGGCCCGGTCGTGAAGTTCAAGCCGTGGGCCAACGTCCTCGGCATCGACTCGCTGTTCAAGGTCTCCGAGATCTACGGCACCTATGTCGATCCCAACTGCACCAACACCTACACCCCGCGCCGCGAAAGCACGCAGGAATGCGACAACACCGATTTCTTCGGCTGCCTCGGCACCAGCTGGAAACTGCTCAACCTCGCAGACTTCGGCCACACGTCTGACTCGGGCCAGCTCATGGCCGACGGCGCCGTCTACGACATCTACGCCAGCCAGGATGCGTTCGAGCTGAAGCCGAACCTCGACAACCAGATCGCGCTCGACCTGCAATCACAGCAAGTCCCCGGCGGCGCCCAGAACTGCACCCCCGTCACCACGCCGGTCCAGACGCCCGAAGGCACGGTGCAATACACGGCCCCCGCCGCTACGCCCGCCATCACCACGCCGGCGCCCGCTCCGCGTGCCGCCACGCCAGCGCCTGCCATCGTCCCGCAAACGGTGCCGGTCGCGCCTGCGCCCGCACCAGTGGTCGAACCCACAGCGCCTGCGCCCACAGCTCCGGTTGAACCCGCAACTCCGCCCGGCTAACGGCTCTAGCCCATATCGGCGAGCACCCAGTCAGCGAACTGCCGCAGATCGCCGCCCGAGAACAGGAAGCCGCGCACCCCCGCGGCCTTCGCCGCATCCAGATCCGCCTGCTTGTCGCCGATCAGGAACGAGCGCTCCTTGATCACCGGAAAATCCGTCATCGCGCGGATCAGCATCCCCGGCTTCGGCTTCCGGTCATAGCTGTCCTTGGTATAGCGCGGGATCGTCCCGTCCTCATGGAACGGGCAATGATAGATCCGGTCGATCTTCGCCCCGCGATTTCCCAGCTCCACTTCAAGCCAGTCATGCAGCGTCTGCATCTGCTCTTCGGTATAATACCCGCGCGCAATGCCCGACTGGTTGGTCACAACGAAAACCCACCAGCCCTTCTCATTGAACGACCGGATCACATCCGCTGCGCCCTCGATCCACTCGAAGTCCTCGACCTGATAGATGTAATTGCGATCGACGTTGATCACGCCATCGCGGTCAAGGAACAGGGCAGGTCGGGCCGCGGGCATTAACAAAACTCCCGTTATCGCAGCGACAACAGTCCAATCCGGACGTGTTGGTCAAGCTTTGTCGATAGACTCTGTCACTGAAATGGGCGCAGCCTGCCCGGGTCGGGCCGATAAGGCTGCCGATAAGGCTGAAAGGGGAACGAACGATGGAACAACTTCAGCAATTTCTTCCGTACATCCTGAACGGCGCCGGCGGGGCCATACTCGGTCCGATCATCTCGTCGGTTCTCGGCGGCAAAGGCTTCGGCAATATCGCGAACATCATCGCGGGAGTTGTTGGCGGCGTCGGCGTTGGAGCGGGCGCGCAGGCCGCGGGCCTGGGCAACCTGCTTGGCGGCCAGGACAACGCCATCATGGGCTACGTCCAGAACCTGCTGGAAGGCGGGGTTGGCGGTGGCATCCTCGGAGCGGTGATGTCGTTCGTCAAAGGCAAGCCCGCAGCCTGATTCAACAGGCTATCAGGCGGACTGAGCAGGTACAGGCTGTGCGGGGTCATCCTGCACAGCCTCTTCCGCCGGATCATCCGGCTGCGCTTCCATCTTCGGCGCAATCTTCAATCCCCGCATCAGCGGTATCAGCGAAATCGCGCAGAACACCGAAGCCAGCGCAAACGCCGCCCCCGGGAAATAGACCGGCGCATTCACCGACGTGAAGTAGTGGAAGGTCTGCGTCATCGCCAGCGGCGCGAAGATGTTCGACAGCGACTGCACGCTCGCAATCGCCCCCTGCAATTCCCCCTGAGCATTGCGCGGCGTACGCGCCGTCATGATCTGGTTCATCGCCGGTCCCAGCACGCCCGCCAGCGCGCCGATCGGAATGATCAGGAACACCATCCATCCCTGCGTCGCCGCCGCATAAGCTGCGAACGTCACGATGCAGATGACAAACCCGAACACCGTCGTCCGCGTCGCCCCGAACCGCTTGATCACCGGGCCAACCAGCCCGCCCTGCACGATCGTCGAGCCAACGCCCACCGCCGCCAGCGACCAGCCCAGCATCCCCGGGTCCCAGCCATACCGCACAGCGCCGAAATAGCTGAACGTCGCGGGATAAACCCAGTGCGCAAAGTTGAAGAGCCCAAGCGCCAGCATGAACCACGCAAGGTACGGAACTTTGGCCAGGTGAGCAAAAGTTCCGAACGCGTTCGCCCGCTTCCAGTCGAACTTCCGCCGATGCTCCTTGTCGAGCGACTCCGGCAGCACGAACAGGCCATAGCAGAAGTTCACCGCCGCCAGCGCAGCCGATGCAAAGAACGGGAAGCGCGGATCGAACTGCCCCAGGAATCCGCCAATCGCCGGCCCAAGAATAAACCCGAGCCCGAACGCCGCTCCCAACATGCCATAAGCCTTGCCGCGATCGGCCGGCTCAGTCACGTCCGCGATGTACGCCGCCGCCGTCGAATGCGTCGCTCCCGAAATCCCCGACAGCACGCGCCCGAGGAACAGCAGCCAGATCGAATGGGCAAAGCCCATGATCACAAAGTCGATCGCCAGCGTGCCGATCGAGATCAGCAGGATCGGCCGCCGCCCGAACCGGTCAGACAACCCGCCCAGCACCGGCGCCGACAGGAAATTCATGATCGCATAGACAACCGTGATGTACCCGCCCCACGGCGAAGCATCCGACAGCATCGTCTCCAGCGGCAGCTTGTTGCCACCATCCGCCATGGCCTGCGCCGCGATCAGCGCATCCTTGCCATTCAGCAATTCCGCCATCAGCTCCGGCATCGACGGCATGATCACGGCGAACGCCATCATGTCGATGAACACGGTCACGATGATGAAGAAGAACGCGTTCTTCCCAAAGCGGCTCGGCCCGCCAGCTTTCCCGGCGGAGGCAGCAGAAGATGCGGCGAGGGCCATAGGCAGCTCCGGCTACGGGGCGCAACCAGCGGCGGATACGCCGGGCGGGTGGTCACAGTCAATCTTGCGCAAGCTTTTCGCGAAACACATTCAAGCCATCGCGCCATTGCCCGGCCTGCCATCGATAGAAAACCAGCAGCGGAAGCCCACCACCCACCACCCTCACTTCCTTGCCCCGCTCCTCCCGACGAAAGTCGGGACCCAGGGGCGGCTAGTCCCGCTGCCCGAGACCAACCCCAAACCCGTAGGGTGCATCAACGATGCACCTCTGGAAGCGTGAACCCTGTTCACGCGTTCCCGGCGAAGGCCGGGATCCAGTCCCACCAAAAGAGAGCGCGTCAGCGCACGATATCCAACAACACGCCCACCCGCTGGACCCCCGCCTGCGCGGGGGACGCGTCCGTAAGCGATGCGAGATTGGGGGATAGTGGTGGTGCAGAACTGTAGGACAGAGAATTTCCATCACGCGGAATATCAACACGTTGCACGCCCAAACTGTAGGACGGCCCCTCCCAAATCCCGCACTCCCACCGCCCAGGGTTATACTCCCACCCATGGGTCAGATGTTCATCCTCCTGCTGCGCATCCTCTT
>DAINAT010000042.1:0-24950 GCA_036733305.1 Hyphomonadaceae bacterium
CAGAGCGGCATCCCTGACTTTCCTGCGCCGGTCATTATTCGGAACATGATCTTTTGGCGGAAGGATGATGTCCAACAGCTCGAAGATGCTCTGATGAAGTTTGAGGGGCGGGGCAAGTTTGAAGCGCACCGCGTACAGGCCAGACGCATCGCGACCATTGAGAGAGCGCTTTCGAAGTCCAAGCGGCCGAAGCGTTCCCGGCGTAAGCTTGACGAGCGACAGCTTCCCTTGTTTTGAGTGCTCCTGCATGATCGATGACGGCAGCGCCGTGACGATTTCGTCGGCGCGCGTTCGAGCATTTCTTTTTGACGGTGTGCTTGACGGTGCGTTCCAAACTAACGCTAGCTCAGCGAGCGAAGGTGAAAGATGGCGATGGATCGATCGATAATCGAGTGGGAGTAGCGCGACCGGCATGGGACAGGGCAAACACGCCACCGCTTCGCAGGAACGTCGCGTCAAGCGGCTGGGCTATCGCTATGGCGTGCTTCTGATGAAGTGCGCCAAACCGTTTGGCAAAGTCCTTGAACACGGCGGCTACATGCTGCGTATGGAAGACTCGCGGAAGATCGTCATCGGCAATAATGGTTATGAATACTCGGCCACGCTGGACGAGATCGAAGCCTTTCTCGAAGCCCAACCCAAAGTTCGCGACGACGACGGCGAGGAGTAGAATGGCGCCACGCGAACTGCTCGCGGGCGCGTGCTGAGGCGAGGACAGTATGCCGAACGATCAGGCCTGGCGCAGACACGCCCTCGAACTCATCCGCGCCGATCTCCATCGCTCGGCCGATACGCACATGATCCGTCTCGTCGTCCCGCAATTGCCGGGCGCGACGATCTACCTGAAGGACGAGACCACCCATCCTTCCGGCAGCCTCAAGCATCGCCTCGCGCGCTCGCTGTTTCTCTACGGCCTGGCAAACGGCTGGATTAGGGAAGGGCGTCAGCTCATCGAGGCCTCTTCGGGCTCGACCGCAATTTCCGAAGCCTATTTCGCCCGCCTGATCGGCTCTCCCTTCGCTGCAGTTCTTCCGACCGATACGGCAAAACGGAAGGTCGAGGCCATCGAGGCGCAAGGCGGACGCGTCTATCGTGTCGACAGCGCCCGCGAAGTCATTCCGCACTGCGTCGAACTCGCCCGCACATGCGGCGGCCTGTTCCTCGACCAGTTCACCTTCGCTGAGCGCGCGGTCGACTGGCGCGGCAATAACAACATCGCTGAGAGCATGTTCGAGCAGATGGCGCTCGAACCGCATTCCATCCCGGCCTGGATCGTTGTCGGCGCAGGCACAGGCGGAACGTCGGCGACGGTCGGCCGATACATCCGCTATCAGCCCCAACTCGTCGAAACGGTGAAGCTCTGTGTTGTCGATCCCGCCGGGTCTGCGTTCTTCCCCGCATTCGAAGCGAACGACATGACGCGAACAGGTCAGGCGAGCCCCGTTGTCGAAGGCATCGGCCGACCGCGCGTGGAGGGTTCCTTCATGCCGGACGTGATTGATCGCATGATGGCTGTGCCGGATGCCGCTTCGGTGGCGGGATGCCGCTGGCTGGAGCGCGTACTCGGTCGCCGCTGCGGCCCCTCCACGGGTACCAATATTGTCGGCGCGCTCAGTCTAGCGGCGGAAATGATCGCAAGAGGCGAGCAGGGCTCCATCGTCACGCTGATCTGCGACAGCGGTGAACGCTATGCAGACACGATCTACGACGAAGCTTGGCTGGCCGCGAAAGGCGTCGACGTCATGCCGTGGACACAGCGGTTCCAGACGCTGACGGACAAGGGCCAATGGTCATCCGATGGCCTTGCGCAGGCATATCGCTGATCGCTGAAACAGCTATTCCGCTTTTGGCGGCTTCGTGAACGCGCCAAGCTGGCAAGGGGTGGCGTCGTCTTTCACGTAGATGAATTGCTCGTTTGAGCAGACCATCATGCCGCGCACCTCCCATGTGAAACCGCCCTGGAATTTCAGGTTGGGGCATTTGCGGGGCAGGGTGTTCACCCACTTGTCGCCATTGCGCATCTCGAAGTTGATTTGCTCATCGCTGACAATGTCCTGGCGCACGATGTCGGCGGGGCGGATGCAGACTTTCGCGCCGCTGTCCGCCTGCTGGCCAGCCGCGCCAGCCGGTTCAGATGATGTGCAGGCGGCAAGGCCTGCTGTCATGGCGACAACCATGGCGGTAAAGCGCATTCCGGTGAACATGGTGTTCCTCCACGCCGCTGATGGCTGAGTGAGAACATAACTCACGCACCGAACCAATCCATCCCGCCGTCCAACTTGTAACGTCCTGTGGCTGGCGCGCCCTCGCAGAAGCTGGTCAATGAGCCTCATGAGCAAAACCATTACCCTCTACGGCCTTGCCACCTGCGACACGACACGCGCCGCTCGCAAATGGCTCGATGCCGAGGACCACAAACACGTTTTCCACGATGTCCGCGCCGATGGCCTCACCAAACCGCTCGTCGAGTCATGGGTGAAGGATCTCGGCTGGGAGAAGGTGCTCAACAAGGCCAGCACCACCTGGCGCGAACTTCCCGAAAAGGAAAAAGCGGGCATCGACGAGAAGAAAGCCGTCGCGCTGCTGCTTGCCCATCCCACGCTGGTGAAGCGTCCCGTGCTCGATCGCGGCGGCAAACTCTCGCTCGGCTTCAAGGCCGACAGCTGGGCCAAGCTGTTCGCCTGACGGTCCCGCGAAAAGTCCTGACCTGACCAAGTCTTTTCCAAGCATATGACAAGGTCATGTTGACTGAAGAGGGGTGGAACAAATATAGAACGACGCATAAGGAGGCGCCCGTGGATAAGATGCCCAATCGCAAGCGGCGCATTCCCGCGGACGTGGCCATCACCGAGCCCGACCGCATCAACCTCCGCCAGCGCCTCGCGCCTCAGCCCACCCAGCTCAACCTCTTCTGATGGACCCCACCGCCCACCAGCACATTGAACTCAAAGGCGGGGCCGATCTTCAGGGCTTCCGCCAGGCGCTGCGCATCCTCAGCTGGTCCAATATCCCGAGCGAGCAGGTGACATGGCGCTCCAGCGACGCGCCCGATCTGTTCGGCGGCGGCCAGCTGTCATCCGCCTATGGCGCAGCCGGCAAGCCCATCATCCTCCCGCGCTCCGTCACCGAACTCATCCGCTTCGTCGTCTGCAACAGCGAGCCGGAAAAATACGCGCTGCTCTACGAACTGATCTGGCGCATGCGCCGCCCCCAAAACCCCGAACCCAACCTGCATCTCGTCCCCACCGACAAGCTCGTGTCCAGGCTCACCAGCCTCGCAAAAGACGTCCGCCGCGACCTGCACAAGATGCATGCCTTCGTCTGCTTTCGTGAGATCAACGATCCCGTCCACGGCTCACGCTTTATCGCCTGGTTCGAGCCCGACCATTACATCGTCGAGGAAACCGCCCAGTTCTTCGTCGACCGTTTCAGGTCGATGGACTGGGCAATCCTCACCCCCAAGGGCTCGCTCTGGTGGGATAAGGCCGAACTCGCCATCGGCCCGCCCGGCGCCCGCGCCGATGCGCCAGAGGCAGACGCCTTAGAGATCGACTGGCGAACATATTATGAGAGCACGTTCAATCCGGCGCGCACCAATCTGAACCAGATACGCCAGCACGTGCCCAAGAAATACTGGCCCAAGAAATACTGGAAGAGCATCTCCGAAACTCAGGCCATCTCCGCGCCCACTTCGCGTCTGACCTGAAGCGCGTCCATACGATGATGGAATAGAGGCGATTTTCGCAGCTAACCCCAAGCCGGAATTTGCCCCCGGCAAATGCTCCCCAAAGCCCTGCCAGAATGTCGCGCCCGATATCGGGCGACCGTCTCATCCTGGTCCCGTTGTGGGTACAGAAACACCGTGTCGGAAACGCCGCCTGACACACGAACGCAATGAACTCGGCGTAATGCCGCAGGGTATGGACGAAACACTAACTCGGCCTTATGTACCCGGCACATCTCCCAACCAACGATTCACCGTTGATTCCGAAAGCCTAGATGCAACCCAAGAATTCGACTTTTGCTGAACGGCAGGCGCTCGCCGCGGCCGCGAAGAAAGCCCTTCTCGAAAAATTCAAACCGAAGCCCACGGTTCAGGCAGAAGTCCTGATCGACCACGAGGCTGAGCGTCGCGCGAAAGTGGAAGCAATCCGCTCCCAGCGCGAAGCTGAAAAGGCCGAGCGCAACCGCATCCGTGAGGAAGCCGCCGCCGCCGCCGAAGCAGCCCGTCTCGAAGCCATCGAAGTCGCCGAACAGGCGCGCATCGATGCAGAGCTCTCGGTTGACGCGCTCAAGCGCGCCGATCGCAAAGCCCGCAAGAAAGAGATCAAGGAAGCCGCCAAGGCCAAGAAAGAGTCGCGCACGGTCGCCAAGCCAGGCGGTCCCCGCGAAGAGCGCCCGGTGGACCCGTTCGAGGAACACCGCCGCTATATCGCCAGCCTGGAGCGTGGCCGCGAACGCCGCCGCGCTTAAGTCCTGACGTAGCGAATACCGAACAAATTGCGGCCTCCGGAAATTTCTTTCCGGGGGCCGCATCCGTTTTGAGGTCTTTTGCCCTCTAACCTGCAAACGGGGCCATTCAGGTCCCCGATACAGGAGGCCTAAGGCCCATGGACGCCTCAATTTTCATCCCGATCTCATTCTTCGGAATGATTATTCTCATCGTCTGGCTCACGCAGTATTTCGGTCAGAAGAAGCGCGCCGAAGCAATGAAGACGCTCCGCTTGGCCATCGAAAAAGGCCAGCCGCTTACCCCCGAAACGCTCGCGTCCATGGCGCGTGTATCCAGCCCGATCGCAGATCTGCGTCGCGGCATTATCTTCGTTGCGATCGCCGCCGGTTTTGGCTCCTTCGCCACCATCGTTGGCACGGGTATACCCGGCAGCGATGGCCCGGAAGTGATGCGTGGCCTCCTCGGCGTCGCCACGTTCCCGCTCTTCATCGGTCTGGCTTTTCTAGGCCTCCACTTCTTCGCCAACGAGTCGAAGCGCGGCTGATCCCCCGTGTCCGGTTCTTTCCCTGACGAACAGGACCTGACACACGCCGCGATGGCGGGCGACCAGAAGGCCTTTGGCCTACTTGTCTCCCGCCATCAGGCGAGTGTCCGCGCGTTGGCCCGAAGGCTGTCCCGCTCCGTGTCCGATGGCGACGACATCGCCCAGGCCGCCTTCCTCACCGCATGGCGGCGGCGAACCACCTGGCGCGGCGGCTCCTTCCGCGGCTGGGTCTGCGCCATTGCCTACCGTGAGTTTCTCGGCGTCCGCAAAGGCGCAAAGATCGAAGTCGAACTCGATGACGATACCAGCGCCAGCGACCCCGGTGCGACGAACGAAACCAGCGACCGCATGGATCTCGCCCGCGCCATGGCGATGCTGGACGAGAACGAACGTGCAGCCATCGCCCTCTGCATGGGTGCAGGGCTCAGCCACACCGAAGCTGCACTTGCGATGCAAGCGCCGCTCGGCTCGGTAAAATCGTGGGTTCTGAGGGGCAGGGCCAAACTACAAAAGGCGCTGGCCGCCTATCAGTCAGCGTGAGACAATGATGTTCGAAGGATCAGGCATGTCCGACCACCCCGAACGTTCCGATGAAGGCGACGACGCCCTCGCCAGCCTGTTCGCTGCTGAAGAAGCAGCGATCAAGGACGACGGCTTCACCAAACGCGTTGTCGAACAAGCGCATGATGGCATCAGCTGGCGTCGCGCTGCTGTTTACGGCGCTGGCATGGCCGGCTTCGGCGTTGCTGTCGCCAGCATTGTCGACATGGCCCCTTTGCTTCCGGATATGTCCGGTTGGTGGAACAATCTCTCCGGCGAACTTCGACTTGCCGATCAGGGCAGCTTCGATCCGATGATGATAACCATCGCCGCTGTTATCGCTGGGGCAAGCCTGTGCGCCGCCGTGCTGGTCCAGGAACGCTAGGCAAGCCCTCAAGCCACAAGCCGCCGAGTAGTCGTCACGGTGAGCATCGCGCGTCCGTCGAACCACGATTGCGTGCGCACGGGCTGGGTTTTGAGTCCGGTCTTTCACTCCCGTTGCTTCGCGCCTACACCTTTGCTCTGATCTACGCGGGTGGGGAGCAGGGGTGTCGTTATGGAACTCTGGTATCTGCTCGCCTTTCTGACGGGCCTCCTCGTGTTCTTCGGAACGCACTACTATACGGCGTTCCGCTCGCGCGATGAAAACAGCCTGCCGGCCCGCATGGGGCCCGGCCCCTACAAGGGTCTCTACTCGGCGCTAACCGGCATCGGATTCATCGCCATGATCTGGGGCTACGCCATGCTGAAGCCATGGATACCGTTGGCCGCGCCCCCGTTCTGGACCCGCCACATCACCATGCTTCTGATGTTGCCCGCGATGATCCTGATCGTGGCCGCCTACATGCCGCCCGCCGGTTTCATAAAGAAGGGCGTGAAGCACCCGCTGCTCGCCGCCACCAAGATCTGGGCGCTGGCGCACCTGATCTCCAACTGGGATCTCGCCTCGATCATCCTCTTTGCATCGTTCCTCATCTACGGCGTTGTCGACCGGATCGCGGTCAAGCGCCGGGGCGATGTCGGCTTCGCCAACATCAAGCCGAACGTGCTGGGCGATCTGCTCTCGATAGCCGTCGGCCTGGCCCTCTACCTGCTGCTCATTTACGAGCTGCACTACATGCTCATCGGCGTAGACCCGATGTCGGGTGGCTAGGCCGGGCGGTCCGCCTCAGGCGACAAGACGCGAAACTAGGGTAAACGGCCCATAGATTGCCTCGGAGGCCGTTGGGGCCTATTCAGCGGCCCTGTTTGAAGAGGGGACGCTGATGTCCGCCCAGGTCCAGTCCGCCCGCAAGACGGTTAAGGATGTCGCCGCCTCCAAAGGTGGCACACCGCTCGTCTGCCTCACCGCCTACACCGCGCCGATGGCTGCGTTGCTGGACGAGCGCTGCGACCTGCTGCTCGTCGGCGACAGCGTCGGAATGGTCGTCCACGGCCTGCCCACCACGGTCGGCGTCACCCTGGATATGATGATCATGCACGGGCAGGCGGTCATGCGCGGCTCGAAACGCGCTTTCGTCGTCGTCGACATGCCCTTCGGCTCCTACGAAGCCAGCGTCGAGCAGGCGTTCACGAACGCCTCCCGCATCATGAAGGAAACCGGCTGCCAGGCCGTGAAGATCGAAGCCGGCGAATACGCAGCCGCCACGGTCCGTTACCTTGTCGAGCGCGGCATCCCCGTCATGGCACATGTCGGCCTCCGTCCCCAGGCCACCAATGTCGACGGCGGCTTCAAGGCCAAGGGCCGCACCGATGCGGAACGCAACAAGGTCATCTCCGAAGCCGCCGCCGCCGACGAAGCCGGCTGCTTCGCCATGGTCATCGAGGGGGTCGCCGAAGACCTCGCCGTCCAGATAACCCGCCAGGTTTCCTGCCCCACCGTCGGCATCGGCGCTTCAGCCAGTTGTGACGGCCAGATTCTCGTGACGGACGACCTTCTGGGCATGTTTGACTGGACCCCGCGATTCGTGCGGCGATATGCCGATCTTCGCTCCGAGATAGGCAAGGCTGTAGACGGATATGCCTCGGATGTGAGGGCTCGGGCGTTTCCCGGGGAAAAAGAGACCTACTCGCTCAAAAAACAGCCATAATCCCAACGGCTTTTGTCGAATTGCCGGGGCGGTCAGCCCCGGTTAAGTTGCCCCTCTTTTCGGAGCACCCCCGCGCGTGACTGATATCTTCCAGGAAGTCGACCAGAGCCTGCGCGAGGAGTCCGTCGCGACTCTGTGGAAGCGTTGGCAGTGGGTGGTCTATACGGTCATCGGCGCCGCCATCGTCGGCGTCGCCGGCTTCGAAATCTGGCGCGGCATGCGCGAGAGCGAGATCGACAAGTCCGCCATGGTCTATGACGCCGGCTTCGCCGCCCGCGAAGCCAACGACCTCGCCAAGGCTCGCGCCAGCTTCGCCCAGCTCGAAGGCGACAAGACCGGCTTCAACTCCCTCGCAGGCCACATGCTCGCCGGCGTCGAGAAAGACCTCACCAACGACATGACCGCGGTTGAAGCGCACCTCGCGTCCGCCGCCGCCGCCGACAAGGGCGTGCTGGGCGACCTCGCCATTATCAAGCTGGCCTATGCCAAGGCCGACACCGCGACGCTCGCCGACCTCGAGAAAGACCTCAAGCCGCTGCTCGACCGTCCTGGCCCCGCCACCGCCATGGCCCGCGAACTCATCGGCGCCAAGGCGCTCGCTGGCGGCGACATCGAACGCGCCCGTTCCGAATTCGAAGCTCTCGCCCTCGACCTTGAAGCCCCGCGCGGCGTCCAGGCTCGCGTGCAGCAGGCGCTCGCCACGCTCCCGCAGCGCACCGTCAATCTCGACGCCCCCGGCGTGCCCGCCGCCACGCCGCCTGCCGCAACCGCCACACCGGCCCCGGCAGCTCCGGCTCCCGCTTCGACTGCACCCGCAGTTCCCGCCCAATCCGCACCCGCCCAATCCGCTCCCGCACAGGCGAACCAATAATGTCAGCCATGCGCTCACTGCTTCTCGCGCTTCCCATGGCGGCCATCCTGGCTGCATGCGGCAACGCGCCTGTCGTCCTGTCGGAAGAGGAAAAGGCCGCGCGGGTCACGGTGAACCCGCTCTCGGAAAACCTCACGCCTGACCCGGCCCTCGCCAGCGCCACCATTGCGCTCCCCGCCGTTGAGCCCTCGGCCGACTGGCCGCAGGCAGGCGTCAACTCGGCCAAGCATCCGGCCAACTACGCCGCCGGTTCTCAGTTCAAGATCGACTGGCGCGTCGGCGTCGGTGAAGGCTCGGGCGAGCTCAAGCGTATCGTCGCCGCTCCCGTCGCCCGCGACGGCCGCATCTACACGATCGACGCCAACCAGCGCGTCACCGCCACCGACATCGCCTCGGGCAAGCGCATCTGGGAGAACAAGCTCAAGGCCGCCAATCCGAAATGGGATGAATACACCGTCGGCGCCGGCCTCGCGATCACCGGGGACAAGCTCATCGTCGCGTCCGGCTTCGCCTACGTCACCGCGCTCAGCCTCGCAGACGGTAAGGAAGTCTGGCATCGCCGCGTCGAGAGCCCGCTGTCATCCTCGCCCGCCATCCTCGGCAACCGCGCTTTCCTCACGTCGACCAACAACGATTTCTACGCCATCGACACCGATGACGGCGAGATCATCTGGAACGATCAGGCGCTTTCGGAATCCGCGCGCGTCCTGTCTTCGCCCAGCCCCGCCGTCACGCAGGACATTCTGGCCGTCGGCTATTCGTCGGGCGAACTGATCGCCTATCTCCCGGCCAACGGCCGCCGCCTGTGGACCGACACGCTGACCGCCACCGGCCGCTACACGCCGCTCTCGGCCATCAACGACATCGCCGGCAAGCCCACCATTCAGGACGGCGTCGTCTACGTCGCCAGCCACTCGGGCATCCTCGCCGCGATCGACAGCCGCTCGGGCGCGCGCCTGTGGAGCCGCGTGTTCGGCTCGCGGCAGGGCCCGGTCATCGGCGGCAACTATCTGTTCGTCGTCGGCACCAACGCCAAGATCGCCGCCTTCAACCGCATCGACGGCAAGATCGCCTGGGTGCGTGACCTGCCGGAGTTCAAGGACAACAACCAGGAAAACCGCATCGTCTGGACCGGTCCGCTGATGGCGGATGGCCGTCTGATCATCACCTCGTCCTACGGCGACGTTCTCGCGCTTTCTCCGCAGAACGGTGAAACGGTTGCCGAGCTTACCGTCGGTCAGGGCGTCCTGATCGAGCCGATCGCCGCCGGCGGCAAGATCTTCCTTCTCACCGATCAGGCCCAGCTGATCGCTATCAAGTAGTAGAGTAGGCAAGTCATTTACTGGGTTTTGTAGAGCGGCGCTCGCGATTGAGCGCCCGATGGCCGTCCGCAAGGGCGGTCGAATTGGAGTTTCCCATGACGCTGAAGGTGGCCATCGTCGGTCGCCCGAACGTAGGCAAGTCGACCCTGTTCAACCGGCTCGCCGGCCGGAAGATCGCTATCGTCGACGACCAGCCTGGCGTCACGCGCGACCGCAAGGAATCGACTGGCCGCCTCGGCGACATCGACATGATCCTGATCGACACTGCCGGCTTCGAGGACGTCAACGACGACAGCCTCGAAACTCGCATGCGTCGCCAGACCGAGATCGCGATCAAGGAAGCCGACGTTTCGATCTTCCTCTACGATGCGCGCGCCGGCGTCACGCCGATCGACGAACGCTTCGCCCAGCTGCTTCGCAAGTCTGGCAAGCCGGTCGTGCTCGCCGCCAACAAGTGCGAAGGCAAGCAGGGCGACGATGGCCTCAACGAAGCCTGGCGTCTTGGTCTCGGCGATGCAGCGCCGATCTCCGCCGAGCATGGCGAGGGCATGTCCGATCTTTACGAAGGCCTCGCCAACGCGCAGGCCCGCCTCGAAGCCCTCGGCCAATACGCCTCGCTCGATCCTGAAGACGAGAACGAAGAACCCTTCGATCCCGACGCTGAAGCTCCGCCGATCGACCCCACCAAGCCGATCCGCATCGCCTTCGTTGGCCGTCCCAACGCGGGCAAGTCCACGCTGCTCAACGGCATCCTCGAAGACGACCGCTTCATCACCGGCCCTGAAGCCGGCATCACGCGCGACAGCGTCACCGTCGCGTGGTCATGGGGCGGCCGCGAAATTCGCCTTGTCGACACCGCTGGCCTGCGCAAGCGCGCCAAGGTCCAGGAAAAACTCGAACGCGCCTCCACCATGGAGACGACCCATTCGATCCGCTTCGCCGACGTCGTCGTCCTCGTCATGGACCCGCGCGACGCCTTCGAGAAACAGGACATCCAGATCGCCAACCTCGTCATCCGCGAGGGCAGGGGCTTGGTGTTCGCAATCACCAAATGGGACACGGTCGACAACACGTCCGAAGCCCGCCGCGAGATGGATCACCAGGCCTTCGCCCACCTGCCACACGCAGCCGGCACGCCGCTGGTTCCCGTGTCTGGCGTCACGCGCAAGAACCTCGACAAGCTGATGGACGCCTGCGTGAAGGTCCACAAGGATTGGTCCGCTCGCGTGAAGACGCGCGACCTCAACGACTGGCTCGCCTACGTCACACAGAAACACCCGCCGCCAGCCCCGAACGGCAAGCGCATCAAGCCGCGCTACATGGCGCAGATGAAAACCCGCCCGCCAACCTTCGTCCTCATGGCCAGCCGCGCCAGCGAGATGCCGGAGACGTACAAGCGCTATCTCCTCAACGAACTCCGCGAAGCCTTCAACCTCCCCGGCGTCCCCATCCGCCTGGTCCTGAAGAGCAACAAGAACCCCTACGTCGACGAAGAGTAGCGGCCACCGTCGGGCGAACCTCTGGAAGCGTGGCCATGCCACGCATTCCCGCGAACGCCGGTATCCAGCCTACCCCGCTCACCACCGCCAGCTCATCGCCCCGCCACTTGAGACGAACCCCAAACCCGTAGGGTGCATCTTCAGATGCACCGCACCGCCAGCGCCCGCCCCGGTGCATCGTTGATGCATCCTACGATGCCGGAATCGGGGAAGGTGGGCTGCGCGCCAGCGCGCGAAAACGCTCCCCGCACGCCGCCACACCCCTTAACCTCTCGTTTACGAAAAACTTCCGCCAACCCGCTTGCGAAAAGCACAAAAAGAGAACACAACAGAGAACAAGAACGGAGCAAGAACATGACGAACGGGGCAGTCAACTTCTGCGGGGCTAACGGTTCCTCCTACAAATTCGAACGCTTCGGCGCTGAGCAGGACTGGGCGAAGGTCGCCGGCGTGGTCCTCTTCGCGGCGCCGGAAGGCCGGTCCTGGCGCATCATCCGTGTCGCCGATCAGGGTGGTGTCGAAGGCGATGTCGCCACCTTCTGGCGCTGGCGCGAAGCCCGCCGCTACGGCGCAACCGCCATCTTCATCCGTCGCAATGCGGACCTGAAAGCACGCCGCCTCGAAGTCGCCGATCTGGCCCAGGGCCTCGATCCGGTCTTCGCACCACGCAGCGAGGGCGTCAGCGAACTCCAGCGCGAGCCTGAACTGCTCGCCGCTTAAGAACAGAACCTCGTCATACGGCGCTGTGGGTTCTCCGCCCCATCTTGAGCAATCAGGTGTCGCGCCACGCCAGACGAGAAGCGGGCCCGCGGATACAATCCGCGGGCCCGGTCTGTTTTAGAAATTGGATTTCAGGGCAGGGCTACTGCCCAACCTCGCCAGCCCCCGGCGTCTTCAGGCTCTCCTGCGTCGCCGCCGTCTTGGCCAGCCGCGCAAGCTGCACGAACTCCGCGCGATACCCGAACGCATCGGAACCCTTCGCTCCGTTCGCCAGATCGATCACCCGATCCCACGTGAACGACTTGTCGAGATAGGGGTCACCCCGCAGCAACGAGCCATACCCCGCCACCGCCGTCGCAAACCGCGTCGCCTCCGGCGCCTTCGAAATGTCGGTCACCTGATCCGCCACCGTGATCGGCCGGTCCACCAGCTTCGACTTGCTCTCACCCGGCATCTTGTAGCGCAGCTTCAGGAACGCGAACTCGTTGCTGTTCCCCGCAGGCTTCGCCGCTTCCTTGTAACGGCTCGGATCAATCAGCGTCGCCTTCGATCCAACCGGCGTGATCTCATAGATCGCCGTCACCGAAGATCCCGCGCCGATTTCCCCCGCATCAACCTTGTCGTTGTTGAAGTCCTCGCGATTAAGAATGCGCGTCTCGTACCCGATCAGCCGATACTCCGCGACCTTCGCCGGGTTGAACTCGACCTGGATCTTCACGTCATCCGCGATCGAGAACATCGATCCCGAAAGGTCATCGTTTAGAACCTTACGGCCCTCGTTCAGCGTATCGATATAAGCCGCCATGCCGTTGCCGGACTGCGCCAGCTTCTGCATCAGCAGGTCGTTGTAGTTCCCACCACCAAAGCCGAGGATCGAGAGATAGACGCCGCTCTCGCGTTCACGGCTGACAAAGTCTTCCAGCGCGTTGGGGTCGTTGATCCCCACATTGAAATCGCCATCGCTCAACAGCATCACGCGATTAACGCTGTTCTTCGAGAAGTTCTGCTTGGCCAGATTATACGCCAGTCGCAGCCCTTCGCCGCCCGCCGTCGATCCGCCCGCTGAAAGCTTGTCCAGCGCCGCCATGATCTTTGCCTTGTCCGCGCCCGATGTCGGCTCAAGCACAGTCCCCGCCGCGCCCGCATAAACCGCGATCGCGATCGTGTCTTTCGCCGTCATCTCGTTGATCAGCAGCTTCAACGACTGGATCGCCAGCGGCAGCTTGTTCTGCGCACTCATCGATCCCGAAACGTCGATCAGCAGCGTCAGGTTCAGCGGCGGCCGCGCATCGCGATTGATGTCGTAACCCTGAACCGCTACATGCATCAGCTGCCGCCCCTCAGCCCAGGGCGAGGGCACAACCTTCACGGTCGTCTCGAAGGGCGTGTTCTTCGATTTCGGCAGTGCGTAGTCGTAGTCGAAATAATTGATCAGCTCCTCGATCCGCACCGCATCCTTCGGCGGCAGGTGACCGGCATTCAACATGCGCCGCACATTCGAATAGCTCGCCGTATCAACGTCGATCGAGAATGTCGAAACCGGTTCCTGCGCAACCAGCTTCACGCCGTTGATCTGGACGTCCTGATACTTGTCGCGGTTCACGTCGCCCGGCATGGGCTGTGGCATCACCTGCGCATACGTGTCCATCTTTCCCATCGGCGCCGGCATGCCGACCGGAGGAGGTGGTGGCGCAGGCGGCGCATAGGCCTGCTCCTGCGTGATCGCCTGCACAGGAACGGCCACGTCCTGCACCGAGCTCTCGCGCCGTTGAGCAGTAACAACGACGCCATCGCGGCCATCGCTCTGGCCGACCTTAACCGTGCCGCCGCTAACCTCCGAGCCCGTAGGCGAGGCGCATGCCGCAAGCGTCAAAGCTGACGCCGCAAATAGAAAACCTGTCTGGAAGCGAGTCATATGAGTCCCCATTGCTCAACTCTGTGAGCGTGAGGAGGCGCGCCGATTGGGGCCGGTTTGCGTCGCCCCCGCGTCCGGCTCGGCGTTATTTCTTGGCCTGTTGAGGACGCTGCGAGGCCACCCAGTCAGCCACATCAGCCTCCAGAACCGGCAGCGGCCTGGGCCCTGGCGCGAGGATCACCTCGTGGAACTGCCGGATATCAAAGCTGGCTTTCAGTTGCTGCTGCGCGCCCGTCCGCAGCCGGCGAATGGTTTCCCGGCCCACCATGTAGGTGCACGCCTGACCCGGCCAGATCGTGTACCGATCGATCTCGCCATCCGCTTCCTGCGGCGACAGCCCAACCGTCGATTGCAGGTAGGCCGAAGCTTCCGCACGCGTCCACTTCTGCGAATTGATCCCGGTATCCGCAACCAGCCGCGCCGCGCGGAAGAGCAGGGACTGCAGGTAACCAAGCCGCCCCAGCTTGTCTTCCTTGTAGGCGCCGAGTTCGTCCGCAAGATCTTCAGCATAAAGCGCCCAGCCTTCGCCGAACACCGGCTGCGCGATGAGGTAGCTCACCAGCGGCTGGTTGGTGCGCTCGCGCGCGAGTCCGGCCTGGATGTGATGCCCCGGAACCGCTTCGTGGAAGCTGAGGGTCGGCAGCGTCCACATCGGGAAGTCCAGCGTCGAGCGCAGGTTGATGTTGAACGTCGGCGGCCGTGACCCATCCAGTGGCGCGGCCTTGTAGTAGGCGCTAGGCGCGGATTCCTGCGAGATACGGGGCGACTCGCGCACTTCGACCTTGGCTTTGGGCCCGGTCACGATCATTCGTCCCATGGACTTCTCGGCCCAGTTGATCCGCTCGCGAATGGCATCAAGCAGCGCAGCTCGCCCCTCCGGCGTTTCAGGGAACAGATAGGCGGGGTCCATCGCCAGCGTTCGCAGGCGTCCGCCAATGCTGCCCTCGACCTGACCCATCTCAGCCAGCGTCGGCTCGATCTGCGCCGAAATCTGATCGACCAGTTTTTGTCCTGCATCGTGCAGCTGCTTCGGCGACATATCCGTCGTGGTGTAGAGCTTCAGCACATCGCGATAATACGTCTCGCCATCCTTGAGCCGCCACATGCCCAGATCGTCCGTGGACTTCGCGGATAGTCCCTCCAGCATCTTGGCGAGCGCCTGATACTCGGACTTGAGCGGACCGCCGACCTGGTCAGTCGCGCGCTTCACCAGCTTGGCGATGTCTTCTTCGGAAATGTCCGGGATCTGCGCCAGCTGCTCGATGAAATAGACAACCAGCGGATGTTCGCGCGGAATGCTCGGGGTCAGGCCGCGCACCTTGTTAAGCGTACGCTGGATGATGGAGCGCGGCGGGATCGCGCCCGCCTCAACATCCACTTCAAAGCGGCGCCGCTCATCGCGCAGCGCTTCGTCCATATGCTCCAGCCGGGTAAGCCAGTCTTCGGCATCAGCACGCGAGCGCACCGGGGCCTGCAGGGTCATGAACTTCACGAGGTCGGTGTACGAGCCATCGGCATAGGTAATCAGGTAGGGGCTCGCCCAGCCCAGCGACGTCCAGCCATAGCCGTGCTGTTCCACGGCCACCGCATTGGTCAGCAGGGTCATCATCGAATCATATGTGCGCTGGCCATCGCGCCCCAGGGCGTTGCGCCTGATCAGCTCCAGCTCATGCAGCCGGTCGAGCCGTGTCGCGCGCGTCCGCTCGGCGACAGCCATCGATCGATCATCAAGCTTGGATTGGTACCTCCCGCCAAATGCTTCAACCGACAGGCCCAGCATATCCGCCTGCTCAGGCGAATGGCTCATTTCGCTCTGGCTGAAGCGCTGCATGAAGGCAGCGAGGTCCGGCTCCGCGCTGACCACGGAAGGTGAACAAGCCGCAAGGATTCCCGCGGCGAGCGCTCCACCTGCGTAAAACAGGGCTCTGAAAGAAGATTTCCAGTCCAGCGCAGGCATATGATTCGCTTCGGTTGAGGCTGAGAAAGTTTTCCGATAAGGACCGCCAAGCATCAAGTCAGGAGCTAGTTAATGAGCACTCCAGCCCCAGGCGGCCAACCGGAACTGACCGGCCAGGTCATGTTCTACCGGAAGCCGGAACCGCTATCTCTGGAGAAGCACCGTAACCTTGGCGTTAAACAGGTCGCTGCTCCGTTTTCCTTCCTCAAAACGGCCCATGCGGTTCCGATTACCGTCAGCGAGTTCGGCGTTGCCGCCACCTGCTTCCCGATCATCTTCGTGGGCGCAGACAAAACCCCGGTCGCCGTCATGGGCGTCCGCCAGAACGAGAATGAGTACATCGACGCCAACGGCCAGCCGGACCCGGACACCTACCTGCCGGCCTTCGCCCGCCGCTATCCCTTCGTGTTCGCCTCGGACCCGAAGAGCGACAAGCTGCTTCTCTGCGTCGACACGGAAGCTTCCATGGTCTCGTCCGAGCCGGACGTGAAGTTCTTCGAAGGCGAAACCGCCTCGAAGTTCACCCAGGACGCCATCGAATTCTGCAAAGAGTTCGAGCGTCAGCGCCGCGCCACGGTCGAGTTCGTCGAGATGATCGAAAAGGCCAACCTGTTCGAGCAGAAGTCGGTCGCCTTCACCCCGCGTGACGGTCAGGGAAATGCTGGCGAAACCCAGAAAATCGCTGATTACTGGGCGATTTCGGAAGAGGGCCTCAATGCCCTCCCGGACAGCAAGTTCCAGGACATCCGCAACACGGGCGCCCTGGCTGCCATCTACGCCCACATGGTCTCGCTGATGAACTGGCAGCGCGTCATCCAGCGCACGATGCGCCGCCTGCAGACCGCCGGCTAAGGTAAACCCAGTCTAACTGGGCTAACCGGCCTGTTTAGGCTGAACACCATAGGCTCACGTTCCGGGGAGGGGTATGGACCTCTCCCCGGTCGCAGCCTTACCTCCTGCTGCTAACACAGGTCCCCAGCTGCCGGGCGCCCAGCTTCGGGTGGTTGGGACATGACCGGATTGGAAGCGAGGTTTTCGTGCGCGCACTCGTCTCATGGGCGGCCAGAGCAATGGCGGCGCTTACGCTGTCCGTCGCCGCGCTGACCGGTGCAGCCTCGGCGCAGGCGACTGCCAGCAGCCCGCACGCCGATGTCACCATCGTCTTCGAACGCTCCGCCGCCACGCCGGGCGACAGCTTCCTCGGCGCACTCAAGCTCGACCTCGCGGACAAGTGGCATGTCTACTGGCGAAATCCGGGCGACAGCGGCCTGCCGCCGGGCGCCACCTGGACCGAAACACCGGGCGTCACCTTCGGCGACTTCCGCTTCCCGGTCCCGCACGCCATCCCGCTCGCGACCCTCATGAACTATGGCTACGAGCACCAGGTCGTCCTGCCATTCCAGATCACCATCGCCGGCGACGTAAAGCCCGGCTCGGAAATCCCGATTGCGGGTAAGATCGAATACCTGATCTGCGCCGACACCTGCATTCCAGAATCCGTCAACCTCTCGACCACGCTGAAGATCGCAGCCACGCCCGAGCCCGACACGACGGGCGGCGCGATCATCGCCGAAATCCTGCCGCACATTCCCGTCGCTCTCTCTGGTAAGGCGACGGTCGAGCGGACCGCGAAGGGCTTCCGCATTTCCGCCGTCGACACCGGCGTCGCCGGCGCCGTTGCCGGCGCAAAAGAAATCCGCTTCTTCCCCGATGGCCCCGAAGTCTCGAACCCTGCCAAGCAGGTTGTGAAGACGGGCGCCGAAGGCATCTCCGTCGAAGTGGTAGCGTCCGACTTCGCGAAGGAGGGCGATCAGGACCTCTCCGGCATCATCGCCATTACCGACGGCGCCGGCTTTGCGCGGGGCTGGGAAATCAAGTCTGTGCCCGGCCCGCTCCCGCCCGGCGTGGACACCGCGACCTTCGTCAACGCCGCAGCCGGCGGCGCAGCTGCAACAACGCCTGCCGCCCCGCCGATGGGCTTTGCCGAAATCCTCTTCACGCTGGGTCTCGCCTTCGTGGGCGGACTGGTGCTCAACCTGATGCCCTGCGTACTGCCGGTTCTCACCATCAAGGCTGCCGGCCTCGTCCATACAGCGCACAATCCGAAAGAGTCACGCGCGCATGGCTTGGCCTATCTCGGCGGCGTGGTCGTCTGCTTCGCTGTCATCGGTGCGATCCTGCTGGCGCTGCGTGCAGCTGGCGAGCAGGCGGGGCTCGGCTTCCAGCTGCAGTATCCGCCGGTCACGGCATTCTTTGCGCTGGTCATGTTCGCGGTCGGTCTCAACCTTCTCGGCGTGTTCGAAATGGGCGGTTCGCTGATGGGCGTCGGCAGCGGCTTGGCCGAACGTGGCGGCACGTCCGGCGCGTTCTTCACGGGCCTGCTCGCAGCCTTCGTCGGCGCGCCCTGCGTCGGGCCATTCATGGCCCCGGCCTTCGCAACGGCCCTCTCGCAACCTGCGCCGATCGTGATGGCGGTGTTCGTTGCTGTCGGGCTCGGCCTTGCAGCCCCTTTCGTGCTGCTCAGCTTCACGCCCGCCTTCGCGAAAGTCCTGCCCAAGCCCGGCCGCTGGATGGAGACGTTCCGTCAGGTTCTGGCCTTCCCGATGTTCATTACCGTGCTCTGGCTGCTCTGGGTGCTCGCAGGTCAGTCCGATTCTGAAGGTATCATCGCAGTGCTCGCGGGCGCGATCGCGCTGGGCTTTGGCATCTGGCTCGCCAAGAAGATCGGGCAGGGCGGCGTTGGTCGCGCGATCGCCGCGCTAGTGATCCTCGCCGCCTTCGTGGCCCCCGCCGCTTGGACCGTCTGGCCGAAGCAGGAAGCCGAAGCCTCCGCTGCCACCATCGCCGCAAATGCCTGGTCGCCTGAAAAGGTCGCCGAGCTTCAGGGCGAAGGCCGCGTGATCTTCGTCGACTTCACGGCTCGCTGGTGTGTCACTTGCCAGTTCAACAAGGGTGCGATGCACGACCCCAGCGTCGCGAAAACGTTCCGGGATCTCAACGTGGCGTTCCTTGAGGCGGACTGGACCAAAAAGGACAAGGTGATTGCGGACGAACTCGCAAGGCACGGCGCTGCCGGCGTTCCTCTGTATCTCGTCTATCCGGCCTCAGGTGGCGCGCCGCAGAAGCTCGATCAGATCCTGACGCCCGGCATGATCGAACAGGCTGTGCGGCAGGCGGCGGGATCGCTCTAGGCTTCGCTGAAGCGCTGATCCGTCATCCGCGCAGCGCTCGCCTTCCCACGCAGAGTCTGGTCCACGGCAAGCGCCATAAGGGTGGGCGCGTCTTTCTCCCGGGCTATTGGCCCTCGGACACATCGATGCTGCCGATATACGGCTTGATCGCCTGCCGCGGTCGGCCCTCGCGCTCCAGCTGCCGCGCTCCTGCAAGGATAGCCGGCAGGGCGTAATTGCCTTCGTGGCACGCGTATTCATACGGCGGATGCGGCGACGTATTCAGCACCATCTCGCCAGACCATGTCCGCGTGTAGAGCGCCGGGTCTTCCACGGTGAACTGATAAAGCACCTGCCCATCGGACCAGCGCGAGAACCGCTCGGTCAGCTTCCCCGTCGCGGAGATATACGAACGCTGCCCCGGATGCGGGTTCACCGTCTCCACCACCAGCGTGTCGTCTTCATACCGGCCGACACTGTCGCCACCCCATTTCGGGATGACCGCAGGCCCATGTGTCTTGCCGATCGGAATGATCCGCACATCGTGGATCATCTCCGTCAGGATCATCACCGTGTCCGGCGTCTGCACGATCTGATAAGTGTTGTTGTACAGCCCGTTGCTCAGCACGGGCCCTGCGCTGCGCGTGAAGCTCATCAGGCAGCGCTCGGATTGCGGCCGCACTTCCGGCCCATCGACGTTCTGCGGCCTTGGCTGCTGCGCCTCGCGATAGGGGATCAGGCCGCTGGGCGGATCGACGACCCAGGCCGTGCGATACTCGCCCTTCACCTGCGCATAGCTCGCGCCCGGGTCCATCCAGAAACGGTTATATCCGCGCGACGTATTCCGGTCCGCCAGCATCCGCCGCGACGAAACCTCGTCAACGGCCGACACCGAGTTCTCCTGCGCCCCCGCCGCCGTCATTCCATGCTGCCGCGCCAGCAGGTCTGCCTCGCGCTGGCTCACTGTCACACCCGAGGCTCGCGCCGGCCGCTCCATTCCGGTGAGGGACGTATTGGTCCAGTATCCCTGCAAGTCTGGCGCGCCCCAGCTCGTTCTGGGAGCTTCGTAATTCTGGGTCGTCGGCCCCTGCGAAGCTGGCTGGGCATGAACGGGCGCGGCGATCAGTCCGGCGGCGATAAAAACAGCGGGCAGGCGCGCTTTCATGGGCCTTCTCCTGCATCCCCCAGACCTCAGCCTGTCAGCCGCCGCCCCGTTAAGCAATGCACGGTTGCCTGATGGTTGCCCCTGCGGTTCCCATAGGCTATCTGCCGAGCCCATGTCGGATGGCCATCATGTCAACGGACGAGCAACAGGGCGCGCAGCAGCGCCGGCCGGAAGCCCGCAAGCCGCGGGGATTTCCTGATCGAACGGCGGCAGTCATTGCCGCCGAACGAAAGCTCGTTGACTCCATAAGCGCGGTTTACCAGCGCTGGGGCTTCGACGCCCTGGATACCGGCCCGTTCGAGTATGTTGACGCACTCGGCAAGTTCCTGCCCGATACCGACCGTCCCAACGAAGGTGTCTTCGCGCTGCAGGACGATGACGAGCAATGGATCGCCCTTCGCTACGATCATACCGCTCCGCTCGCCCGCTACGTGGCCGAGAACTGGGAGCGCATCCCGAAGCCGTTCCGTCGCTATTCGGCAGGTCCCGTCTGGCGCAACGAGAAGCCGGGCCCGTTCCGCTTCCGCGAATTCATTCAATGCGACGCTGACTCGGTCGGTGTCGCCGGTCCCGCAGCCGACGCGGAAATGATCGCCATCGCCGCCGAGGCGATGCAGGCCGCTGGCGCACAGCGCGGTGAATACGTGATCCGCGTGAACTCCCGCCAGCTCCTCGATGGCATCATGGAAACCGCAGGCGTGATCGACCCCGCCCAGCGCGGCACGGTCCTGCGCGCGCTCGACAAGTTCGACAAATTCGGCGTCGAGGGCGTCACGCTTCTCCTCGGCAAAGGCCGCAAGGACGAATCTGGCGACGTCACCCAGGGTGCAGGCCTCGTTGCGAACCAGATCGACGTGCTGCTGGAATTCATCACCGCCCGCTCGACCTCGCGCGCCGAAACCGCCCGCAAGCTCGCGAACTCGGTCGGCATGACCCGCTCGGGCGCCGCGGGCGTCGCCGAACTGGCCGAGATCGACAGCATTCTGACCGCGCTCGGCATCGGCGACGATGCCGCCGCTTTCGATCCCTCCATCGTGCGCGGCCTCGAATACTACACCGGCCCCGTCTTCGAGGCCGAGTTCCTCCGCGAATTCCGTGACGCTGACGGCAATGCCCTGCGCTTCGGCTCGGTCGGCGGCGGTGGCCGCTATGACGGCCTCGTCGCCCGCTTCCGCGGCGAGCCCGCGCCCGCCACAGGCTTCTCCGTCGGTGTCAGCCGTCTGGCCGCCGCCATGGCCGCAACCGGCGAAGAACAACCGCAAGGCCCTGTGCTGATCCTCGTCCTCGACAAGGACCAGCTCGCTGACTACGCCACTCTCGCATCCGACCTGCGCCGCGCCGGCGTTCGCGCCGAAATGTATCTCGGCTCATCGGGTATGAAGCCCCAAATGAAGTACGCCGACCGCCGCAACTCGCCAGCCGTCGTCATCGTCGGCGGCAACGAGCGCGAGAAGGGCGTCGTCACCATCAAGGACCTGAAGGCCGGCGCCGCAGCAGCAAAAGGCATGACCGACAACGACGCCTGGCGCAGCGAGCGTCCGGGCCAGTTCGAATGCCCGCGCTCTGAAATGGTCGCCCGCATCAAAGCCATCACAGGCACGCCGTGATCCTCTCGACGCAGGCTGCAGCAGCGCTCGCGCGCATCGCCCGGGTCAGCGGTGTCCGCGCCGAGCCGCAAATGCTGATGCCTGCCGAGATCGTGCTGGAGCTTTCCGGCGAGATCGTCCGCTCGCGCCTCTGCACCTTCACCGACGCCAGCGGGAAAGAGCACTGCCTCCGCCCCGATCTCACCACGCCCATCGCGCAGATGGTTGCATCGAATGAGTTGCCGGTGGCTCGCTATCACGAGTCAGGTCCGGTCTATCGCCTGCCGCCGCGCGGCTCGAATGATCCAGTCGAACACCTGCAGATCGGCTTTGAGTGGTTCGGCAATGGCGGCTCGCCCGCGGAAGACGCCGAAGCACTGGCTGTCGCTCTTGAAGCCGCGCAAGCGGGCGGGGCGACAGGCGCAACCGTTCGCTTCGGCGACGTCGCCATCTATCATGCGGTGCTGGCCGCCCTCGATGTCTCGCCGCAATGGCGCGATCGTCTCCGCCGCGCCTTCTCGCGTCGCAAGGGGCCGCGCGAGCTGCTCGAAGCAGCCGCGCGCAATCAGGCCCAGCCAACCGGCGCCGCCGCGCGCCTCGGCGCGCTTGGCGCTGCCGATGCCGCTCGCGGCGTACAGGACGAACTTGCGAAGCTCGGCGTCGAGCCGGTGGGGCGGACAGTTGAAGACGTTGCCGCCCGTCTGCGCGAGAAGGCCGCTGATGTTGCTCCGGCAGCGGCCGTTGCAAAGGCGCTTACCAGCTACCTGCAGCTCAACGCTCCTGTCGCCAGCAGTCTCGAAACCTTGCGCAACTTTGCGTCCAGCTCCGGGCTTGATCTCTCCATGGCGCTCGATGCCTACGCCGAACGCCTCGCCCTGATCGCCAAGCACAAGCCGCCCTTCTGGGCCGACGCCGTGTTCAGCGCCGAAGCAGGTCGTCGCTTCGAATACTATGACGGCTTCGTTTTCGAACTCTCGCGCGAGAATGCCGCCGATCGCCCGATCGTTTCCGGCGGCCGCTATGATGGCCTGATTTCGCGCCTCAGCGGCGGCAAGCGTCAGGCCAGCGCCATCGGCGCCGCGCTACGCGCTGACCGGTTGGGAGCTCGCTGATGACGTCGCTGATCCTCGCCGTCCCGTCGAAAGGCCGTCTGAAAGAGCAGGCCGAAGAGTTCTTCGCCAAGGCCGGCTTCCGCATCGAAGCCATCGGTGGCGCACGCGGCTACTTCGCCCGCATTGCGGGTCTGCCCGAAGTCGAAGTGCGCCTCTTGTCCGCCAGCGAGATCGCCTCGGGCGTAATCTCCGGCGATATCCATGTCGGCGTCAGCGGAGAGGATCTGCTGCGCGAACAGGCGGGTGATCTCGATCGCGTCGTTCACCTGCTGGTTCCGCTTGGCTTCGGTCGCGCCGACCTCGTCGTTGCCGCGCCCAAGAGCTGGCTTGATGTCGAGACGATGGCCGATGTCGATGACGTTGCCGCGCGCATCGAAGCTTCCACCGGCCGCAAGATCCGTGTCGCAACCAAGTATGTCCGTTCCACCCGCCGCTTTTTCACGGAGGAGGGTGTTGGTCATTACCGCATCGTGGAAAGCGCAGGCGCTACGGAAGGCGCCCCCGCCGCTGGCGTTGCGGAACTCGTGGTCGACATCACCACCACGGGCGCAACGCTTGAGAGCAACGGCCTCAAGATCCTGCAGGATGGCGTCATCCTCCGCAGCCAGGCGCAACTTGCCGCAAGTCTCGATGCGGAATGGTCGCCTAACGCGATCGCCGCGCTGACGACCATGGTTCAGGGCATCGCCGCCGCGACAGGTACATCCACGGAGCGGCTAGCCGGTTTTGTCAGGGCGCTGAACGATACGCGGGCGTGATCTCGCCGCGAGCCCGATTCCGCTCGGTATCAGAATTGGCGCTTTAATGTTGCAGGTGCGAAGGGTTTTGAGGTGAAATTCTTCCCTCGCGAGCCGGCAACTGAGAATAATCGGGCTGATCCATCCCCACGCTGGATAACGACCCCGTAAGATCGGGCTTGACTCTTCGCGAGGTTCGCTACAATTTAATACTCGAACTGCTTCGGTGGTTTGGCGTTTCGGGGAGGAAACGCTCGTATCAGACCCTTTTAGTGGCGGCGCGGTAATCGCGCCGCCCTTTTTCTTTGTCCCAAGCGCTCCAAAGCCTTGTAGAGCGCTTGTTTCGCGCGATTGAGCCACTCTCGCCAATCCAACCTGTCGCGTCGATGAACAGCTGCGGCTCCGTGCCTGAATCAGTGCCGGCGCCAAAGGATTCGCCAAATACGGGAGCGGATGGCCAGAAAGAAGTCGGGGCGACCCGTCTCCGGATCGCCCCTTCCTTGGCATTCCGAAGTTCGTTTTTGCAATCTTTGCCCGGGGTCAGGATGGGCTCGGCGCTTCGAACTTCTCGAAAAACGATAATACCATATCGATAATCGAGCAATACTGTAAGGGAGCGTACACGGCTGCATATGCAGGCATTGGCGAGTTGAAATCGCTTGCCGCTAGGTCGGGGCTTTGGAGGAACGGTATTCCCGCCGGGGCTGCTTCCGCCGGAACAGATTCTGCCGAACCCCGCTTTCGTCGACGTTTGCACCGGCATGGATTTTGTCGATCACGGCGACGTGAAGTCGATTGGTCCTCCGGGAACCGCACGACGCCTAACGAAAAGGGCGGCTCTTTCGAGCCGCCCCTCCGTATTTCGTTCGGTCTGAGTCGACCTGGACTAGAAGTCCATGCCGCCCATGTCCGGCATGCCGCCGCCCGGGCCGTGGCTGTGGCCAGCGTCTTTCTTCGGAGCGTCAGCGATCGCAGCTTCCGTCGTGATCAGCAGCGACGACACCGAAGCGGCGTTCTGCAGAGCAACGCGGACGACTTTCGCCGGGTCGATGATGCCGGCTTCCACGAGGTCGCCGTACTCTTCGGTCTGCGCGTTGAAGCCGAAGTTCTTCGTGCCTTTTTCCGAACGGATGCGGCCGACAACGATCGAGCCTTCGACGCCAGCGTTTTCAGCGATCTGACGAAGCGGGGCTTCGAGAGCCTTGCGGACGATGTCGATGCCAGCTTGCTGGTCGTCGTTGTCGCCTTCCGACTTGATCGCGAAAGCAG
>DAINAT010000043.1:0-24906 GCA_036733305.1 Hyphomonadaceae bacterium
GGTCGAGCGGATGGCGCTGCTTCGGGCGCGGCAGGATGGGGCCGCCATTGTGGCGATGTGTCGGGCGGCGTGTGGGGATGCGGCCGAGGGCGAGGATGGGATCGGAGGGAAAGCGGATGTGGGCATAGGGCTGAGGCTCGCGTGGCGGCGTCCAGCGTGAGGTGCGCCCGCGAGGTTTGCCCGAGCCGTAGAGGCTGAAGATGCGGAAGCTGCGCGTCGTCGCATGTGTTGCGCGGGGTGTTGGAGTTTCGGAGCGGTGTTGCTTCAGGGGTGCGGGCGTGAGGCTGAGCGCTGCGATGAAGATCAGGCGACGAAGCGAGCTTTCGGCTTCGCTGAGCCAGATGGAGAGGCGTGCGCCTGTGGCGCGCCTGATGCCCGCGCGGATGTGCTCGCGACTGAACTGGTGCAGCACGAACGCAATGAAACGCGCCGCCTCTTGCCAGAGGGCGCGGATGGGATCGGGGACGAGATCAGGCGCGTGGGTCATGCGCACAGTATTGCGCGCGGTTTGCCGGGGTGGGGATGGATGGGTGTGGGATTTGCGATGAATGCGCGATGGGGCGTTGGTTTTGTGGGGGAAATTGTGTGCGGGCGTGTGGGGGATTCAGCGGAATCTGGTGGGGCCGTATGTCTACCTTTGGGGGTGAGCTCAACCTGTAGCGATCATCTAGCGGACATGGGCGCGCCGTATATACGGTAGGTTTCACGCTTAGACAGGACTGGGGGTAGGGGCCATGCGAAAGGTCGAAGCCTTATCTGTGATGGTGTTGTTGAACCTTTGCCTTTCAGCTGAGGCCGACCCGCCAGGGGTTACTCTAGAAGACGGAACATGGCGCTACTCGGACCAGTCGCCGCTGTTCTTCCATGTGAATGATACCGTCCCCGGCCAATCAAATTGTGCAGGCACGTGCGCCACGATCTGGACTGTGATCACGGCTGACGTCGGAGACGCGCCTTCAGGTTACTGGTCGATCGAGAAACAGACGGACGGACGCCATATCTGGGCCTACCGCGGCAAGCCCGTCTATCGAATGATCAATCCAAACAGAACCGGATACAAAGGCTCATCAGCGCTCTGGGTAAGAGCAGAAATGACACGCTGGTTTCCACCCGGCGTTGCGATTGTCGATAACGGCTACGGCACGGACCTGATCGGGATGATAGATGGGCGAAAGCTGCGCACCCCAAGCTTCAACACCTGCAACGACGCCTGCAGGGCGAAGTGGATGCCGTTGGAGCCGTCCAGCGATGCGGTCACAGTCCAGGACTGGTTCGTATCCCAGGACGAAGGCGGGCAACGTATCTGGGCCTATCGAACGCCGAACAGCCACGTCTACATCGAGAGGTCACAAATGTCAGATGGGGCTGCTCAGGAAAATGCCGCCCAGGCTTCGCGAATGTCAGCGTTTGGTCCGATACGGTTCCGGCCTACAGAGGCCCCGATTGCCATCGCGGATGGGGCCTACGATGTGCATGACGCGTCTATTGTGAAAACCCCACGCCTTGCGCCGGGCGTGGAACCGCCTGCCTATCCCATCGATGCTCTTCGAGATGGGGACCAAGGCGCAGTCACGATACAGCTTTGCCTCGACGAAAGTGGTGCCGTGACAGACTCTAAGATGGTTGGATCATCAGGTTTCACGCGCCTTGATCGCGCCACCGAAGTCTGGGTCCCGACGGTGAGGTTCCTGCCTGGATTTACCACCGATGGCGCTGTCCGCACGTGCGGATACACGTTCACCTTTGATTGGAGCTTGCGGGACATCAATAGATAGTGGCCGGCAACCAATCCAGCTTTGATCCAATTTGAACGTCTGCTTGGGGTCAAAGCGTCATTCATCAGCCTAGCGGCGCGGTGCATTTTCAATGCACCCTACGGTTTGCGTTGGGGGTGGGTGTGGTTAGCGCGCTTTGACTTTTTCTTTTGGTGTGGGGGCGGTGCGGGTTTTGGATTCGAATTTTGGTTTGGGCATGAGGCGGAAGCGGGTCTGGCACCAGGCGAAGTCTACGCCGACATCGAGCAAGGCATCCGAGCGGCCGCAGGGACATGCGAAATCCATCACTGCGAGGACGCGATAGGACTCGCCGGCGACGAGGGGCACGGGCTCTCCCGTGACGTGGTTGGGGGCGGCGTTGACACACAGAACCAGATCGCCGGCGCCGACATCATAGCTCATGGCTTCAATCCCCTTAGTGATTGGCCGTTTGGTGATGCGGAGGATACGCCGTGTATGGCAGGCAGCAAGCGGGTGCGGCGCCGGGAGGCGAGGCCCCTGCCCCCGCGGGCGAATGAGGCATTCGGCGGCGTGGCGCCGGATAGAGGCTTGAAACGGTTGGGGGGGCTGTCGTTTTCATACCCGGCTGGGCAGGCGGACGGCTTTCGCCGCGCGGCCAGAATTATCGCCTTGCATTCGCGGGGCACGCGCTGAACAGTCGTGGCGGGGCTGCCGGCAGAGCTGACTGGCAGGGCTGACTGAGGGACGAGCATGAAACGTTTGCGGGCTGTTGCGGCGGCGGTGCTGGTCTGCGTGGTCGCGGCGTGTGCGCAGGCGCCAACTCAGGTGGCGCAGACGCCGGCTACGTCCGGCTTCGATCAGGCGATACCTGCCATCGAAAAGCGGTTCGCGAAATTCCAGGTGGATGAGCACATTCCCGGCCTGGTGTGGGGCATTGTGCGCGATGGCCAGCTGCTTCATCTCAGCGCGTCGGGCGTGCAGGATATCGACACGCGCACGCCGGTGAATGCCGATACGATGTTTCGTATCGCCTCGATGAGCAAGGCGTTCACGGCGCTCGCCATCCTGAAGCTGCGGGACGATGGCAAGCTGCAGCTTGACGCCCCGGCCGAAACCTATGTGCCGGAACTCAAGGCGCTGAAATATCCGACCACGGATTCCCCGCGCATCCGCGTCCGCGACCTGCTCAGCCATGTCGGCGGGTTCGTGACGGACGATCCGTGGGGCGATCGCCAGCAGGTTTTGTCAGAAGCGGAGTTCACGGCTCTGCTGCTGGCGGGCGTGCCGCTGACGCGCGCGCCGCAAACGCAGATGGAATACTCGAACCTTGGCTATGCGCTGCTTGGCCGGATCATCACCAACGTGTCGGGCCAGCCTTACGACGCCTACATCAAGGGCGAGATCATGCGCCCGCTTGGCATGATGTCGACAACCTATGAAGTGCGCGATGTCGCGCCGGCTCATCTCGCGCGCGGCTATCGCTGGGAGAACGATGCGTGGTTGCTTGAGCCCACGATGCAGCATGGCGTGTTTGGCGCGATGGGCGGCGTTGTCACCAACACGCATGACTATGTGAAGTGGATGACGTTCCTGCTCAATGCCTGGCCGGCGCGCGATGGGGCTGATGCGGGTCCGGTGCGGCGGTCGACCGTGCGGGAGCTTTCGCAGGGGCTGAACTTTGCTTCGCTCAATCCGCGGGGTGCGGTGGAAGGCGGCGCGCCGTGCCGGTTCGCCAATACCTATGGCATGGGCATGAATGCGGCGCGCGATTGTGACCTTGGTTTCACGCTTGGCCATAGCGGCGGATATCCGGGCTATGGCTCCAACGTGCTGTTGCTGCCGGATCAGGGGATCGGGCTGTTCGCGTTCGCCAACCGCACCTATGCCGGGCCTTCCGTGACCAATCGGCTGGCTGCGCTTGAGCTTCACAAGGCTGGCGTGCTGACGGGGCACACGATCGCGGTCAGCCCATCGCTCGCTTCTGCTTATCAGGCGGCGGGCGCCATGTTCGTGGCGGGCGATGTCGAACCGGGCCGATCGCTGCTGGCGATGAACTTCCTGATGGATCGCTCGGCCGAGAACTGGAAGCGCGAGTTCGCGCGGATCAGGGAAACGGTTGGCGCGTGTGACGTCGCCGCGCCGATCACCGCCACGGGCGCGATGACGGGTACGTTCGCGTGGGCGTGCGAGCGCGGCAAACTCTCCGGCGGGCTGATCCTCGCCCCCACCACGCCGACCGGCATACAGGCGCTGGAGCTGGAAATTCAGGAACCGGGCTGACGCGCCGACGTCGCGATTGCGCAGAGCTACGCGACGATTTGCGTTTCTAGCTCTGGATGGTGCAGCCCCAGCCGTCGTAGTCGCCGCCGAGATCGGTGATGCGGTGGATGAGCGGGAGTGTGACGTCGTCGATGTTTGCGGGGATGTCGGCGCGTTTGAAGTTGATGCTGTAATAGCCCTGCTCGTCCGGCGTGGTGGCGGCGTTGATGAGGGCGAAGCCTTCCGACAGGATGTGGGTGATGATGGCCTGCTGCTTGGTGCGGTCGGGCGCATCGACCCAGTGATCGATCTCGCGCGGCTGGGTGGGATTGTCGCCGTTCTGTTCGAGGTTGATGACGACGCGGCGGTTCTGGATGCGCTGCATGTCGTCGGGCGCGGGATAGAGGAAGTCGCGATAGACGGCCCAGTCGGCGTCTTCGCGCGAGCCGACCTCGAAGGTGTAGGCGGGGAAGAGTTTCATGGCGGAGGTGGCTGCGGTTTCGAAGGCCGGGACGTCTGCCACGTAGAAGAGGAAGTCGCGGTTACCGGCGGTGGTGTTGCGGCCGACGAAGATGGCGGAAGCGGCCTCCACGATTTGCGGGATGACCTGGTCTTCGATGGCCATCAGCGCTTCGTATTCGTCCTGGCTGGAGAGGCCGTCGGGACGCGGCTGGCGCATGACGAGGCGGAGATAGCCGAGCTGCGGGTGCGTGTGGATGGGCGCGTCGCCGGCGATGCCGAGATCGACGAAGATCGACGCGGGCTGGTCGTCAACGCGGAGAAGGTAGAAGTCCCAGTCGTCGCTCATGATTGTCTCGCGTTGATAGCGGCTTGGGGTTGTCGGCGCCTGTAGCCCTGGGTCCCGGCTTTCGCCGGGATGAGCGGAACAATGAACGGGCGCCGCAAGCCGGAGCGTTGAGAGGCGACCGATCAGAACGGGAGTTTGAAGCCGGGGAGCATGCCGCCGAGGCCGCCGGTGGCGTTCTTCATGGCTTCGGCTTGCGCGTCTTCCAGCTTGCGGCGGGCGTCGGCGTGGGCGGCCTTCACGAGGTCCTCGACCATTTCCCTGTCGCCCGGCGTGAGCAGCGAGGGATCGATGGTGAGACCGGCGAGCTCGCCCTTCCCTTTCAGCGTGAGCTTGACCATGCCGCCGCCCGAGGAACCCTCGGCGGTGATCTGGTCCATCTTCTCCTGCGCGTCCTGCAGGCGTTTCTGCATCTCTTGCGCCTGGCGCATGATGTCGGACAGGTCTTTCATTTAATCGTCGTCCTCGCGCTCTTCGGGATCGGGGATGTCTTGTTCGGCGTGTTCACGATAGCCGAAATCGACGTGGATGACATTCGGGTCTTGTTGCGGCCGTGACGGCTCGGCGATCTCGTCCATGTCGCTCTGGGCTTCGGGGTCTTCGATGCGGAGAACCTTGGCGCCGGGGAAGAGGCGCAGCGCTTCGGCGACGCGGGGGTGGGCCTCGACAGCGGCCTGACGCTCGCCGCGACGGCGGGTGCGGAGTTCGCTGGTGCTTTCGCGGCTGCCGTCGCCGGATTGCATGACCTGCCATTCGACGCCGGAGACGCTTTCGAGCCAGTCCTTGATCTTCTGCGAGAGGTTGGCGGGCGTGCCGGGGGCGGCGGTGTAGTTGAAGTGGCCGAAGTCGATCTCGGCGGGGCGGACGAAGCGCTCGATCTCGTACTTCAGCGAGATTTCGCGGCGGGCTTCGAGCTCGGCGATGATTTCGCGCAGGGACGACATGCGGACGACTTCGTGGTGGTCGTCGAGGTGGCTGTCGTCTTGCGGCGCGGGAGCTTGTGGTGTGAGGGCCTGCGCTTGTGGAGCGCTGTGGAGTTCGGAGGCTGGCGCGACGGTTGCAGTCGGCGCCTCGGTGCGCGCGGGGTCGCGATCAGGCTGGGACTTTGGGGGCGGCACAGCGGCCCCACCCGCAAGAAGGCGCATTGCATCTTCCGGCGGCGGCAGGCTCGCGGCGGCGGCAAGCCTCAGCACGACCATCTGCGCAGCGGCTGGCGGATCGGGCGCACGGGCGCAATCCTCGAAGCCCTGCAGCAGGAGGCGCCACATGCGCGCGGACTGCGCGGGCGAGAGCTGGCCAGCCATGGTCTTCGTGCGCTTGGCCCAGTCGGCGGGACCGACATAGGCGTATGAGTCTCCGAGCGCCTGCGCGCGGGAAACTTCGACGACGGCGTCCATCAGGTCCTTGATCAGGACCGGAGCGTCTGCCCCCTGCTCCAGCAGCGCGGAGGCTTCGGTGAGGGCGGCATGGTGATCGGTGGAGATGATCTTCTCCATCAGGTCGAGCACGCGCGAGCGATCTGCCAGGCCGAGCATGTCGCGGACCTGTTCGGCGCCGACCTCTTTGCCGTCGCCTTGAACGATCGCCTGATCGAGGATGGAGAGGCCGTCGCGGGCCGAGCCTTCGGCAGCGCGGGCGATGAGGCCGAGGGCTTCGGGGGAAACCTTCGCGCCCTCTTTCGCCGTGATGTTGGCGAGGTGGTCGGCGAGTTGTTCGGTGGAGAAGCGTTGCAGGTTGAAACGCTGGCAGCGCGAGAGGACGGTGACCGGCACCTTGCGGATCTCCGTCGTCGCGAAGATGAACTTCACGTGCGGCGGCGGTTCTTCCAGCGTCTTGAGCAGCGCGTTGAACGCTGCGGTCGAGAGCATGTGGACTTCGTCGATGATGTAGACCTTGTAGCGCGCGCTGACCGGCGCGTAGCGCGAGCCATCGAGCAGGTCGCGCATGTCGCTAACGCCGGTGTGGGAGGCGGCGTCGAGCTCCAGAATGTCCGGGTGCGTGCCGGCCATGATGGCGGCGCAGTGGACGCCCGGCGGGTCGAGCTGCATCGAGGGCTGGTGGACGGTCGCGCTTTCGTAGTTCAGCGCGCGGGCCAGCAGGCGGGCGGTAGTCGTCTTGCCGACGCCGCGGACGCCGGTGAGCATGAAGGCGTGTGCTATGCGCCCGGTCTTGAACGCGTTCGACAGCGTGCGGACCATGGCTTCCTGACCGACGAGGTCTTCAAACCGGGTCGGGCGGTATTTCCGGGCCAGCACCTGATAGGCGGGCGGCCCCCCTACGCCGGCATTGGGAGGTACGTCGTCGCCGAACATGGACGCCGTCATCGTGTCGCGCGGTTCCGCAACATCGTCGTCCTGCCCACCAGTCGGCGGGGGTGTCGGGGGCTTCTTCGCGGCCATGGGTCCTATATGGCGCATCGCAAGGCGGAGCGCCAACCCGGAGGCGGCCGACAGCCAATTTCAGCTGTGGAAGCAAGGAGAATGGGCTTTTGGGGGGATCGGTGCAGGCTGGTCGCGACCCGAGCTAAACTCGTTACGGCTGCTTCCTTCCGGACCTGACCGGGTTGGCGAACCGCTCGTCCGCAACCAACCTGCAGTTACCTTATAGGAAGGCGCTGCCCACTCTGCAATGTTACAAGCTGAGTCGTGGGGACGTAGGGGTGGGGACAGGCGTGGTTATCCCATTGAATAATTGCGCGACAGCGCAGCGGGACGCCGTTAACCTCGTTTCAGCGGGGGCGTACAGTCATGGCTGATCCGGCAGGCAAGTACGATATTTTCATCAGCTATCGCCGATCGGACCGGGAACTGGTGGCGACCGTGGTGCGGCGGCTTGAGGCGCGCGGCGTGGGCGTCTGGTACGACGCGGAGATCGAAGGCGGCGCAGACTGGCGCGAGACGATCGTCGAGGCGCTGACCCACTCGGACATGCTGGCGATCTTCTTCTCGGAAGAGTGCAACAACTCGCGGCAGCTGAAAAAGGAACTGGCGGTGGCCGACCAGCTGGCCAAGCCGGTCGTGCCGATCCTGATCGAGAATACGCAGCCGCGCGGCGCATATCTGTACGAGCTGGCTGATCGCAACTGGATACAGGTGTTCCCCGATCCGATGGATCGGATTGACGAGCTGGTGGACCATCTGGCGACGCTGGCCGGGAAATCGCCGGGAGGGCTGGCCGGCAAGCGGACGCCGGGTTCGCTGAAATCTGCCGCGCCTTCGGCCAAGGCCGAGCGGGTGCAGCGGGAGATGGCTGAATCGCCCGCGATGGCGGATGCGCCCGCGCCGGCCAATGACCTGACATTCGAGGAGCGCGAGCAGCAGCTGGATGCGGCGATCGGCGACCTGATCCACGATGCGGTGGATGACAAACGCGAAGCGTCGAAGATGCCCAGGGATTATGTCGGGCGCGCCGGATCGGGCGGCAAGCCGATCAGGCAGCTGCCGGATATTCCGCCCTTCCGGTACATCGACTGGCTGTTCCTGTTGCCGGGGTTCCTGGCGATTGCGGGATGGCAGCTGTTTGCGACAGCGGGCCACAGTAATGTGGATACGGACCGGATCGTTGCGCAGATCGCGCTGCTGTGCCTGGCGTTTGCGGGCCTCTATGGCGCGCTGGTGTTTCCGGTACGCTATTACCTCCGGCGGCGACCGGTGTTCACGGCGTTCTGGAAGTATCTGGCGACGTCGCTGATGTTCTTCATTGCCGGCGCGGGCGTGATCCTGGGCGGGCTTGATCGCGGCTATCTCGAAGGCGCGGATTTCATGCGCTATCTTGAGTGGTTCGGGATCTGCTGGGCTGGTTTCACGGTGATCGCCTTCCTCATCTATGGCGCTCTGGCCGGTCAGCGTGCGATACAGACCTTCCGGTCCAACATCAAAAAGCTCTGACCCTTGGTTTTATCGACGGCTGCTGCTGACATTCCGCTGGTCCCTGCGGGGCTGGATCGCGCTGCGCATCACAGGCGCGATCAGGCGTGGCTGGACGCCGCTTTCAATTCCGACCGTGCGCGCGTGCTGCTGATGCGCGAGGGACTGATACTGGTGGAGGGCTCCGCCCCGCCCTCCGCACCGATGCAGATTGGCGCGCCTCTGCCGCCGGGACGGCCGTTGCTGTGGCTGGGCGGTCAGGCAGGGATGCTGAGCCCGAAGGCGACGCGGATTTTCCTGGGCGAGACCGAGAAGGGGTCGCCGGTGTTTGCGCTGGATATGCCGTCGTCCTTCAATCTCGATAATTCGCCGATTGCCGGACTTGGCGTGTTCGATGATTTCCGCGCGGCGGCTGCGGCTTTTGACGCGTTCAATGGCGGCTGCGCGGCGACGGCGCGGGCGATCTTTGAGTGGCATCGCCGCAATGGCTTCTGCTGCAATTGCGGGGCGCGAACAAAGGTTCTCGAAGCCGGCTGGAAGCGGAAGTGCGAGGATTGCGAGGCGGAGCATTTCCCGCGCGTCGATCCGGTGGCGATCATGCTGGCGGTGAAGGGCGACAAGTGCCTGCTGGGCCGCCAGAAGGCTTGGCGGCCGGGGTTCTGGTCCTGCCTCGCGGGCTTTGTCGAGCCGGGCGAGACGATCGAGCAGGCGGCGGCGCGCGAGATTTTCGAGGAAGCGGGTATCCGCTGCACCACCACGGCAGATTACCTGTTCTGCCAGCCCTGGCCATTCCCGTCGTCGCTGATGATCGGGATGATCCTTGAAGCCGACAATGAGGACATCAAGGTCGACGAGAGCGAGCTGGAAACGGCGCGCTGGTTCACGCGGGAAGAAACCAGGTCGATGATGGCGGGGACGAACCCCGACGCATTTCCGCCGATGCGCTTTGCCGTGGCGCACCATGTGATCAAGGCGTGGCTGGAGCGGGGTTAGCAAGCGTTTGCGGGGTGGCGGCGTCCGCCTTCGCTTCGCTACGGCAGCCCCCTCCGTCTTGCGCGCAAGGGCGCGCAATCCACCTCCCCCGCCTTTGGCGAGGGAGGACTCAGCGCTAGCGCTAGATCGCTACCAGCTTCACATCGTCGGGGAGCGGGTCGATCATCTGGGCGAGGCGGGCGTCGTCCAGGCGTTGGGCGTAGACGTCTTCGTAGATGGTGCGCAGCCAGCGTTCGATGATGTTGACATCGAGCGCGTCGAAGCCTTCGGCGGCGAGCGCGAGAAGCCACATCTCTGGCGGCTTGCCATTGTCTTCCAGCGGCAGCTGGTATTCGAGGCCGTCGATGCGGCGGCAGCCGAGGCGCTTGTAGAAGCGCAGGCGTCTGGCCTGCTCTGGCGAACCGCGATCGGCGTCGACTTCGACAAGGCCGAAGCGGCCGGGGCCGGCGATGGCGCGGCTGGCGAGGAACATCTGCGCGCCGATGTTTGCGCCACGCGCTTCGGGCGCGACGGCGGCGTATTCGAACAGCCAGAAATGATCCTGGGTCGGAACATAGGCGACCGACATGCCGACGATCCTGTCGTCGATCTTCGCAACGAAGAAACGATAGTCGGGGCGCAGCAGCAGCTTGCGGAGGTTGGCCTGCGTGCGCTGTTCTGAAAGCTCGATGGCGTCGTGATAGACGGCGAAGGCTTGCGCGAAGCTCGCTTCGTCGCCGGCCATGAGAGGTTGGATCAGGATTTCGGTCATCGACGAGTCCTACGCGTGATTCTCGTTCATCGCTGCATCGAGATGAACCGCGGAAACGAAAATGCCCCGCAATCGCTCGCGGGGCATCTCGTCTCAGACTGCTCTCGGGTGAGAGCGATCAGTTAGAAGTTGCGGACGTACGACAGCGAGTAGGCGTCGACATTGCCGACGTCATAGTCGTGACGGGTCCAGTCGCCGCGGATGCCGTCGACAGCGGTCAGGTTCCACTGAGCGCCGGCGCCGTAAGCCAGACCGTCTTCATCGCCACCCGGCTTGGTTTCGATGCGCGAGACACCGACGCGGCCGAAGATGTCGAAGGACGGGTTGATCGGCAGCTTGCCGACAGCGAACACGCCGAACTCGCTGTCGAGCTTGGTGCCGCTGTCTTTCTTCACGCCGAACGAGCCTTCGCCTTCGACGGCGAAGTTCGGCGAGAAGTTCACGCCGACGCGGCCGGTAATGCCGCCGAGGTCGGCGCCGCCGTCACCGTCGAATTGCGTGTAACCGCCAGATACGTAGACGCCCGAGGTCTGGGCTTGAGCGGCCATAAAGGCAGGGGCGACAAGCATCGACGCGGCTGCCAGGGCAAGTTTCAGTTTCATGGGGAAGACTCCAGTTATCTGGAGCAGGGTTCCGAAGGGACTGCGTGTTCCCGACAGTAATACCCGGCTCTGGTTTCAGTTCTGATCCGACCCGGCTCCCCCCTGAGGAGGCATCCCGTCCCGGCTCATGTATCCACCCAGCGTAGGTCGATATGCAGCCTAAATAGGGAGGGGCGCAAACCAGTTCCTCCCAAGATCCTGATTAAGGAAGGGGCGGTTGCCGAATAGACACAGAAAGATGAACGCGTTCATGAACATTACACCCTTGTGGCCAAAAGGTGTCGAATACTTCGTGTGAATACACGAGTACTTTCAGAATACTTTGATTCGCGAAAATGGCTGATTTGAAAGCCTGATATGGGGCTTCACGCGCGTCGTCGAAACGCATCGGGGCGCAATGCGCTCCCCAAATGTGACGGGGGAGCGGCGAGATTCCGACATTGCAGGGAATCCTGCTCATCGCCGGATTGGCATGGTTAAGGGGGCTTAGGCCCTGCCCTAGCCGCGACCGGGAGCCGTCGAGCGATAGGGGTGAGCCTTGAACACGCCGAGATGGCGGACCTGGGTGGAGAAGAAGCCCAACTCCTCAAGCGCACGCTGCACGGCCGGATCGTCGGGATGGCCTTCGACCTCGGCATAGAATTGCGTGGCGTTGAACGAGCCACCGATCTGGTAGCTCTCCAGCTTGGTCATGTTGACCCCGTTGGTCGCAAAGCCGCCCATCGTCTTGTAGAGCGCGGCCGGCACGTTGCGGACGCGGAATACGAAAGCGGTGACCCAGGTGACGTCCGGCTCGTAATCAGGCTGGACGGCGTCGCGGCTCATGATGACGAAGCGCGTGGTGTTATGGGCCGCATCTTCGATATTTTCGGCAAGGATATCCAAGCCGTAGACCTCGGCGGCGAGACGCGGGGCGATGGCGGCCTGGGTCGGATCGCCAAGGTCGCGGACTTCGCGGGCGGCGCCGGCCGTGTCCGAGCTGGTGCGGGCGACAATCCCGCGGGATCGCAAGAAATTGCGGCATTGGCCCAGACCCATGATGTGGCTGTGGGCGCCCTTGATCTGCTCAAGTTTCGCGCCTTTCAGGCCCATCAGCTGGAAACGGATGGGCATGAAGTGCTCTGCAATGATCTGCAGGGGCGAGGTCGGCAGGAGATGGTGAATATCGGCCACCCGGCCGGCGATCGAGTTTTCCACAGGGATCATGGCCAGTTCGGCCTCGCCCGAGGCCGCAGCGGCAAAGCAGTCTTCGAATGTCGCGCACGGAAGGGGCTCGAAGTCCGGATAGACCTCGCGGCAGGCGATGTGGGAGTTGGCGCCCAGCTCTCCCTGGAAGGCGATCTTCTTCATCCGGCCTCTATGCCCCGCCCCGACGGAAGAGAGCAACCGAAATAGGGACTTAGGGCCAGTTTCGATGCGTCATTTCGTCGGACTGTGTCGGGTTGCTGGCGCCGGGGTAAAATGCAAGAAAGCGCACCGCATGCGGACGCGAATCTGCATGTTGGGGGCCGAGCTTGGGGGCCCCGCAATTCAAGGGACTGGAGCACGGTCAGACCATGAGCGATCTGGGCTTCAACAAGATTGCCTTCTGCGTTCTCGGCACGGGCCTCGCCGTGATCGGGTTCAACGAGCTGTCGCACTCGTTCTTCCACACGGCGCACCACGAAAAGCCCGGCTATTTCGTCGATGTCCCGGAAGCGACTGCCGGCGGCGGCGCTCCGGTTGTCGAAGGTCCGCGCGACTATTTCACCCTGATTTCCACCGCCGACGTGGCGAAGGGCGAGGAGCAGCACAAGAAGTGCCTCCAGTGCCACACGTTCGAGCAAGGCGGCGCCAACCTGCAGGGCCCGAACCTGTTCGGCGTTCTCGGTCGTCCGATCGCCTCGCACGCAGGCTTCAAATATTCGTCGGGCAATGGTTCGCTGAGCGCGCACGGCGGCAACTGGACCTATGAAAACCTCGACCATTTCATCGAAGGTCCGAAGAAGTTCGCTCCGGGCACCGCGATGAACTTCGCCGGCATCAACAGCCGCCTGACCGGTCAACAGGACCGCGCCAACCTGATCGCTTACCTGCGTACGCTGGGCAGCGAGAGCGTTCCGCTGCCTGAGCCGCTGCCGGCTTCGGCGACGGCCCCGGCTGCTCCGGTCGATGGCGCTGCGGTTCCGGCTGACGGCACGGCTGCTCCTGCAGCTCCGGCTGATGGCGCGGCTCCTGCTGCTGTGCCGGGCGCGACGCCTGCAGCTCCCGGCGCTCCGGCTCCGGCTGCTCCGGCGACGACGCCTGCACCGGCAGCTCCGGCTCCGGCCCCGCACTAAGCGGTTCGTCCACAAGTCGATCGGTTGAGCTTCGCCGCCGCGCAGCATGCTTCATGTTGCGTCGTGCAGGATGACGCCCATCGTGAAGCGCTCACCTGAGCGGATGCGGCTGACGCCGTGGCGCATCTTCACACGATAGATGCCTTTCGTGCCGCGCACGGGACGCTCGTTCACCGCAAAGATGATGGCGCGGCCTTGTGTGAGTGGGGCGACTTCGGCGCGTGACTGCATGCGCGGGCGTTGCTCGGTGAGGACGAACTCGCCGCCGGTGAAATCTTCATTCGGACGCGACAGCAGGAAGGCCGCCTGCAGCGGGAAGACATGCTCGCCATAGAGATCCTGGTGCAGGCAATTGTAGTCGTCCGCGCCATACTTCAGCAGCAGCGGGGTTGGCCGCGCCTGCCCCGCTGCGTGACAGGTGGCGAGAAATTCGGCGTGCGTTTCGGGGAAGCGCGGATCGCGGCCGAGCATGACTTCCCAGGCATTGGCGATCGGCGCGAGGCGTTCGTAGAGCGTGGCGCGCAGCGATGCGATCAGCTTCGGTAGCGGATAGGCGAAGTATTTGTATTCACCCTTTCCGAAGCCGTGACGCGCCATGACGACGCGCGAGCGAAACAGGATGTCTTTCTCATATGTCGAGATCAGTTCAGCGCATTGATCGGCATTCAGGATCGGCGGTGTCACGGCGCTGCCGGATGCATCAAGGTCGCGCGCGATCGCGGCCCAGTCGAGCTTTGCGAGAGTTTGCTGCAACGGCATGTCGGCTCCTTGAACTGAGGCCTGCATGGCATCGCTTCAGGTTGGAGGCCGACGCGTTTCCGACTTTGCATTTCGATCTAGCGTTTGCCGCTGCCGCCGATGGCGAGGGCTACGGCCTTGCGCCCAACAGTCGGCAGGGCTTCCAGTGCGGCGTCGTGGGTTAGCCATTCGCCTTCGACTTTCGTGCGTGCCGGAGATTCCGCGCGATAGACATCGAGCTTCAGGGCGAAATGCGTGAAGACGTGGCGGACTTCGCCGACGCGCTCCCAGTTGAAGGAGCCTGGTGCGCCGCTGAGCGGATCGGCTGGCTTGTCGTCGGTCCATGCGCTGCCGGGGGGCATCATCATGCCGCCGAGCAGGCCGGTGGGCGGGCGGCGGATCAGCAGCACGTTGTCGCCGCGCGTGAGGACGAACGCCGATCCGTGGCGGGTGGGCGTGGCTTTCTTTGTCGCCTTTACCGGATAGCGGTCCGGATCGCCCTCTGCCCTCGCCGCGCACATCGCGCTCAGCGGACAGATGAGGCAGTTGGGTTTGCGCGGCGTGCAGACAGTTGCGCCGAGATCCATCAGGGCCTGCGCGAGATCGCCAGCGCGTTGATCTGCGGGGAGCGCATCGGCGAGTTCCTGCGCATGTCCCGCGATGACGACTTTCGCGACGCGCCAGCCCTTCTCCGTTCCGTCCGAACCGATGGCCCAGAGACGGGAGACGACGCGCTCGATATTGCCATCCACAGGTGCGATGCGTTCGTCGAAGGCGATCGAGGCGATGGCGGCGGCTGTATAGGGCCCGACGCCGGGGAGGTCGCGCAGGCCCGCCGCGTCCTGTGGAAAACTGCCCTGCTCCGCGACGGCTTTTGCACAGGCGTGGAGATTGCGCGCACGGCTGTAATAGCCGAGTCCCGCCCAGGCAGCCGAGACATCTTCCCATGAAGCGGCGGCGAGTTTCTTGACCGTGGGCCAGCGCTTGGCGAACGCGTCAAAGTACGGCGTGGCATGGGGAATTGTGGTCTGCTGGAGCATGACTTCCGACAGCCAGACGAGATAGGGATCGGGCTTTACGCCCTTGTCCCGCGCCTCTGGCCCCACGCGCCACGGCAGCACCCGCGCATGGCGCCGGTACCAGCGATCCACCGCGGTGAGCATCTTTCTCGGGTTGTGAGTATGGGGGCTGCGCGTGGCCATGCTTTTCGAAGACTATCTGACCTTGGCCATTCCGACGAAACCCGAATGCTGGCAAGAAGGGTCATGACCGACTGGAAAGCATGGGAAGCTGAACGCGAGGCCGAAGCCCGGCTGCGCGAAGTGCATGCCAAGCCGGTCTATCGCACGGCCAAGCCCATGGGCGCCGCGATGAACCGCGCCCTGCGCCCGATTCTGAAAATGGCTGGCCCCGCGCCCGAGACGCTGCAATCGCGCTGGCAGGAGATTGTCGGCCTGCGCATCGCGGCGATTACGGAGCCGGTTCGCGTGGCGCGATCCAAGGACGGCGGCGTGCTGCATTTGCGGGTTACCTCCGCGGCAGCGCCGATCATCCAGCACGCGAAAGATCACATCCTTGAGAGAGTGAACCTCGCTTCGGGCTCGAAGATCACGTCGCTGAAGCTGATCCAGACGGCCCCGCCGAAGCAGCTGGCGCTGGTGATCCCGCGCCCGCTGACGCCGGAACAGCGGCGGGAATTGGTCCAGAACCTTGCCCCCGTGCAGAGCCGGGCCATCCGCGATGCGCTGGCCGGCCTTGGTGAGGCCATTCTTACCGGCCAGCGTAAGGGCTGATCGTCAAAAAACCGGGGTATCACTGGCACGTTGACCAGCAGCCCGCCTTTGGCCAAAACCGGCTGGAATTTCGAGGGGAACACCCATGCTTGCCATTCGCCGTCTTGTAACGCCGGTTCTTGCCGCAGCGCTCGCCATTGCGGCCGCTGCCTGCTCCGACAATTCGGCGCCGAAGAGCAATTTCACGCCGGTTGAAGTGAACCCGGTTCTGGGCGACGTGCCGCTAGGCAAGGCCGATGCGCCCGTCACCATGGTGGAATACGCCGCGCTGACCTGCAGCCACTGCCGCGATTTCTGGAAGTGGGAGCTGCCGAAGCTGAAATCGACCTATCTCGACACCGGCAAGGTGAAGCTGATCTATCGCGACTTCCCGATCGACGGTCAGGGCATGGGCCTGCTGTTCGCCTCGGTCGCGCGTTGCGGCGGCGAAGCGAAATATGCCGACATGGTGGATGAGTTCTTCACGCGCCAGTACGACCTGCTGAATGCTGCGCAGACCGGCAACGCCCTGCCCGTGCTGAACGAGATCGGCGCGAAGCATGGCCTCACGCCCGACCAGATCATGACCTGCATCGATCACCGCCCCGACCTGAAAGCCGCGATCAACAAGATGCAGGCAGAAGGCAGCGCGAAAGGCGTGAATTCCACGCCGACGATCTTCATCAACGATGAAGCTGTCTCCAACCCGACCTGGGAGAATGTTGTCGCCGCGATCGAGAAGGCGCTGGGCAATCCGGTTCCGGCTGCGGCCACGACCGAAACGCCGGCCGCTCCTGCTGGCGCTACGCCCGCTCCGGCTGCAGCGCCGGGCGCAACGCCGCCTGCCGCACCGCCGCAGTAGACCATGAAGCTCGTCCGTCTCGCCATTGCGTCAGCCGCGCTGGTTCTCGCCGCGTGCGAGCAGCCGCGCGAGCCTGAGGCGTGGAAGACAGTCGAGATCACGCCCTTCCTCGGCACGCCTTATCTGGGTCAGCAAGATGCGCCGGTGGTTGTGACGGAATATGCCTCGACCACATGCGGCCATTGCCGCGCGTTCCACGAGCAGGTGTTTCCCGAGCTGAAGACCAAATACATCGACACCGGCAAGATCCGGCTCGACTGGGTGGTGATGCCGACGCCGCCGCAGGCCATCTCGCTCGCGGGCGCTGCGATCGCGCGGTGCGCAGGCGAGGACAAGTTCTTCGCGGTGATCGATGACCTGTTCAAGAACCAGAACCTCATCATCGAAGCCGGCGCCAATCCATGGCGGTTGCAGAAACAGCTGCGTGAGTTGGGGGCGCGTCATGGCCTGAATGCGGATCAGGTGGGCACGTGCATCGCCGATCCAGCCCTGACGGAAGTGACGCGCAAGTTCGTGCAGGAATCGCCGCCCTTCGTGACGTCGACGCCGACCTTCGTGATCGATGGGAAAGACGTTGATCAGACGATGGAAGCGCTGTCCGCCGCTATCGATGCAGAACTGGCGAAAGCGCAGCCGGCGCCTCCGGCGCAATAGTTCATGACCGAAGCCTCCGGCCCGGCGCGAAATGACTGGGCGGATCTTCTCGGCGAAGGGCGTCTGCCGAAATTTGCGCTGATCTGCCTCGGCGTGTGGCTGAATGCCGGCGACAGTCTCGTCACCGCCACCATCATGCCGAGCGTTGGCGCCGACCTTGGCGGCTACGAATATTTCAGCTGGGCGACGGCGGGCTTCTTCGTCGGCGCAATCCTCGCGGGCGCTAGCGCGGGGCGGCTCTCGGAAATCTTCGGCCTGCGCAACGCGACGACATTTGCAGGGCTCGTGTTCGCGGCCGGATGCGCGCTCGGCGCCATGGCGCCGGACATCTTCACCTTCGTTGGCGGCAGGTTGCTGCAAGGCATCGGCAGCGGATGGATTTCCGGCTTCGCCATGGTCGCAATCGCCGTGCTGTTCCCGCAGCGCCATATCGCGCGCGTGTTCGCGGCGGTGGCGGGCGTGTGGGGGATCGCGACGGTGCTCGGCCCGATGGTCGGCGGCATCTTCGCGGAGACCGGCGACTGGCGGATGGTGTTCTGGTTGTTCGTGGCGCAGGCGGCGCTGTTTGCAGTGGCTGCGCCTTTCCTGCTGAAGGCAGCGGCGAATACAACGGAAAACACCGGCATTCCGTGGCCGCAACTCGGCGTGCTCGGCCTCGGCGTCATCTGCATCGCGCTGGCGGATGTCTATCGTTCGCCCGTTGTCGCGATAGGGCTGGTGCTGGCGGGTCTGGCAATCCTGTGTCTCGTGTTCGTTGTCGATCGACACGCCAAGGTGCGGCTGCTGCCCCATGGCGCGGGCGACCTGCGCGCGGTCTGCGGATCGGGCTATGCCTCGATGTTCGCGCTCACCGCCGGAGCAATGGCGCTGACAGTCTATGGCCCGGCTCTCCTGCAGACGCTGGCGGGCCTTTCCCCGCTCTGGGCCGGATACGCCGTCGCCGCCGAAGCGGTGATGTGGACACTCACGGCCATCGTCGTCGCCGGCGCGACCGAGAAGACCGAGCCGCTATGGATACGCCTCGGCGCTTTCTGCATCGTGGCGGGGATCGTCCTGCTCGCCATCTTCATGCCGATGGCCAGCGTGACCGGCGTGATCGTCGGCGCTGGCGTCATGGGCGCGGGCTTCGGCTTCTCCTCGTCCCTGATGAGCCGCCGCGTGATCTCTGTCCTGACCGACGAGGACCGCGCCATCGGCTCGTCCGCCATCATGGCCGTGCGCCAGAGCGGGTCCGCCATCGGCGCGGCCATCGCCGGGGTGACCGCCAACCTCGCCGGCGTCTCCGGCGGCTTTACCGTCGCCAGCGCCTCAGCCGCCTCGCCCTGGATCTTCCTGACGGGCCTTCCGCTGGCGCTGTTCGGCCTGTGGACAGCCTTCCGTCTGAGCGCGGCGGGCCCATCCCATCGCCCCGCTGGCGACAGCCATTGACCCATCAAGCCCTCCCCCCTACAGGGCTCAAAAGCCCTGAAATTCCGGGCGTAATGGAACCCTGACTTGCACCTGATCGGCCTCAAGATCGCCGGCTTCAAGTCCTTCGTCGATCCGGTGGATGTGCCGATCGAAGAGGGCCTGACGGGCATTGTCGGCCCCAATGGCTGCGGCAAGTCCAACCTGCTCGAAGCGCTGCGCTGGTCGATGGGCGCAACCTCGGCCCGTGCGATGCGCGGCGGCGAGATGGACGACCTGATCTTCTCCGGCTCCGAGGCCCGCCCGGCGCGCGAGATGGCGGAAGTCACTCTGCTGCTCGACAATGCGGAACGTTCCGCCCCCGCAGAGTTCAACGAGGAAGACAAGATCGAGATCCGCCGCATGCTCCGCCGCGGCGCGGGCTCGTCCTACAAGATCAACGGGCGCACCGTGCGCGCGAAGGACGTGCAGCTGCTGTTCGCCGACGCCTCGACCGGCGCGAACTCGCCGGCGCTCGTGCGCCAGGGGCAGATCTCGGAGCTGATCGGCGCAAAGCCGCAGAACCGCCGCCGCATTCTGGAAGAAGCCGCCGGCATTGGCGGCCTCGCTGCACGCCGCCACGAAGCCGAACTCAAGCTCAAGGCCGCCGACGAGAACCTGACGCGGCTTGCGGAAATCATGACCGAGGTCGAGCGCCAGGCGAACGCGCTGAAGCGTCAGGCCAGCAAGGCCCGCAAGTATCGCGCCCTGTCGGAAGAGATCGCGGCGCTGGAAGCTCGCCTCGGCGCCGCCCGCTGGCGTGGTGCAGTCGAGGAAACTGTGGCTGCGCGCACAGCCCTCGAAGCCGCCAAATCGAACGAACAGAATAACGTCTCCGTCGTCACCCGCACATCGACAGCCGAGCTGGAAGCTCGCGCCGCCATCGAGCCGCTTCGCGCCGCCGAAGCAGAAGCCGCCGGCAAGCTGGGCGCCCTGAAGCTTCAGCTCGCGCGCCTCGAAGCCGAACGCGACGCCGCGAAGGAATCCGCCGCCCGTCTCAATCGCGACATCACACGGCTGGTCGAAGACACCACGCGCGAGACGGTACAACGCGACGACGCCACCACCCGCTCCGAGCGTGCGATCGCCGCCATCGCCCAACTGCCGCCCGACGATCCGAAGGCGCAGGCGGCGCGCGAAGCCGAACTCTCCGCCGCCGTCGCCGCGGCCATGGCCGAGCTGCAGACACGCGAGACGCAGGCCGACCAGCGCCGCACCGCCCTCGCCCGCGCCGAGGCGGAAGCCGCCGCCGCACAGGCCGCGGTGAAACGGGAGGACGACCGCCACACCCGTCTCGCCAACGATCTCAAGAAAACACAAGCCGATCTGGTTGCGCTGGGTGATGCCGCGAAGATGGATCTCGCGCTGAAAGACGCCCGCGCGCGCCACGCCGATGCGGAGAAGAAAGCACAGGCGGCGCAAGCCAACCTCGCCGCCGCTTCGCGCGCCGTCGATGAAGCCCGCGCGCTGGAAGCTCGCCTGACGCCGACGCTGCTGGCGGCCGAGCGCAAGGCGGGCGAGCTGCAATCCGAACTCGCGGGCCTCGACCGTCTGCTGCGCGATGTGGCCGCCAACCCGGCGCATCCGCCGGTGATCGAAGGCATCCGCGCGCCGGGTCTGGAGCGTGCGCTGGCTGCCGCGCTGTCTGAAGATCTCGATGCGCCAACCGCATCCGAAGCACCTGCCTTCTGGTCCGGCCGCACAGGCGATGTGTCAGCGACGCTGCCCGAAGGCGCAACACCGCTCAGCGATCTGGTGCAGGCGCCAGACCAGCTCCGCGCCCGCCTGATGCAATGCGGCCTTGTCGATCGTGCGCAAGGCGCCAACCTCATCACGCAGCTCAAGCTCGGCCAGCGTCTTGTCAGCCGCGAGGGTGACCTCTGGCGCTGGGACGGATTCATCCGCCGCTCCGAAGCGCCGCTGCCGGCCGCCGAAAAGCTGGAACAGCGCGCCCGCCGCCAACAGCTGCAATCCGAAATCAAAACCGCCGTCGCCACGCGCGACGCCTCCGCTGCCGAGCGCGCCAAGGCGTCCGCCCAACTCACCGATGCCGAAGTCACGCTTATGGCCGCACGCCGCAACGTGCCGGAACTGACGCGCGCGGCCGCGCAGGCGCACGAAGCCGCCATCCGCGCCGAGCAGGATGTGGAACGACTGTCGCTGAAGGGCGCGGCGCTCAACGACACAATCCGCCGTCTCACCAGCGAGCGCGATCTGGCGGCGCAAGCTCTCACGACTGCGAAGTCCACTCTCGCCGCTGCGCCGAGCGACAAGGATCGCGCGATCCTCGTCGACCTCTCCGAAAAAGTCCGTCGTTCGCGCGATACAGAACGCGCCGCCGCCGCAGCGCTCGACGGCTTCATCCGCGAGACCGAACGCGCCACCGCCACACGCCTCGCCCTCACCCGCGACCGCGACGAATGGCACGCCCGAGCCTCGGAAGCCTCCGGCCGCCTTGCCGCGATCGCCCACGATCTCGGCGAAGCCCGCGCCGCTTTCGAGCAGGCGAAAGACCAGCCCGCTGCTATTCAGCAAAAGCTCGACGATCTCGCCGCATCGAGCGAGACCGCAGACGCCACGCGCCGCCAAGCCGCCGATACGCTGGCTGAAGCCGAAGCGTCCTTGCGCGAAACCGAGATCGCCGCCCGCTCTGCCCGCGATGCATCTTCCTCCGCTCGCGAGACACTGGTGCGCGCCGAAAGCCGTCTCGAAGCCGCCATCCGCCGCGAAGTCGAGATTGCCGAGCAAGTCCGCGCGGCGTTCGATCAGGATCTGGAAGAACTCGAAGCCCGCGTGCAAGCCGTGCTCGCTGCCGCCCGCGCCGCTCGCGCAGAGCACGGCGATGCTGACGCACCCGAAGAAGAAGCCGCAGCCGACGCTCACGCGCTCGATACACGCCTCGCCCAGCTGCGCCGCGAACGCGACCAGCTCGGCGCCGTCAACATGGAAGCTGATGAACAGCTCACCGAAATCTCGAAGCGCATGGGCTTCCAGATCGAGGAGCGCGACGATCTTGTCGCCGCCATCGCCAAGCTGCGCGAAGGCATCGACGCACTGAACATGGATGGCCGCCAGCGACTGGTTGATGCCTTCCATCAGGTCAACGGCCACTTCACCTCGCTGTTCACCGCCCTGTTCGGCGGCGGTCAGGCCGAGCTGCGCCTGACCGAGAGCGATGATCCGCTGGATGCCGGGCTCGAAATCTTCGCCTCGCCGCCGGGCAAGCGCCTCGGCGCGCTGTCGCTGATGTCGGGCGGCGAACAGGCGCTAACAGCAACAGCCCTGATCTTCGCCGTCTTCCTCTCCCGCCCCGCTCCCATCTGCGTGCTCGACGAGGTGGACGCCCCACTCGACGACGCCAACGTCGATCGCTTCTGCCGCCTGCTCGAAGAGATGCGCACGCGCACCGTCACGCGCTTCATCATCATCACCCACAACGCCGTCACCATGTCCCGCATGGACCGCCTGTTCGGCGTCACCATGCAGGAACGCGGCGTCTCCAAGCTGGTCTCCGTCGACCTGCAGGCAGCCGAGCGTCTCGTCGCCGCCTGAGCGGCGCTTTCTGATCGTCCTCATTGCCGACAAGCAGTCCACCGCCGCCCAGTGGCCGCAAATGTTCGCCTCCTGGATGTGCGCAAACCGATTCCTCGCCTGAAACGCGACCGCCGACTGTGGATATCTCGATGATCCGCGAGCGGCAGTCGCCCGTCGATGAGCCAGTTCACGTTACGGCCGAACGCCATGCAGTGACGGCCCGAACCCGCCCGCAAACCCTGCGGCGTAATGGCCGTCGCAAATAGCTTCATCTTTCAAGGCTGTAGGCGCAATTTTTGTCGTTACATTTGCTTGACTGGACTCGGACCCGCTCATATAGCTTCGCGCGCGGCGAAACCTTGGCTTTCCAAGGCATTGTCGCACGCAGGGACCGGACTTTTTCTCCTACCTGTTGCGGGTTTTCGATGAGCCAGAACGATCTCGATAAGCGGATCGCCGAGGCCCAGGCGAAAATCGATGCGCAGGAACGCCCCAAATATATGGCGGCGGGCAAGGGAATGGGTCTGGGCTTCCGCATGGCGTCGGACTTCGCAGCCGCCGTCATTGTCGGGGTCGCCCTGGGCTGGGGACTGGATACGCTCTTCGGGTGGTCGCCCTGGGGCTTGTTGTCCTGCCTCATGCTCGGGTTTGTGGCTGGCGTCCGGAACGTTGTGGCGACCGCAAGCAAGGCCAATCAGGCCGTGGACAACAAGGGCGAAGGCGCAGGCGAATGAGAATTGCCACCGACCCGATGCACCAGTTCCAGGTCAGCAAGCTGCTGGACCTGAACGTTGGCGGCTACGACATTTCGTTCACCAACTCCGCACTGTTCATGGTCATCGGCGTTCTGCTGGTCATCGGCTTCCTGGCTTTCGCCACGTCGAAAATGGGCACTGTCCCCAACCGCGTGCAGTCGCTGGCCGAGATCTGGTACAGCTTCATCGCGGGCATCGTGAAGGACGTGAACCACGCGCCGGGCAAGCCGTTCATCCCGCTCGTGTTCTCGCTCTTCTCGTTCATCTTCATCGCGAACATGCTCGGCATGTTCCCGTACTGGTTCACCACCACCAGCCACATCGCCGTCACCGGCTTCATGGCTATCTTCACCATCGGCCTCGTGATCGTCGTGGGCCTGATGAAGAAAGGCCTCGGCTTCTTCAAGATCTTCGTGCCGTCGGGCGTGCCGTTTGTGCTGCTCCTGATCGTCACCCCGATTGAAATCATCTCGTTCCTGTCACGCCCGATCAGCCTCGGCATGCGCTTGTTCGCGAACATGCTTGGTGGCCACGTGGCGCTCAAAGTCTTCGCTGGCTTCATTCCTTCGCTTGCACTCGCCCTGGGCGGGCTAGGCATGCTGATGGGTGGTCTGCTCGTGATGCCCTTGATCGTTGGTGTGACTGCGCTGGAATTCCTGGTCTCGTTCCTCCAGGCCTACGTGTTCGCCATGCTGACCTGCGTCTATCTCAACGACGCACTCGGCGAGGCGCACTGATCACCAACCGCTTCCAAGGAGAATTACTATGGAAGGTCTCAACTACGTCGGCGCCGGCCTCGCTTGCCTCGCCATGCTTGGCGCCGCCATCGGCGTGGGCAACATCTTCGCCTCGTACCTCGATGGCGCGATGCGCAACCCTTCGGCTGCTCCGCAGCAATTCGGCAACCTGATCTTCGGCTTCGCCGTGACGGAAGCTCTGGGCATCTTCGGCTTCGCCATCGCCCTGATCCTGATCTTCGCCGTCTAATACGACCCCTCTTCGGGAGATACCGACTTGGCGACCGAAACAGCAGAACACGCATCCGGCAGCGGCTTCCCGCCGTTTGATCAGATTGCGACGACCGGGGTTTCCCAGATCTTCTGGCTGATCCTGACGTTTGCCGTGCTCTATTTCACGGTCGCCAACATCTTCCTTCCGAAGATCCGCAAGGCAGTGGAAGACCGCGACGGCGCCATCAAGCGCGACGTTGCCGAAGCCGCCGCCCTCTCGGCGAAAGCCGATGAGTCGGTGAAACAGTTCGAAGCTCAAATTGCCGCTGCGCGGGCCAATGCCCGTGACACGGCCTCGAAAGCCAAGGCTGAAGCCGACGCGAAGAATGCAGCCGCAACCGCCGCGAAGGAGGCCGAGCTCAACTCGCGTCTCGCCGCGGCGGAAGCGCGTATCTCTGAAACCCGCACCAAGGCCATGGCGAACGTTTCCGCCGTCGCCGAGGACGCAGCCGCCGCCATCGCCGAACGTCTGACGGGCGCCAAGCCTTCAGCCGACACGGTGAAAAAGGCCGTCGCGAACGCGCTGGGAGCCTAACGTGGAACAAGATCACGCCCCCGCCGCCGGCCACGCAGCCGACGCTGCACACACCGCCGCCATGCCCGTGCTCGGACCGTTCGACCTGAACGACCCGACCTTCTGGGCCACCGTCGGTCTCTTCATTTTCCTCGGCGTCGTGATCTACATGAAGGTCCCGAAGGCGATCACGAAATCGCTCGACGACCGCGCCGTCAAAATCACCTCGGAACTCGCCGCCGCCGAAGCGCTCCGCAAGGAAGCCGAAGCCAAGCTGGCCGAAGTCCAGAA
>DAINAT010000044.1:0-24877 GCA_036733305.1 Hyphomonadaceae bacterium
CGGGGAAGTGGCCGGTGCCGGGCTTGCGGCTCATGCCCTGGTGCCAGATCTGCGGACCCATCTTGCCGCCGGCGGCGTGGACGGCGTTGATGACATTTTGCCAGCCGGCGAGCGCTTCATCGCCCCAGAACAGTGGGATATTGGCGTCGTTGGATGCGCCTTTGCGGCGGGTGAGCGTGCCTTCGGATAGGATCAGGCCGACTTCATTGGCGGCGCGGCGCTCATAATAACCGACATTCTCGGCGTTGGGGAAAGCGCCCGGGGAATGTGAACGCGTCATGGGCGCCATGACAATGCGGTTCTTCAATTCCATCCCGCGAAGGTTGAAGGAGCGGAACAGAGGCGCGACGTCGGTCATTGCGGGCATCCTGAAGCAGGCATCATGTGAGTGCAGGCTCACATGTCGGGGATGCAGCGGCCCGCGTCAATGCAGCCGGGCTAGGTTCAGGCTTGAGGCGAATTAGCGCGTCCGGGCCTATTCCGGCCGTCTATGAAGATCGCGACGATGGCCAGCACGAGATAGGTCGGCAGAGCCATGGCGCCGGACTCCGCAACGCTGTCGGCCGCCTCTGCGGGCATCAGCATGGCGATGATCTGGACGGCGACGAGCAGCGCGATGAAGGCTGCGGCTGGCCAGGCGGGCTGGCCGGCGCGGGTGCGCTGTGCTGACCAGAAGATGCCGGTGATGGCGATCAGCCCGATCTCTACGGCCTGCTCCGCAACTGCGAGGTCCCACAGGGCAAAGCCGAGCTTGGGCCCTTGCGGGTAGAGTTCGAGGTCGGGCCGGTGGACGATCAGGTCGAGCAACCAGTGCGAGAACACGACGGCGCCGATGGCGATGGCGGCTGGCCAGACGAGACGCAGCGCGTACCGCGCAAGCAACGCGGCGCTGAGTGACCACGCTATGGCGGCGGGAAGCGAGTGGGTAAACGGCATGTGCTCGAGCACGAGCGCGCTTCCAGGAAGCGTTGGGTCGACGCGGCCATGTTCAATGCCCGTCATGATGAGCGCGCCCCAGCCGATATCGACCAGTTGCGCGCCTGCAATCAGCGTCCACAGGGGTGCGCGGGGTTCGATGGCTTTGGCGGCGAAGGCGGCGGCGTAGTGGCCTGCGAACATGGCGTCTCTCCCGACATGGAGAGTGTATGCGCCAATTTACGACGGAGTCACCCGCACAGCGTTTCCGCCGCGCGCGATAGCGCGGACCCTACGCCTTCTGGACCATCGCCAGCAGGATGTTGGTGATGATCGGCGCAGCGAGGACAATCGCCACCATCAGGATTGTCACGCGAGTGGATATCGAAGGGGTACGCATCATGGCTAATCTCATGTGCAAGCCAGAGGCCAAGTGTGGTGTTGTGTTACGTCCGGATTGAGGCGCGCCGCGGCGGGATGGTGGCGGGAACATTAATTCTGTTGCCGCGCAGCGACGCTGCGCCTGCGAAGGCTCGCGCGCATGCTGGCATGCTCTGGCAGGCGGGTACGGTAAGCCGGTGCGAATGATCGGGAGACTGGGGCGTCGACATCGCCACTAACGGGCGGATGCCAGTGATAGCGAAGTTCCGCGCACAGGGCCGGTTCGCGTAAAAGTCGAGTTCCAAGCCAGAGCGGTTCTAGTCCTGATCGTCGTCCTTGGTGCGCCGTGCGCCATCGAGCTTGCGGATATCGGCGGACTTCTGGACTTCGTCGCGCTTCTTCTCGCCTTTCGTTCGGCCGAACATCATGCGCTTGGCAGCGGCCTCAGCCTCACGCTCCTCGCGCGCCTTGCGCTTGCGGTGGGCGTTGAGGTTGACGATGTCGGCCATGATTAGCTCTGCGGCTGAATGGGGACGGGGCGACTCTGAACGATGTCGATGGCGGGATCAACCCCGGAAGACCCCTGGCCTCTGATCCCGGACGTCTTGCAACGCGATCCGGATCAGTGTGCTGCGGCGGCTGCCGTTTGCGTGGCGGCGGGATATTCGGGCGGCGGGATCTGGCTGAACGCGTGAGCGGCGCGGATGTCGCCAACTTCGAACGCAACACTTTTCACGGTCTGGTCTTTGGCGCGCTGTGGCGGAACGAAGTCGAGGCGGAAGCTTTCGCGCGGGTCCAGCGCTTCAAGACGCGTGAGAGCGGCAGCGTTGAAATAGAAGACCCAGATCGGCGCGCCAACGGCGTCGTTGCCCTTCCGGATTTCGGCGGCCCATTCGATGCGGGCTATGGAGCGCGGCGGCGGAGCGAGCTCTTTCGTGGCGCCCGTGATCGAGCCGAGCCAGGCTTCTGGCATCTTGTCGGCGTCGCGCATCACGAGTTGCACGGTTTGCGGCATCAGGCCCTTGGCGGGCATGGAGATGGCGAGCTTGAGATCGTCCTTTACGCGGCGCAGGCCGAAGACGGTGTCAGTCGTCTTGTCGGTTTGCGCGACAGCCCATTTGTCGTGACCGGAGCGGGAGGCGGCCCAGGTGGAGCGCGGCGTGGGGTATTCGAGATAGGAGGTCTTGGCGAACTGGCGGTAGCTCGATCGGACGGTGGCGGCGACTTCCACAACGGACGGGTGCGCGCAACCGAGCGAGCGGGCGTGTGCCGAGACTTCGGCTTCCAGCTTCTGCATCTCGGCGATGGTCTTGTTGGCGCGCAGGAGTTCGCCCTGCGCCTGGTAGATGCCGGATTGCAGGGCGAGGCGTTCGCCTTCGTTGAACAGGTTGCAGTTCTTGTCGGCGGCGCTGATGGCGACGCGCTCGAGCCAGGTGCGCTGCACGCCAGAAGAATCCGCCAAGGCGGCGGGTGCGGCGAGGCCGGTCAGCATGGCAAGGGTTAAAGCGCGACCCAACATGGGCCGGACCCTGCCTGCAGGGATTGAAGATGGGGTTTACGGCCTGTGAGCAGTTTCCTCGCGCATTTCGCGCGCGAGAGAGATCAGGCCGCTGATCAGCAGGGCAAAAACTGCAACGAGAACAGCGACGCCGAGATGTTTGGCATCCGGCGTGGGTTGGCCGGCAATCGTGGTGGTGGCTGCGGTCAACATGGGGCGCCCAAATGGTTTACGCGGTATTGCTGGTAAAGGTGCAATCGGGGCGCCAGTCGGGGAATTTGTGGTAAAGGGCCGGTATGCCGCGTGAGATTCCTGCTCAACTCTGGGTTTCAGCCCTGCTGCGCCGCGCCAGCGGGGCCGGGGCGTTTGCAACCATTGTCCACCGTGGCGACGAGCAGCGGGGCGATGTGCTGGTGAAGGTCACCCGGGCGCGGGGCGAGGCGCGGGTCTACGCGCCGGCTTTCAATCCCGAAGGCCCGACCGAGTTCGAGCGGCTGGCGGCCGAGGACGAGGCCGGTGTTGACGCATTGATCGGGAAGCGCCTGAAGGCCGACCGGGACCTGTGGGTGATCGAGATCGAGGATCGCGAGGGGCGGCACTTCCTGACGGAGAAGGTGCGGGAGTAGTCGTCGCTTCCCCGTCTTTGCGTTGACGCAGGCCATCTGCTTTTGGCTAATACCCGGCAGAATCGCTGGAGGGATCATGAAGATTGCAGCACTGATTGCGGCGGCTGGCGTGGCGTTCGCCGGCGTGGGCGCAGCGCATGCGCAGACAGGGTCATGCAATCAGATGCTGTTGCTGCTGACGGCGGACCAGATGCGCCTGGGCGAGCTGCGGGGCGCGGAGATCGAACGCGACGCCAAGAAGATCACGCACGTTTCCAAGACGCAGGTGATTGGCTTCAGCGATTGCAAGTTGAAATGGTCGATCGAGAACAACAAGTACGACAGCTACAATACCCAGCATATCTCCTGCTCCGGCGACTTCGCGGACAGCGAGGCGGCGACGAAGTATGTCGAGGGCCTGTTTGCCTGCGTGAAGGACATGGCGGGCAAGCGGAAGCCGACAGAGAACCGATTGGGCGGCGCGTATCGCGTCACGGAGTTTGACGCCGACGTCTATCCGGCCGGCCGTGATGCGGCGTTCCTGTTCAACAAGAGCAACTACACACGGCTGTGGGTGGCGAAGGGCTTTCCGGGGTCGAGCAGCGTCAACCTGAACATGTATTTCAGCTATCTGAAGCCCGACGCGCCGGGTTGAGGCTGGACGCTTTCGCGAGCAAATTTCAGCTGTTTTCAGCGGGTGTGGACCTTTCTGGCGCACCCCTGTATCAGCCCGGCCCATGGCCCTGACACCTGAACAAGAAGCGGCGCGCCGGCGCACGTTTGCGATCATCGCTCACCCGGACGCGGGTAAAACTACGCTGACGGAAAACCTGCTGCTGGCGGGTGGCGCGATCCGCATGGCTGGCGCCGTGAAGGCGCGGGGCGAGCGTCGCCGCACGACGTCCGACTGGATGAAGATCGAGCGTGATCGCGGCATCTCGGTTTCGGCGTCGGTGATGACGTTCGAGTATGAGGACTGCGTCTTCAACCTGCTGGATACGCCGGGCCACGAAGACTTCTCGGAAGATACCTATCGCACGCTGACGGCGGCGGACTCGGCCATCATGGTGCTGGACGCCGCGAAGGGTATCGAGCCGCAGACGTTGAAGCTGTTCGAGGTGTGCCGCCTGCGGGACATTCCGATCATCACCTACATCAACAAGATGGACCGCGAGGCGCAGGACCCGTTCCAGCTGCTCGACGAGATCGAGCAGAAGCTGGCGATGACGGCGTCCCCGCTCTACTGGCCGCAAGGGTCGGGCGATCGTCTGCGCGGGATGAAGGATCTGCGCAACGGCGAGTTCGTCACTTACCAACGCATCGTGGCGCATGATGGTTCGGTCGAGTTCAAGACGGAGCGGGTCGGGCAGGATCGCTTCGACGAGATGATGAGCGCGGACGAGCAGCGCGAGCTTGACGAGCAGGCCGAGATGGCTGCGGGCGTGTGCAAGCCGTACGACCACCAGAGCTATCGCGAAGGCCACATGACGCCGGTGGTGTTCGGATCGGCGTTGCGCCATTTCGGCGTGAAGGAATTGCTGGATACGATCTGGCAGGAGGCGCCTGCGCCGCGCGTGCAGAAGGCCAAGGTGAAGGGCAATCCGACGCCGGTGGGGCCGGAGAACAAGGAAGTCACCGGCTTCGTGTTCAAGATCCAGGCGAACATGGACCCCAACCACCGCGACCGCATCGCGTTCTTCCGCATGGTGTCGGGCAAGTTCCAGCGTGGGATGCGCCTGAAGACTGTGGCGGGCAAGCAGCTGGGGATCACGTCGCCGGTGATGTTCCTGGCGCAGGATCGCGAGATTGCGGATGAGGCGTTCGGCGGCGACGTGATCGGTATTCCGAACCACGGCCAACTGCGCGTGGGCGATGCGTTGTCGGAGAGCGGCAACGTGCAGTTCGCGGGTATTCCGAACTTCGCGCCTGAGATTCTGCGCCGCGTGCGTACGAAAGACCCAATGAAGTCGAAACACCTGCGCAAGGCGCTGGAAGGCTTGGCCGAGGAAGGCGTGACGCAGTTGTTCACGCCGGAGATTGGCTCGGACATGATCGTTGGCGCCGTGGGTCAACTGCAGATCGAAGTGATGGCTGAACGGATCGCGACGGAGAACAATCTCGAAGTGCTGTTCGAGGCGAGCCCATGGGCGGCGGCGCGCTGGATCTCCAGTGACGACAAGGCGAAGCTCGATGCGTTCCTTGAGGGCAATCGCAGCGCGGCGGCGAAGGATCTCGACGGCGCGCCGGTCTATCTGGCGAAGAACGCTTGGGATGTCGGTTACGTGTCGGAGAAGAACCCGGCCATCCGCTTCACCAAGACCAAAGAGCGCGTCTAGGCTGCGAACTTGCGGCTTGCCCACCACGATGCCGCGAGCGCCATCAGCATGAAAGCTGCGCCTGCAGGGCCCATGAGCGGATGCAGGGTTCGCGTGATGAGGTCCCCGCCGATGGCGGAGCCTGCGGCCTGGCCGAGATAAAGCACAGACGTGTTCAGCGCGACTGAGGCGGATGCGAGCGCGGGCGCCACCGTTATGAGGCGAGCCTGCTGCATCGCGACGCCGGCGCCGAAGCCGAGGCCCCAGACGAAACAGCTGGCGATGGCGGGAGCGGGCGACGAGGCGAAGAGTGACCATCCGAGAAGCCCGGACGCCATGATAGCGACGCAGATCATGTGCGTGCGTGCGGCGCCGAGCGAGTTGACTGTCCTTGCAGCGACAATTGAACCAAAAAGGCCAGCAGCGCCATAGAACCCTAGCGCCAGCGCTACTGCGGATGGATCGGCATTGCTGGCGCGGCGCATCTCGGCGGCGAGATAGGGGAAGAGCACGAACTGGCCGGTGATCTGCAGGCTGGTGGCGAGGAGAAGCATGAGAATGGCCGGTCGGCGGATCACCTCTCCCCAGGTGCTGAGCGACATGCGCGCGGGGTAGAGATTCGCGGGGAGCGCCACGAGGACGCCGATTGCGGCGAGCAGCGATCCTGCGCCCAGCGCACCGTATATCAAGCGCCAGTCCATGATTTCGGCGAGGATGCTGGTCAGCGGGATGACGACGGCCGTGGCGACGGCCCAGCCCATGAAGACGGTTGCAACCGCGCTTGAGCGACGTTCCTCGGGCATCATCAGCGCGACGGCGCTGGCGGCTTGTGGGGTGAAAATAGCTGCGCCGCTGATCATGGCGAGGCGGATGATGAACAGGCTGGTGTAGTCTGGCGCGAAAGCTGAGGCGAAGTGGCCGACGGCATAGAGGAGCAGCGACGCGGCGAGAAGCGTGCGGCGGTCGACCTGATTGGTGAAGAAGCCGAATGCCGGGGCGCCGATACAAAGCACGACGGCTCCCCAGCCGATCAGCGCGCCGATGGCGACGGAGCTGACGCCCAGATCCACCGTCATCGTGTTGATCATCGCCGCAGGAGCCAGGACGCCGGAACCGATGAAGATATTGCCGAGAAACAGTACGATCAGCGCGGCGCGTGTGTTCACGGGCTTTGCGACAAGCGGCGCCGGCATGGCTAGTCTCTTTCCGGCAACCAGAGTTCGGGCTACGACCGACATAATATGTTTGTCGTCATATTGCCAATGCAGCGCCGCTGATCAATCGCTTAAGGAAGGATCAGCGATGGCGGGGGCGCTACGCGGCCGTCGGGACGGGCTGCGGCGATCATGCGTTTGAAAGCGGGACGTTGTTCGACGCGCGCGCTCCATTCGGCGATGTGCGGGTATTTGGCCGGGTCGGCGACGTTCATGCGGATGGCGTAGCTGATCGGGAACACCATCATGATGTCGGCTGCCGTGAACTGCGAGCCGCCGAACCAGGGATGTTTGGCGAGGTGGTCATCAGCAAATCGCATGGCGCGCTGGCCGTCGGTTTCCTTTTCGCCACGCGGCGCTTTGTTGTCGGTGGCGCGGGCTGTGCGGTAGTCTGCAATCACATCTGAAGCGAGCGTGCCTTCGGCGTAATGCATGAAGCGAAGATAGGTCGCGTAGTCCGGCGAGTTCACCGGCGGGACCAGATTGCCGTGGCCATTGCGGTCAAGGATGAATTGCATGATCGCGCCGGATTCGACCAGCAGCTCGCCATTGTAGAAAACGGTGGGCGCAACCCGCATGCCGGGGTTCACGGCATAGATGTCTTCAAACGAGCCGGCGACATCACCGCGGCGGTATTTCAGTTCGTAGGGAAGGCCGAGTTCCTCGCACAGCCAGACGATGCGCTCCGAGCGCCGGCCCTCGGCGTGGTAGATCACGATTTTTGGCGCTTCGGATGCAGCTACAGACTGTTGCGGCGACGTGGTGCAGCCTTGCGTGGCGGCGGCCAGCGTAAATGCGAGCGCAAGTGTTCCGATGAGCTTCAACGATGTCTCCCCTTGCCCACGCGTCATGTTTCGCGCGCGGATCTGGAACGAGACTAGGGGCCGTCGTATCGTCTGGCCAGCGTCGCGGTTTCACGCTGATCGGTCATGCATCCATGATCAAGGTAAGCACTCTGACGAGTGCTATGGGCCACGCCGTCATCTTCAGTTCGCGATCTGGATAGCGCGCGAGGATGAACGGGGGGATTCCGCGCGTATTCGAATTTCAGACAGTAACTCCCGCACGACATTCGGGCGGCTCTTGCCCGTGAATAATCGTCTGAATTTTGGGGATCGGCACAGGCGAAATGCTGAGCGTCGCATCATCAATGTATGCGCGACCTGTTGGCATCGTTCTCCGCGCGTCCGTGTACGCGTAGCCGACCCGGCAGCGGGCGGCTGTCGTGGCGACAAGGATAGTGGCTTCACGTGCTACGGGCGGGCTGAGAGATGGTCGGGAGCAGGCGCGTCCGAGCGCCTGGAAAGCGCGACTTGAGGCGCAATGTAATGCGCCTTACACAATAGCCTTGATTTCTCGCGACAATTTTACGCACAGAATGCACATGATAGTTATTCGCAATTTGTAGCCGAACGCTTTACGGGCTCCCGGTATTCACTCGGGAGACGGATAGATGACGGGACGTAGTGCAGTTCTTGGGATTCTCATGGCGACGAGTTCGTCGCTGGCGCTGGCGGCGCATGCTCAGGAAGCGGGGCCGCAATTGGCCCCGGCATCAACGGAAGATGTCGTCGTCATTACGGCCGCTGGTTACGAGCAGAAGATCGAACAGGCGCCGGCCTCGATCAGCGTCGTGACGCGCGCAGAGATCGAAGAGAACCGCGCCACGTCGCTCACGGATATTCTGGGGACGCTCGAGGGCGTCGATGTTGGCGACTCGGTCGGCAAGACGGGTGGCCAGACGATCAACATCAGGGGGATGGGCTCAGACTACACGCTCGTTCTGATCGACGGACGCCGCCAGAACACGGCCGGCAGCGTGACGCCGAACGGCTTTGGCGAGACATCGACCAGCTTCATGCCGCCGGTTTCGGCGATTGAGCGGATCGAAGTGGTGCGCGGGCCGATGTCGACGCTGTACGGCTCCGACGCGATGGGCGGCGTGGTAAACATCATCACGCGCAAGGTCGGCGAGACCTGGGGTGGCTCGTTTGGCGCGGATGCAACGCTGCAGGGCGATGATGAGTTCGGCAATATCTACGGCGCGAATGCCTACGCCAACGGCCCGATCGTAACGGACCTGCTGGGCCTTGCCGTCCGTGGCAACTATTCGACGCGTGAAGCCTCGAAGCTGACTTATGAAGCTGCGGGTGGCGTGGAGGCGCCGGTCACCGGCTTTGGTCGCTCCTCGACCAAGAACGAGATCTGGTCGCTGGGCGGACGCCTGAACTTTACCCCTCATGCCGATCATGACCTGTGGCTTGACGCCGATACGTCCACCCAGTGGTACGACAACTCGACCGGTCAGATGGGCACGAACACCACGGCGGGCGGCTATGGCGATGCGCTGGAGTTCAAGCGTCATCAGGCAGCGCTGGCTCACAACTGGCGGCTGGGCTTCGGTTCGCTTGAGTCGAACCTGTCCTACAACCAGACCGAAACGATCGGGCGGATCATTCCGAACGGCGTTGCGGGCGCTGGCGGGCCGCGCAAGCTTGAGTCCCAGAACACTGTCTTCGACACCAAGTTCAATTCGCAGTGGGAGAACCATACCTTCACCGTCGGCGGTCAATACTGGGATGCCGAGATGATGGATGGCGTCGCCCCGGTGGCGTTCGAGCACCAGCAATGGGCGCTGTTCGCCGAAGATGAGTGGCGCTTCACCGAGACGTTCGCCGTTACGCTGGGCGCACGCTATGATGATCACTCGGCTTTCGGCGAGCACCTGAGCCCGCGCGCGTATGCCGTGTGGAACCTCAACGACAACTGGACGCTGAAAGGCGGCGTGAGCCAGGGCTTCAAGACGCCGCGTCTTGAGCAGCTGGCGGAAGGCATCAACGGCTTCGGCAACCAGGGGCGCCTGCCGCTGCTTGGCACGCCGACACTGACGCCGGAGACATCGACATCCGCAGAGATTGCAGTGTTCTACGACAACCGCAGCAACTTCCGCGCAGACATCACGATCTTCAACAACACGTTCGAGGACAAGATCGCGACCGGCGAGCCGGTGACGAACTGCACGTTCGGCGTCACACAGGCAAACTACACCGCCGGAAACTATTCGAAGACGGGCTGCGTCGATGTTGGCTTCTGGCCGACCTTCGCGACCTTTGGCCAGAGCGTGAACATCGATGAAGCCGAAACCCGCGGCTTCGAGGCGTCGATGAACTGGCGCTTTGCGGACAACCTCACGCTGACCGGCAACTACACCTATACCGACAGCGAGCAGAAGAGCGGCGCATCCAGAGGGCTCCCGCTCACCAATACGCCGGAGCACATGCTCAACGGCGCATTGCGCTGGGAAGTGACGGAGTTGCTGAACGTGTGGCTGCGCGGCGAACTTCGCAGCGAACGCTTCCGCGGCGTTGGTGCTGCCCGCACGGCGCTGGGCGACTTCGAACCCTACTCCCTGTTCCACATCGGTGGCTCGTACAAGCTGAACGACAACCTCACGCTCGGCGCGACGATCTACAACCTGATGGACACGGACTTCGTCAGCCTGCTGCCATACGGCACGCCGGTGCAGTACGCGCCTGAGTACACCAACAACCAGGAGCCGCGCCGGCTCTGGGTGTCGCTCAACGCTACGTTCTAGGTGACCAGAGGCATCCGGCTCTCACGGGCCGGATGCCGCCCTAGTTGTTGGAAATTTCGAGCGCGAGAAATTCCAGCGCGGCGTCGGTGAGCTTCTTGGTGCGATAGCGCACGGAGTCTGGCGTCCAGTATTTTGTCCGGGACACATCGTTCGCGAATTTTGTCTTGAACTTCGCGTAGGCCTTCCGCTTTTCCTCGAACGGGCCATTGCCCAGCTCGTCCTGCGGCAGGATGCAGAGATTGCCCGCCATCTCGCGAAGAGTAGCGAGCTGGTTGATCTCCAACCCGTTCTCGAAAGCGAGCCAGTGATCTTGCGGATTTCGCGGGTAGACGTGTTCAACGGATGAGCGCGTATCGATCACGTATTTGGGCACCCGATCGCCGTGCGCGGCGGCTTCGATCCAGCGCATGATGGTCGAGCGCCGGCCGCCTTCCGTGATCGGGCTGCTGAGGTGTCGCACCAGGCGCTCATATTGCTGCGTCGAGAACGTAAAGCCGCCTTGCTTGCCGAACGTGCCTTTGGCGAAGCGCTCCACGCGCTTGCCGATCATCTCCGCACAGCGGCGAGCATCCGGGGTCGACACGGTCAGGGCAAAGCACACGCGGTCCAGGACATCGATGCGCTTGGGCAGGTCAGCGGCGCGGGTCTTCATGTAGACCAGCATGGCGTAGGCTCGCCACTGATCCCATTTCAGAAGCTGCAGGCGGCGCAGGCTGGCGTGGACGCCGACAGCCCATTCATGCTCAGCAGATTCGTAGATCCATTTGAACGCCGCCAGATAATGGATGAGAGTTTCGGTGGCCCACTTGTAGCCTTGTTGGCCGGGGTAGCGGCGGCGGATGTGTTCCATCAGCTGGATGGCGTAGTCGGTCGATTGCGCCATGCGCCGTTCGATGAAGTCGACAGAGCGCAAGAAGTCATCGAAGCGCTGCTTGCCAAGTTCTTCCTGCATCGAGTTCCATGCGAACAGGATCGTGCGGGCAGCTTCGTCCGCGTTCGGCATGGTCGATGACAGGTCGATCAGCTGGCCTTTGACGATCTCTTCCGGCTTCAGAGGAAGGCCACCGGAGTTGATGCTGACGAACGCCTTTGCCGCGATACGGCGATCCGAGATCCGGGTGACGGTCACCAACACGGCCTCCGACAGGAAGCCGATGAAGGCGTTCAGCCGCTGACGGCTCCAGCCGTTGAACATGCCGCGCGCAACATGCACGCACTCGCGCAGACGCTCCGATGCATCCGTGAGCATGGGATGGGGGCGATGGCGCTTGGCAGTGCGGCCGAGCGCGAGAATGTCGGATTCCAGCGTGTTGTGCTTCATCAGCAGATTGAGGCGCCAGATGCCGCTCTCATCCGCCAGCAGGGAATGGACGGGGTGATTCTTCTCGGCCTGAAGCATGTCGCGCAGTACAGCGAAGATCACCGTGAAGGTCGTGACCCGCTGAAGGCCGTCATAGATGTCCAGCCGCTCGCCGGCAGGGTGCAGCACGACTGTTCCCACGAATGTGTAGGGGGCGGTCAGTTCGAGTTCCTTGTCGAATTCTGCGACTTCGAACGGCGCATCGGTTGCGGGCTCGTTGGCTGAATCGTTGTCTTCTTCGACTTCGGGGTCGAGCCCGAACTCGCCAAAGGCTGCAATCAGGTCTTCCAGCAGGCCGGCTTGCTGGCGTTCCGTCCAGCAATAGTCGCGCTGGACTCTCGCCGGTTGGAACGATCCGAGACGCAAAAGATCGCCAATGCTCACCGTTTGTGAGCGGATGACAGGGTTAGGCATGCACTCTCTCTACGCCCCGCGGGTCGGAAAACTAGGCGAGCGGTTGATACGGGGCAATTCGGGAACTGCTGTTTGATCCCGCGCAGACGGGGGCCTCGGCGAGTTTTTTGGGCTGGTGTGGCTCGATCTCGCCTGTGGGCCGAAAATCGGAGCCAGCTGTTCCCCATTTTTACGGCGGGCGAGAATCACAGGTGTTTGCGGCGGGCGCGTCGCGCCTTTCTTGAGTTGTGGGCGTAGCGGGCTAGGTTGCGCCTTGGATGTTGGCGATGACGGGTTCAATTCTCGATGGCGGTGGCGAAACGGGCGCAATTCTGCGCGCGATCGACTGGTCGTCTTCGACGCTGGGACGCCCGGAGACCTGGCCACCCGCATTGGCGTCAACTGTAAGGGCCATTCTGGACGCGACCACCCCCGCTTACATGGCCTGGGGCCCGGATCAGGTGGCGTTCTACAATGACGCACACATCACCGCGATGGGGTCGCGGCACCCACAGGCGTTGGGCCGGCCAACGATAGGCTGGTGGACGGACATGACCGTCGCACGGGCGCAGCTTGAACGCACCTTGTCCAATGCCGAGATTGTCGGCCTGTGGGAGTGGCAGATCAAGGATGACAAGGTCGTCGCCGATGCGCGGTTCGCGCAGTTCTACGGCGTGGACCCTGCGCGCGCAGCGGTTGGTGCGCCGATTGCGGATTTCATCGCGGGCGTACATCCGGAAGATCGAGGCAGGCTGGGCGAGGCGATCGCTGCTTCGCTCGCGTCCGGTCAGCCTTTCGCTTGCGAGTATCGCCTGCTCAGCGATGGCATTCTGCGCCACGTGCTGGCGCGGGGACAGCCAACCCTTGGCGAGAATGGGAAGGCGATTTCACTCGCGGGCGCGACCATCGACATCACGCCACAACGCGAGGCCGAGCTTGGTCTTAGCCAGAGTGAAGAGCGCTACAGTACTCTGTTCAACTCCATCGATGCTGGGTTCTGCGTCATCCAGGTGTTGTTCGCCGCCGACGGCACAGCGATCGACTATGTCTTCATTGAAACCAATCCCGCATTCGCTCAACAGACCGGCCTTTCCAACGCTACCGGCAAGCGTATGCGTGATCTTTCGCCGACGCATGAACAGCATTGGTTCGACCTTTACGGCGAAGTCGCACGCACGGGCCTGAGTGTGCGGTTCGAAGATCAGGCAGAGGCGCTCGGTCGATGGTTTGATGTGCACGCTTTCCAGATCGGCATGCCGGGAGCGAACCTGGTCGCGATACTGTTCACCGACATCACGGAGACGAAGTCGGCGGAACTGAAGCTTCGCGCGAGTGAATCCCAGTTCCGCTCGTTGGCGCAAGCGATGCCGCACCACGTCTGGACAGCTACGCCTGACGGTCTGTACGACTGGTTCAACCAGCGCGTCTATGATTACAGCGGGCTTTCGGCCGGTGTTCTGGATGGGGTAGGGTGGACAGCCCTCGTGCATGCCGAAGATCTGCCCGTGGCGATGGAACGCTGGGCTAACTCGCTGGTCACGGGGCGTATTTATGAGACCGAGTTCCGGCTGCGCAGGAGTGACGGGGTTTATCGTTGGTACATTGCGCGTGCTGTTCCGATCAGGACCGAGACGGGCGAGATCACGCGCTGGGTTGGCACGAACACCGACATTGATGATCAGCGAGCCGCGGTCGAGGCGCTGTCCAACGTCAATGCCTCGCTCGAGACACGCGTGGTCGAGCGTACGAAAGAGCTCATGAAGGCTGAGGAACAGCTGCGCCAGAGCCAGAAGATGGAGGCGATCGGACAGCTGACCGGCGGCATTGCGCACGATTTCAACAACCTGATGACCGGCATCATCAGTGCGCTGTCGCTGGTGCGGCGGCGGCTTGAAACCGGCAAGACGCAGGACCTCGACAAGCTGATGTCAGCAGCATCTACCTCAGCGCAGCGCGCGGCTGCGCTGACCCACCGCCTGCTCGCATTCTCGCGTCAGCAATCGTTGGATGTGCGCGCCGTCGACATTGGCGAACTGATCCAGAGCATGCGCTTCCTGCTCAACCAGACGTTGGGCGAGGACATCCAGGTTGAAGTCGCGTGCCCGCCGGATTTGTGGGCAGGCCTCACCGACGCCAACCAGCTCGAGAATGCGGTGCTCAATCTCGTCATCAATGCCCGCGACGCCATGCCATCAGGTGGGCGGATGGCCATCACCATGGCCAACTCCACGCTGGCCAAAGCGGATGTGAAGCCCGGGAGCGAGGAAGAGCCAGGCGACTATGTCGAGATCGCAGTCTCCGACACGGGCGAAGGCATGTCGGCCGACACGCTCGCAAAGGCGTTCGACCCGTTCTTCACCACCAAGCCGATTGGCCAAGGTACGGGTCTGGGACTGTCGATGGTTTATGGCTTCGTGCAGCAATCCGGCGGGCATGTGCGGATTGAAAGCGAAGTGGGCAAGGGCACGCGCGTCGCGCTATATCTGCCGCGATCAGTCGATAGCGTTGTCGACAGCCCCGTTGCGGATCGCGGCGGGCAGGGTTCAGCGACCGGTGGCGAAACCGTGCTTGTCGTTGAGGATGACCCGACCGTGCGCCTGATGGTTGTGACGGCGCTGCACGACTGGGGCTATGGCGTGATCCAGACAGCGAGCGCGTATGATGCGATACCGATTCTGCGTTCCAACAAGAAAATCGACTTGTTGCTGACCGACGTCGGCTTGCCGTCCATCAACGGCCGGCAGCTGGCGGAGATCGCGCGTCAGTTCCGCTCCGACCTGCGCGTCCTCTTCATGACGGGATATGCAGAGAAAGCTGCGTTGCGCGGGCAGTTCCTTGACGCAGGCATGGACCTGATCACCAAGCCATTCACGCTGGATGGCCTGTCGGACAAGATGCGGGAGATACTGAAGACGGCTGGCTAGCCGCCTCAGGCCGCTTGTGCGCTGGTCGCGCCTTTGGCGCGGACCTTCCAGAAGCGCAGGGCGCGCTGGGCGGCGGCAACCGGGACCTGCTCATAGAGCTGGCCATACTTCTCGGCTTTGCTGAGACCGCCACCGTCATTCATGATGGTGATGCACAGCGTCACGAACAGGCCGCGATCGAAGCCTGCGCCACGGCACAGCATGGCGAGTGCGTCGATGTCCTTCGAGTCGAGCAGGCGGCGGCCGATGTCGAACTCGATGTCGACGAGTTGGGCGAAAGCGAGCAGGAAAGCGGTCTGACGGTTCTCGCGCAACAGACGCACAAGCACGGGCGGCTGCAGCGGCGAAATCCTGCCGAGCGCAGTCACGTATTCCTTGGCAGCCTGATAATCGTCCGGAAGGGCGCCATAGGCGGCTGAAAGGTGATTACGGCTGGCTTCCAACGCAGTTTCCAGTTCGGCCGGCGAAACGCCGTGGAACTTCCGCATGATCTCGCGACGCAGATTCGTCTCAACGCGGAGATAGACGCTATTGAGCATGTCGAGCGGGACATGCGCGTTGCGAACCAGTGGCGCGTGTAGAACCGGGTTTGCGTCTGCGCGCTCGGCGACGCGCTCATAGGTTTCGCGGTTCAGTCGTGCGGTGCGGTTTTCGAGCAGCGAGGCGACGACGCGGTCTTCACCGCGCGAGACGAGCGCGCTGGAGACGCTTTCGCCAATGTCCGGACGCTTGGTCACGGCCAGAAGGTGATCCTGGCCCTTCGCGTTGATAACGTCGACAAGGTCTTCCTGCGTCAGGGCTTTCGAGTGCTCAATGACGGGACGAGCGACTTCGATGATGTCCATGGCGAGACGGCGCGCGGTGCGCTGCACAGGTACGTTGCTGATAGCGACTTTGCGCGCGAGTTCGATACGGACCTGCGTTTCGAGGTCAGAGGCGACTGCGCCGACGATCTCGTCGAACAGCATGGACTCGCGATCGGAGCGTTCCGGCGGATCAGCCAGGAAGACGTCCGTAATCTGACGCAACAGCTCGCGGCGCTTCTCGCTCGAACCCTCTTTCGCGAGGTCGAGCAAAAGCGCAAAATTGTTAGCGTTTCCCGCCATGCCGGATCTCCCTCGGGCAGGTTCAGATTTACTCTATGGCAGTTAAGGAAACGCTTGTTTGGTGCGCGGAATTAATCGGATGAGCGCGTTGGAACGTCGCAACTGCTGGGGTTTTTGCCTGATTCAGCGGCCCAGCGCGTCTCGCTTTTCCTCTAGGGCAAGCCATTCTTCTTCGTAAATTTCCAGCTCGGCCCGAGCGGCGGTGAGGCGGTTGGCGCGGGTCTGGAAACCTTTCGGATCTTTGGTGAACATGGCGCTGTCTGCCATGGCATCCTCAAGGTCCGTGATCTCCTTCTGCCGCTCCGGCATGAGGCGATTGAGCTCGGTCAGGCGGTGCTGGTCCTTGAAGCTGAGCTTGGCGGCGGGCGCATTGGATTTTCCGGCAGCTGCCTTCTGCGGAGCCTTGGACGACGTTTCGAGTGCGGACGAGCGGAAGGCGACGCCTCCGGATTTCTTCTGCGATATGTAATCGCCATAGCCGCCCGGCGTTTCGAGCCACTGGCCCTTGCCCTCGGGCGTCAGGATCGAGGTGACGACGTTGTCGACGAAGGCGCGGTCGTGGCTGACCAGCAGCAGCGTGCCTTCGTATTCGCTCAGCATGTCTTCGAGCAGGTCCAGCGTCTCGATGTCGAGGTCGTTGGTCGGTTCGTCGAGGATCAGCAGGTTGGACGGCTTGGCCAGCGCCATGGCCAGCGTCAGCCGGTTGCGTTCACCGCCGGAGAGCGCCTGGACGGGCTGGTGAAGCTGGCGGGACTCGAACAGGAAGTCCTTGGCGTACGCCGCGACGTGGCGCGGATGGCCGCGGACCATGACCTGGTCGCCGCCAAGCGGGGTCAGCGTGTCCCACAGCGTGACTTCCGGTTTAAGGGTGGCGCGGGTCTGATCGAGATAGGCGATGTCGAGCGTTTTCGCGAGGCGCAGCGTGCCTGCGTCGGGCTCGATCTGGCCGAGCAGCAGCTTCAGCAGTGTCGTCTTGCCTGCGCCGTTCGGCCCGATGATGCCGAGGCGATCGCCGCGCATGACGCGCAGGTTGAGGTCGTCCACGATGGGTAGAGGGCCATCGGGCGTCTGGAATGTCTTGGTCAGGCCCTTGGCCTCGATCACGAGGCGGCCGGACTGCTGGCCCGCATCGATGCCGAGGTTCGCCGTGCTGGCGGCCTGGTTGAGCGCGATGCGGCGTTCCTTCTTCTCGTCGCGCATTTCGTGCAGCTTGCGCACGCGGCCCATATTGCGGCGGCGGCGGGCGGTGACGCCACGGGCCATCCAGCGTTCTTCGGCCTTGAGCTGGACGTTGAGCTTGTCGAGCGCTTTTTCTTCGTCGGCTTCAACGGTCTCGGCCCATTCCTCGAAGGCGGCGTAGCCCTTGCCCAGGGTGTGGACCGTGCCCTGGCGCAGCCAGGCGACGGAGGTCGAGACGTTTTCGAGGAAGCGGCGGTCGTGGCTGACGATCAGCACGGCGCCGCGGAAGGCTTTCAGTTCTTCTTCCAGCAGTTCGATTGCGGGGACATCGAGGTGGTTGGTCGGCTCGTCGAGCAGCAGCACGTCGGGGTCGTGCGCGAAGGCGTGGGCCAGCGCGATGCGGCGAGCCTGTCCCCCGGAAGCCTTCTTGAGGTCGAGTTCCTGCGGCACGCCCCAGGACAAAAGCTCCGTCTCGGCGCGATAGAGCAAATCGTCGTCCAGCCCTTCGCTTACATATTCGATAGCCGTCGAGAAGCCGGTAAAGTCCGGCTCCTGCAGCAGGTGGCGGGCGTCGACGCCTGGCTGCATGAAGACCTCGCCGGCGTCTGGCTCAAGCGCGCGGGCAAGGATGCGCATCAGGGTGGACTTGCCGGCCCCGTTGCGGCCGACCAGCGCCATCCGCTCGCCACGGGCAAGCTGGAGATCGACGCCCGAAAACAGGGGGGTCGCGCCAAGCGTGAGTTTCACGCCGCGAAGAACAGCAATAGGAGGTCCGGCCATGCCGCGCATGGACCCGATACCGGGCGCTAGGTCAAGCCGGATCAGCCGACCGATAGGCCAGTATCGTCAGCCGCCGCCGCGGGCTTCGACCGAGGAGAATGCGCTGGCGAGGCGGCGATAGAAGTTGAGGCGCTCCTGAGCCTCGCTCGAAAGATATTCCTCGGCCTGCTTCGCGCCCGGCAGGGGTTCCGGCGGAATATCCTTCAGCGCGACCTTCATCATGTCCGCCCAGATGCGGGCTGACATTTCGCCGCCGGTGATCTTGGCCATCGGTCTGTCGTCGTCATTGCCGACCCAGACGCCGCCGACATAGCGGGTGGTGTAGCCAAGGAACCAGGCGTCGCGCCATTCCTGGCTGGTGCCGGTCTTGCCGGCTACGTCCCAGCCCGGAATACGGGCCGCGCCGCCTGTGCCCGAAACGACCACACGGCTGAGCATGGAGTTCATGTCGGCGGCGAGGTTTTCCGGATAGATGCGAGGCGAGTTCACGACAGGGTTCGAATAGAGCAGGTCGCCCTTCGAGTTGCGGATTTCCTCAATGATGTAGGGCGACATCTGCAGGCCGCCCTTGGCCAGCACGCCGAAGCCCGTCGTCATGTCGAGCAGCGTGACTTCATCGGAGCCGAGCGTGATCGACGGATAGTTGTGCAGCACCGACTTCACACCGAACTCGTGGGCGAGCGCCGTCACCTTGTCGACGCCGATCTCATTGCCGATCTGGGCCGCGACCGTGTTCAGCGATGCAGCCAGCGCTTCCGAGAGTGTCACCGGCCCACGATATTCGCCGCCATAGTTGCGCGGACGCCAGGAGCCGATGGTGATGGGCATGTCGAAGCGCACGGTGCCGGGCGTCATGCCGTCTTCGAGCGCGGCGGCGTAGACGAACATCTTGAACGAGGAGCCCGGCTGCCTGCGGGCCTGCGTTGCCCGGTTGAACTGCGACTTCAGGTAGTCACGACCACCAACCATCGCGCGGATTGCGCCGTTGACGTCGATCAGGAGCGCTGCGCCTTCCGACGCGTGGCGATCCTTGCCCATGGTGGTGAGGCCGTCCTCGACAGCCTTCTGCGCAGCCTGTTGCAAGGTGACGTCGAGCGAGAGCTTGATGACGAGATCTGGTGGCGGGTTTGGCAGGACTTCGTGGACGCGCTCGATGGCGTAATCGAGGGCGTGACCGGTGAAGCTGTCATTGTCGGACTTCGCGAACACCAGCTGCTGCGCCAAGGCCTCGTCGGCCTGCGGCTGAGAGATGAAGCCGGCTTCGACCATCTGATCGAGCACGTAGTGCTGGCGGTCCTTGGCGCGGGCGGTTTGTACCTGATTGGCAAAGCGCGTCGGCGCTTTCGGGAAGGAGGCCAACATGGCGGACTCGGCCAGCGTCAGGTCGGCTGGCGCCTTGCCGAAATAGGTGTGGGCGGCGGCGTCGAGGCCATAGGCGCCGGCGCCGAGATAGATGCGGTTGAGATAGAGATCGAGGATCTCGTCCTTGGTCAGCAAGCGTTCAAGGTCGCCGGCGAGGCGGGCTTCCTGTGCCTTCCGTTTCAGCGTCTGGTCTGGCGTGAGGAACAGGTTCTTCACGAGCTGCTGCGTGATGGTCGATGCGCCCTCGACCGTGCGGCCGGCGCGGGCGTTGGCGAGGAAGGCGCGGACGATGGCCCACATGTCGACGCCAGTATGCTCGCGGAAGCGGCGGTCTTCGGCGCCGATGAAGGCATCCACGACATAGCGGGGCAGTTCGGTGGCCTTCACCGCGCGGCCATAGCGCGGACCGCGGACGGCAATCGTCTCACCCTTTGCGTCGATGAACTCGATGGCGGGTTCCCGGTTGAGCGTCCAGAGCGCGGCCTTGTCCGGCAGGGACGGCATCTGCGCGAACAGCGTGTTCCAGAGCAGGGCCAGGGTCACGAGGCCGACAGCCGCGCCCGTGCCGACGATTTTCAGGATCGGCGGGCCGAAGCGCATGAGCAGGCTGGGAGCGGCGCGCTCAGGCGGACTCGCATGATTTTCGTACGACAAGGTCGGACGGGGCGGAGTCGGATCTGGAGTGTCGGTCGTCATATTCAGATCCCGCCAGCCTCTTCCGGGCCCCGCCTTGAGGTTAGGCGCCTGTCTGCGCTGACCTTCCCACGTTGGGAGGTAGGGCGCAGACGCCCATGTTCACAATGAAATAGCGGCAACCCAGCGCCCGTCACGGCTTCGGAGAAAAATCCGGAGCCGAATCCGGGGGATCATACCCGTTCACGGGCGTTTTGTCGTCACGCGTGGCCGGGAAGCCAGCCTATTCGGCCCTCTGATCCGTCGGCCGTTCGCCAAACCGGCCCACGCGCGGGTTGGACGGTGCAGGCGGCGGCGGTGGAGGCGGCGGCGGGGGTGGCGACGCGGCGGGCGAATAGCTGCGCGGCTGCTCGGCGGCCGGTGGCGGCGTGGCGAAGCGATTCCCGCCGGTCTGGCCTCCGCTCGACCGGTCTCCACCCTGGCCGCTGAACAAGGGCGGTGAGGTTTGTCCACCGGATGGCGGCGGAGGGGGCGAGGGCGGGGGTGCGCCATCATTCTTCTGACCGCTGAACAGCGGCGGGTAGGTGTTCCGGTCGTCGCGATCGGGACGTCCACCGCCGCCGCCGGGGCGCGGGCCGCTGGGCGGGCGGTCATAGTTATGCCCGTCGCCCCAGCGCCAACCACGATCCCACTGATAGTTCCAGCGGTTGTCCCAGCGATAGTAGTCGCGGCCGCCGCGAATCCAGTCGATCCGGTAGAAGGCCGAGTCATACCAGCCGCCCCACGGATAGGAGCTGCGATAGTTTTCGTAGGCCCAGATCTGATCGATCGCGGCGGCGTATTGCCAGGCGCGGTAGTCGCGCTCGCGCAGGTCTTCCATCGAACGCGAAGCTTCGATGCGCCAGCGGCCGAAGGGCTGGCTGGACAGATAGAAGTCGTAGCCATTGATCGAGTTGTCGGCGAGGGCGCGGCGCCACGCTTCGTCATCGCGGACGCGGATGATGTCGAGCTCGCGGCGGGCGTCTTCGATGTAGATCGAGCGCGGCCATGCTTGCATGAAGGCCTGGATCTCACCCGGCGAGCCCGAGCGCATGGCGCGGACGAACGCGCCCTGATCGGTGCGCCACATGGCGTCGAGCTTCGTGCCGGCTTCCGCGGCGTGTGCGCCACGTGGCCAGTCGGCGAGGAATTTCTCGTAGACCTCGATGCGGTCCGATTTGCGGACGTCCTGCCAGGCGCGGCTTTCTTCGGCGGCAAGGCGCGGGGCGGCGAGCGTTGCGCGGCGGGCGTCGGCCTCGGTCGCGTTCACGCCCCACGGGAAACGGGCGAGATAACTGACATAGGCGTCTTCGTTGTCGATTTTACGCGCGGCTTGATAGGCGACGTTTTCCTGAATGCGCAGCTCTTCGATGCGCTGGCGAGCGGAGGTGTTGAACTCGCCGGCGGGGTACATGCGCAGGTAAGCTTCATAGGCGGGGGGAGTGTCGAGGCGGGCGGCGGTCTGCCATTCCATCTGCGCGATCTCGGCAGGGGTCGGGCCGACTTCGCAGGCGCCGAGCAGGGCGCTGGCGGAAACGGCGGCAACGAGGATCGCGAGGCGCCGGTTGCGGCGCGGATAGGTTTTGATGTCGGAGCGTGCAGCGCTCATGGGTTAGTCCTCCCTAACCTACCCAGTATATGGGCGATTATGAACGGGAGTGGAATGACCTGAAGCTGCTTAAACCTGAGCCGTTGGTTGGCGGAGCAGGGCGCTCACGCCGTTGAGGACGGTGTCGTCGGTGAACGGCTTGTCCAGGAACGGGATGTCGGCATAGCCCTCGCGGATCGTGAGATAGCCGCTCAGGAACAGGAAGGGCGTGGACTTCCGGCGCAGCTCGTCGGCGACGGGATAGGTGCTGCCATCCTGCAGGTGGACGTCCAGGATCACGGCGTCGAACTTGGTCTTGTAGATATTCTTGAGTGCGTCCTCCGCATTGTTGATCAGGACCGTGTTCGCTCCCGCTCCCTGGAGGATCTGCTCCAGGTTCGAGCCGATGAAGAACTCATCCTCGACGACGAGAATGGTCTTGTTCGAGAGGTCTGGGCTGGCCATGCATGATCCCGGCGGTTGCGACTCTGCTAGACGCGCCCGTTCCATATAGGTTCCGGATCAAGCCCAGGGAGGGCTAGCGACCCGTGAATTTTGGGTCACGCTTCTCGACGAAGTGGGCGATGCCTTCCTTGAAGTCTTCTGACCTGAAGCTGGCGGGCATGTCGCCGTTGGCGGCTTCGATGGCGTCGCCGAGGGATTGGAACTGGGCGTTCCAGATCTCGCGCTTCATTTCGCGGAGCGAGCGAGGGCTGACCTCGGTGGCGAGCATCTTCGCGTAGGCCATGAGCTCGCGCTCGAAATCGGCGGCGGGGATGACGCGGCTGATCAGGCCGATGCGGTGGGCTTCGTCGGCCTTGATCACGCGGGACGAGTAGAGAAGGTCAGCGGCGTTGGCGAAGCCGATCAGGCGGGGGAGCAGCCAGGAGATGCCGTGCTCCGCGACGAGGCCGCGGCGGGAGAAGGCGGTGGTGAACTTGGCGGTGTCGGCGGCGAAGCGGATGTCGCAATAGAGCGACATGATGAGGCCGAGGCCTGCGGCGGCTCCGTTGATGCCGGCGATGATCGGCTTCTGGACAGCGGGGAACCAGGAATACTGTTTCTGGAAGTTGGAGTTCGAAGCCTTGTCCCACGGTTCGAGCGCGTTGATGACAGAGCGGGACGTGCCTGCGTCGCTGGACTGGATGGTCTGGAGCATGTTCATGTCGGCTCCGGCGCAGAAGCCTTTGCCGGCGCCGGTGAGGATGATGACCTTCACGGCGGGATCGTCTGCGGCGACGCGCATGGCGGCGCGGACATCGCGGTCCATCTCGTCGCGCCAGGCGTTGAGCTTGTCGGGACGGTTGAGGGTGACGACGGCGACGCCGTCTTCGACGCGATAGAGGATGTCTTCGTAGGTTTTCGTTGCCGTATCGGCCATGGTGTTTCTCCCTAAGGGGAGCTTACGCGCCGGCCCTTCTTCGGCAAGCATCCCGTCATCACTTCCGGGCGCGGCGCACGAGGATCAGTGCTGCGGCGATCCCGAGGGCTTCGGCCAGCATGACGCTGAGCGCCACGGCCAGGGGATAGGGCTGGATTCCCCACACGAACATGACGGGCGAGATCGCGTAGACACCGATCAGCGGTGCGATCACGACGACGCTGACGAATGCGACGAAAATCGCGAGCCGCAACCCCTTTTCGAAGCCTTTGCCCAGCATCAATCGATCTTCACGCCGATTGCGCGCAGGCCTGCGATTGCGGCCAGCGTCACGACGAAGGTGAGCACGACGCCGACGCCGAACGACCACCAGAAGGACAGGCCGAATTTCTGGAGGACAGGCAGCAGGATGAAGAAGGTGATGCCCGGCCAGAAGAGAAGGAAGGTTGTGTTGGCGAACAGATTGGCCTGACCCGTGCCGGCCTTGGGGTCGGTCGCGAGATTGAAGACGACCAGCATTGTCATCAACGGGAGGGCAGCGATCGCGGCGCCCATCACGTTGGAGCGCTTCTGGATTTCCGAGATCAGGACGACGACGGCGAGCGTGCCGACGGCCTTGAGGATTGTCATCCAGAGCATGGCGTATTCCCTGGCCCCGCCCATCGGGAGCCGCGATTCCGGGGGCAGAGTGACCGCTGCCTGCGGTTACCGTCAACCTCGCATCCTTCTCGCACATTACGGTGCGCGCCTGCTTCGCATCTTCGGCCATCGGGCCATCGCGGTTTGACGGGCGGGAATGCTGGAAGGCTGGGGCCCGGACATTGCGATAAATACGGGCAACGATACTGAAACTCGGACGTTGATGGCTCCAGGACTGGCGCGAAAGCGTCACATGAAGGGAGACGTTGATGATGAAATCCGTGGTTATGGCTTGTGCAGTTCTTGGCTTGGGTGGTCTGGCTGCCTGCGAGAAGGCCGGCGAGGACATCGACACGGCGATCGAGAAGGTCGGCGATGGCAAGGCCAAACCGGGCGATGGCGCGTTCGAGAAGGCGGGCGAGGCGATCGACAAGACGATTGGCACGGAGCGGAAGGATGCCGCGGATTCGATCGCGGATGCGGTTGATGGCGACAAGAGCACGAAGCCGAACTGATCGGGCGTGCGGGTGCGGCCTCGGAAGCTGGCGCTTCCGGGGCAATATTCAGTTGGCAATCGCGTGACGTGAGGGAGGTCCGCGCGCGAGCGCGCAGCCCCCTCCGTCTTGCGCGCAAGGGCGCGCAATCCACCTCCCCCGCCTTTGGCGAGGGAGGACTTCGAGGTCGGTGTGCGTTGTTGGTCCTCCACCGGCGAAGCCGGGGGAGGTGGCTCGATGCGGAGCATCGAGACGGAGGGGGCTGTCGCGCAGCGACGGAGGGATGGTGGTGTCTTCGCGCTTGAGGCGTTCTGCGCGCTTTACGGCATAGCGCTCATAGTCGTCGAACTTCGCGACGAGGCGGAGGAACGAGCGCCAGAGCTTGATGAGGTCGGCGCTGCTGCTGGTGTGCGAGTAGTCGGGCTTGAAGCTGGTGATCTTCGCGCGGACGCCTGCGATCTCGCAGGCTCTCAGAT
>DAINAT010000045.1:0-24875 GCA_036733305.1 Hyphomonadaceae bacterium
CAAATTCCCGCTGCTCGAGAAGAACGAAGAGTTCATGCTCGCCCAGCGCTGGGCGCAACACCAGGACGGTGAAGCCGCCGAGAAGATGGTCACCTCGCACCTCCGCCTCGTGGCGAAGATCGCGATGGGCTACCGCGGCTATGGCCTGCCCATGGGCGAGGTCATCTCCGAGGGCAACGTCGGTCTCATGCAGGCCGTGAAGAAGTTCGACCCGGACAAGGGCTTCCGCCTGGCGACTTACGCCATGTGGTGGATTCGCGCCTCGATCCAGGAATACATCCTGCGCTCGTGGTCGCTGGTGAAGCTCGGCACCACCGCCGCGCAGAAGAAGCTCTTCTTCAACCTGCGCCGCCTCAAGGGCGAAATCTCCGCCCTTGAAGAAGGCGACCTGCGCCCGGAGAACGTGGCTGAAATTTCCAGGCGCCTCGGCGTGACGGAAGAAGAAGTCACCTCGATGAACCGCCGCATGTCTGCCGGTGGCGACGCCTCGCTCAATGCCCCGATCGGCGGCATGGACGGCGAAGCCGAATGGCAGGACTGGATCGCCGACGACACGCCGGGCCAAGCCGAAACCGTGGCCAACAACGACGAGTTCTCGGCCCGCATGACGCTGCTCGAACGCGCGATGGAGTCGCTCAACGAACGTGAGCGCCACATCATCACCGAGCGGCGCCTGAAAGAAGAACCGACCACGCTGGAAGACCTCTCGGTTGAATACAATGTCAGCCGCGAGCGTATCCGCCAGATCGAGGTCAGGGCCTTCGAGAAGCTGCAAAAAGCGATGCGGGAAGCCGCACGCGAACACGGCCTCGTCGAAGCCAACTAAGACAAGCAACGGCCCGGTCGAAAGACCGGGCCGAATTGCTTCAGGGGTCAGAACGACCACCAACGAATTGAGATGCGCGCGCTCTCATCCTGAGGAGCTGTCGAAGACAGCGTCTCAAAGGACGCGCGTAAGCCCGCTTCTGGCGCGTGTGGTGGTCCCCGCGCGCCAGGAGCGGGCGAAATTTCAGCAGGCGAAACGTTTCAGCTTATGAAACTGCCGCTTCCAGCAGCCTCAGCGTCCCAGCATCAGCATCCATCTCGGCCTGCACGCCCAGCGGCAGGCTGAACTGATTGTCGATGTGCCCGAACTCCAGTCCCTGGAACACCGGCACGCCCAGCGGCTTGAAGTGCTGCTCCAGCACCTCCAACAACGTGTAAGCGCTCGTCGATCCATCCGACGCCCGGCAATCCGTGCACTGCCCGAACACCACGCCCGCCAGCTTCGACAACACGCCGCCCAGCGACAACGTCGTCAGCATCCGGTCGATCCGGTACTCCGCCTCATCCACATCCTCGAGGAACAGGATCGCCCCCTCGAAGTCCGGCAGATAGGGCGTCCCCATCAACGCCGTCAGCACGGTGAGATTCCCGCCCAGCAGCCGCCCCCGCGCCTTGCCGCCACGCAGCGTCTTGATCCGCCCCGCGCGCTGCACCAGCCGGTCATCCGTCCGCACCGGATTGGCGTAGCTCGGCATCGCGCCATCAAACGCGATCGCCCTGAAATTCTCCCACGACAGCTTGCCCCACGCGCTGTTCGCATTCGGCCCGTGCACCGTACCGAACCCCGCCTTCGCCGCGAACGACATGTGCAACGCCGTGATGTCGCTATAGCCGAGCAGCAGCTTCGGATTGGCCTTCACCACATTCCAGTCGATGTACGGCAGTATCCGCGCGCATCCCCATCCGCCGCGCACGCAGAACACCGCCTTCACATCGCGGTCCGCAAACATCGCGTTGAGATCGTCCGCCCGCGCCTTGTCCTCGCCTGCGAAATAGCCAGCCTTGTCGAGCACATGCTTGCCCAGCTTCGGCTTCAGCCCCATCGCGACGATGTTCTCCTTCACGAGATCCATGTCGAAATGATCGCCCAGCGGGCTCGCCGGCACGATCAGCCCCACCGTGTCGCCCAGCTTCAGCCGCGGCGGCTTCTTCAACGGCGCCGGCGCCGCCTGCGCCGTCGTCGTCTTCGACAGCGCGACAACGCCCGCCGCCATCCCAAGCCCCATCAGAGCCGCGCGGCGATCCATCATTCTCAACCTCATCGATTCATGCTGCTCGCAATGCTGACGCTCCACCTGACGCCACGCAAGCCGCGACCCCTCGCCTCAGCCCGCGAAAACTCCAGATAACGACTGTACAAACCGCCCAGTTTCCGATAACTAGACACTGTCAAGCACGCTGGAGCCTCCCCATGGCCGATACCGCGACCGCAACCGCCGCCCTCAAATCCTACGCCGACATCCCGGTTCTCGACTGGGATCTGCAGGACCCGCACGCCTCGTCCTACGAACTCTTCCGCGATCTGCGCGAGAAGACGCCGCTGGTGAAAGTGCCGATGGGCATGGGCTCGATGGTGATGGGTCTGCACGCCCGCATGGTCGACGACATCGTCTCGCCGGAAAACACGCGCCAGCTCGAAACCGAGATGAAGATGATGCAGGGCATCTTCGATGGCCCGATCTTCGATTTCATCGCGCAGGTCATGCTCTTCGCCAATGGCGACGTTCACCAGCGCCGCCGCCAGCCCGTCGCCCGCACCTTCGCCTTCAAGCTGATGGAAGCGATGCGCCCGAAGGCGGTCGCCGTCGCCGCCGAAATCATCAACGAGCATCTCGGCAAGGGGCCGTTCGATTTCCTGAAGGAATTCGCCGCCCAGATCCCGGCCCGCATCATCGCCGACATTCTCGGCATCCCGCGCGCCGACCTCCCTGTCTTCATGAAATGGATCAGCGACACGGCTGAAGCCATCGGCTTCGTCGATGTCTCGCGCCGCGCCGCCATCGAGCAGTCGCTCACCGAGTTCAACGCCTATGTCGACAAGCTCCTGAACGACCGCCGCGCCAATCCGCGCGAAGACTTCCTCAGCGATTACGTCGCCGCCACCGCCGCATCCGGAGACCTCAGCGAAATCGAGATCCGGACGCAAATCGTCGGCCTCATCCTCGCCGGCTCCGACACGACGCGTAACTCGATGTGCATGTCGCTCTATCAGCTCCTGCAACATCCCGAGCAGTGGGCCGCCCTCGTCGCTGACCCGGATGGTCTCAAGAAAAAAGCTTCCGAAGAAGGTCTGCGCTTCGAGCCCGTCGTCTCCGGCATCCCGCGCGTCACCACGAAAGACCTCGAGATCGAAGGCTATCTCATTCCCGCCGGCGCCGTGCTCATGGTCTCGATCCTCTCGGTCCTGCGTGACCCGGAAGTCTACGCCGACCCGGAATCCTTCAACATCCACCGCACCGACCAGCAACGCTGGCACCTCGCCTTCGGCGCGGGCGCCCACCGCTGCGCCGGCGAAGCCCTCGCGCGCGTCGAGCTCGAAGAAACCCTCGCCACCATCGCGCGCCTCGCCCCCAAAACCCGCATCGTCGGCGCCCCCCCGAAACTCCAACCCGGCGCCATCCGCACCGTCGACCAGATCCAGGTCGAATTCATCGCCTGACACGAGTGTCCTCCCCAGACACCCCAAGGCCCGCGGACAACCGCGGGCCTTTCCATTTGAAAAAATGACCCGCGTTTGAAGTGTTCATTTCCACGAACACCAACCCGTAGGGTGCATCAACGATGCACCACGTCCCACACACCACCCCCTCAATCGTCATTCCCGCGAAAGCGGGAACCCAAGGGCGCCAACCACGATCATCCTCGGCCCCGTGCCGAGGATCTCGGTTAGGACCGTAGGGTGCATCAACGATGCACCGTGGCAGGCGCCGGCGGCGCGGTGCATCGTTGATGCACCCTACAATGCCGGAATTGGAGGATAGAGCGGGACAAATCCGCAGGACAGTTTTTTCCAGACCCAAACAAACTCAGCGCGTTAGCGCGAAAGTTTGGGGGACGGAGCCCCGCAGAATCTACGGCGCCCCGTGCCGGGGTATTATCCAACCCATGACACGACACAAACACGCGCACATTGGGCTAGGGACCCCGTCGCCGCTTGATCACTGGATCAATGCGACGCTGCGCATGCTTGCGATGCTCGTGCTGAACGTCGCCTCAACGCTCCAGATGGTCCGCCGCCGTGACCCTGTGATTGGCACACAGCCCACGCCTACGAATCTGCCCAGAGCTGCGACCGACACCCAATATCAGGAAACAAACCCCGTCGCCGCAAGCGACACAGCCTACCCGCGCGCTCACACCCCAGCTTGTCATCCCGGAAACGCGAAGCGTTATCCGGGACCCATCGTGAGAGCACGACACCCCATCAATAGTTCCCGGCGCTCGCTACGCTCGGCCGGGATGACAACCGTTGGTGCAACCGAGACCGGGCAACACGCCCGCTCCCTCACCTCGCACCACCCCATCTCCGCTCCTCCCGACGCAAGTCGGGACCCAGAGCATCAAGGGTGATGTGCGCTCAGGGCCTGCACAAGCAGCCCTGTACCCCGGCCTTTGCCGGAACAAGCGGAACAAGGTCCGCTTTCAAAGCGCTGAACTAACCCCAGCGCGCAAATCTCAATCCAAAAAACCCGCACACCAGCGGGAACGCCCCCGCGCGCCTAAACCCCAATCTCCCGCCGCAGCTTCTTGCTCAACCCCTCCGCCACAAGCGCATGCGACACCTTCAAATACCCCTTCAGCTCAGCCTTGCTCAGCCCCGGCGTCTCATAGCTCTGAATCCACTTCATCCCACGCGAAGCAAAGTAAGGCGCACCGCGACACCCCGGCGCATCCTTCAGAACCTCCCAACCAATATCGGAAACCTTGAACGTGATCCCCGGCTCATGGCCCTTCTCGAACCAAGCCACCGCAAACACCTTCCCACCGACCTTCCACACCTGAGCCCCGCCCCACTGCTCAACAAACGTCGTCGCCGGCAACCCGCCGCAAAACGCGTTGAACTCTTTGAGGCTGAGCGGCACTAGCTGATCGCAACCGGGTTGATCACCATCTGCACCGTCCCAACCATCCGCGGAATCCCGAGCACGAACAGAAACTCCTTCACCCCATCCTCAGCCAGCTGGTTTGTGTCGATCGTCTCGAGCACATGCACGCCCTTCTTCGCCAGAAGCGTCTGGTGAACGATAAACGTCTTCCCCGGCGGCGACGGCAGCGCTTCAAGCGCCACCGTATCCGATCCGATCGCCACCACGCCGAGATCAGCCAGGAAGATCGCGCCATCTTCTCCAATGCCCGGCTCCTGCGAGCGATAGAGATCCTTGTCACTCACCATCTTCCCCGCCATCCAGCCGGTGTGGAACAGAACCACATCGCCCTTGCCGACAGTGACTCCCTGAGCCCTCATCGCCGCTTCAATCTCGGCGCGATTGTAAGTGTCGCCCACTTCCAGCATCGGCTTGCGATAGTGCTTCGTCATGTCGATCAGCACGCCGCGCGTCACGATCGGCGGAATGTCCGCCGTCTGCAGCGCCCGCGTGGTCGCGACCTCCTTGCCGGTGATGCCGTTATAGTAATGGTGATCCACGCCCAGATGCCCGAAGCCATCGATCTGCGTGCCCACGCCCATCGAGCTCGAAATCTTCTCGTCGAAAGCAGTCACGCGCTGCGATCCATTCGGCGTGTAATCCGCATCCGGTCCAGGCTGGCGCTCGACCATATATTGCCGCGTCCCGTAAGCCGCCGACTCCGGCGCAGTCGGAATGCCCAGCGCATAGACCTTGCCGGTCTTCACCAGCCCGGTCGCCCGCTTCACGCCTTCAGGCGTCAGGTTGTTGACGTTCCCCAGCCGATCGCCCTCACCCCATGGCGAGTTCCACCAGCTTTCGGTGTGAGCCGCCGGCGCCGTCTGTTGGCTTGGGGTCTGCTGCGCTATCGCGCTCTCGGAACAGCAGGACAATACAACCGTCAAAGCAATCCGCTGCAGCAAGTCCATTCATTCCCTCCCAAGGCCAGCTTTGCTGACTCGTTTCGGGAATGCTGCCACACCGTTGACGCGTGCGCCAACAACTCCTTGCTGTGTTCAGGGATAAAGCCGTTCAGTCGCCCACGCTTGCCCCGCGCCTGCCCGGGTAAACTCCAGCCGATCGTGCAGTCGGAATGGACCATCGCGCCAGAACTCGATGCGGGTCGGGATCACGCGCCAGCCGATCCAGTGCGGCGGCCGCGGCGTCTTGCCCAGCCCGTATTTCACGGCAAACCCCGCGATCCGCTTCTCAAGCTCGAACCGCCCCTGCATCGGCCGGGACTGTTCCGAGGCCCACGCCCCTATCTGACTGTCCTTGGCCCGCGTCGCGAAATAGGCATCCGCCTCCTCAGCCGTCACAGTCTGGACCCGGCCCGACACCCGCACCTGCCGGCGCAGGCTCTTCCAGTGGAAGCAAAGCGCCGCCTGTGCATTGGCCGCGAGTTGTCGACCCTTCCGGCTCTCGGCATTCGAGAAGAACACGAAGCCATCGCCCGAAACGTCCTTCAGCAAAACCATCCGCACATCCGGCGCGCCATGCTCATCCGCGGTCGCCAGCGACATTGCGTTCGGATCGTTCAGTTCCTTCTTCTTCGCATCCTCCAGCCACTCGCCGAACAACACAAACGGATCGGTCTTCGCGAACCACGCCCCATCGTCCGGCGAGTTGGCGACATTCTTCGCATACTCGTCCGCCGAAGGCGAAGGCGGGATCAGATCGGACGTGTTGCTCAACCGGCTATTCCTTGCTGTTAGTGGTCAGTCTAGGGCGTGCGCCGCCTTCAGCCTAGTGCCGACCTCGCCACACGCCCCGCTCCCAAAGCCAGAGCCAGAAAGGCCGCCCGCCATGCATACCCTGTCGCGCATCGCGCCGCTGCTTGCCGCACTTGCGGCCCTAGCTGCCTGCCAGTCTTCCGTGCCCGCCGCCCCGCCGCCAGCAGACTACCGCCTCATCGATCTCACTTCCGCCTATACCCGCCTCTACGACGCAACCGAAGGCCAACCGGACGACCAGCGTGCGGCCACGCTGCGAGCGGGCCTCGCAGCGCAGTTCCCGCAATTCTACCGCCCGCGCCCGCCCACGACCGAAGCGGGCTTCACAAAACGAATTCGAACATCGCTCAAAGGCTTCCCCGCCCTTCGCCCGAACTATGAACGTGTCGCCCACGATTTCGCGGCAACGATCGATGTGGCCATCGCCACCTTCCGCCAAGCCCTGCCCGATATCGCGCCACTGGGCGATGTCTATCTGCTCCACAGCCTCGACGAAATGGATGGCGGCACGCGCACCATCGATGGCGTGCGTTACTTCATCTTCGGCGCCGATGTTATCGCGCGCATCCATTCGCCCGGTTCGGAGCAGCCCTTTTTCCACCACGAACTGTTCCACATCTATCACCAGCAGACCTTCGCCGGCTGCGAAGAGATGTGGTGCAGTCTCTGGATGGAAGGCCTTGCCGACCGGGCGGCTTTCGAATTCAACCCCGGCGCAACCGACGCGCAGATGATGCTCAATCTGCCACTGCCGATCCGCGCGCCCGTAGACGCAAACTTCACCGAAGCGGTCTGCGCCGTCCGAGCGCGCCTCGAGTCCACCTCGACCGATGACTACGGCGTGCTGTTCAGCTTCCGCCGCCTCAACCCGCGCCTGCCACCGCGCTTCGGTTACTACATCGGCCTGCGCGTCGCCGACGAGGCCCGCCGCACGCACGGCCTCGCCGAACTCGCGCATCTCACCGTCGATCAGGCCCGCCCCGTCGTCGCCGGCGCAATCGCTGCGCTCGCGACATGCCCGGACTGACGGAATACATCGCCTGAAAGACTGTCAGCACAGGAACCAGATCAGTCGCTAGACAATCATCCCGCCATCAACGCGCAGCACCTGCCCGGTGATGTAGCCCGCCTTGTCGGATGCAAGGAAAGCCACCGCGTCCGCGATGTCCTGCGCCGCGCCCCAGCGCTTCTCCAGCGGGACTAGCCTGCCCATGCGCTCCAGCGTCTTCTCTCGATCAAGACCCTTCGAGAACGCCGTCGACCACATGCCATCGTCGATCACGCCCGGCGCAATCGCATTCACCCGAACGCCCGCGCGGCCAAGATCGATCGAGGCGTTACGCGTGAACGAGTTCACCGCGCCCTTCGAGGTCGAATACGCGATCTGGCCCAGCGCGCCCGAGAACGAGGACACGGACGAGATGTTGATCACCGTACCCTTCCGCTTGATCAGCGAAGCCGACAGCGCATCCGTCAGCAGGATCAGATTGCGGACGTTCACGTTGAGCGTCTCGTCCAGCCCCTCAGCTGTCACCTTACCCATCGCCTGAGCCGCGCTGACGCCAGCATTGTTGACGAGAATGTCGACCTCGCCCAGCGCCTTCAGCGCGCTATCCGCAGCCGCCTTCCAGCCATCGGTGGAACTCATATCGGCCTCGATGGCGATGGCGCCGTTCGGAAGATCCGCCGCCAGCGCCTTCAGCTTGTCAGCCGAGCGCGCCACCAGCGCGACCTTCGCCCCGTCGGCCGCCAGCGTGCGCGCGATGGCCTCGCCGATGCCGCGGCTCGCGCCGGTCACAACGGCTGTCTTGCCTTTGAAATTGTAGGTCATGCGCTTGTTCTCCCACCGTTTCTCTGTCTTTGAACCGACGTATATCAGCCCTCGGGAATGCCGCTACGCCTGCAATGCTCGCAATCGTGAACAGCTCATCTGCCGCGTAAGCGATATTACCCTTGCCATCTTTGCGAACACGCACAAGCTAGCAGCTATCAATTCGGTCCGGGCCCCTCTGGCGTAGATGGCGATCTGCGCGATGTCGGACTCCGCCGGGCGAAAGCCCGCTGCGCGGACGCGGCGCATTAGACCGGACACTTTCACATGGCACTCGATACGCTCGGCGAATTCGCCGGCCAGCCTGTATGGCTGTGGATCGCCTTTTTGTCTTTCGTCGGCTTCGTTCTCTGGGTCGACCTCGCCCTGATCAACAACAAGGACGGCCGCATCTCCGCGAAGAAGAGCGGCCTGATGTGGGCGAGCTTTGCCGGCTGCGCGCTTGTGTTCGCGGCCTACGTATACTTTCTCTACGAACCCGACCCGGCCTTCTACGACAACCCGAACAACCTCAATGGCCAGGCCACGCTGCAATACCTGACCGGCTACCTGCTCGAGACGGCGCTGGCCTTCGACAATATCTTCGTCATCTCGATGATCTTCACGCTGTTTGCCGTTCCCCCCGCATATCAGCACCGCGTGCTGTTCTGGGGCATCATCGGAGCGGTCGTGTTCCGCGCAGCCTTCATCGGCGCAGGCGCGGCGATCGTGAACCAGTTCACGTGGGTGCTGTATATCTTCGCGGCCATCCTGATCTTCAGCGGCATCAAGATGCTGCTATCGCGGAACGAGCATCAAGAGGCGCCGAACTCGCGCTGGATCGTGAAGCTGGTCGAGCGCGTGATCCCGGTGACGCCAGAGATCAAGGGCCACAACTTCTTCGCCAGACTGCCGAATGCGACCGGCAAGGTCGTGCTGCATGCGACGCCGCTTCTGCTGGCGCTGGTGTCGGTCGAGGTGGCGGATATCATCTTCGCGGTCGATAGCGTGCCGGCGATCTTCGCGGTCACGCGTGACCCGTTCATCGTCTACACGTCGAACATCTTCGCGATCCTCGGCCTGCGCTCGCTCTACTTCATGCTGGCGGCGGCGGCGGACAGGTTCGGCTACCTGAAGATTGGCCTTGCAGCGGTTCTGGTGCTGATCGGCACGAAGATCATCTGGAACTTCCTGCTCAACAAGCAGCTGAAGCTGGTGCCCTATATCGAGGCGCACTGGTCGCTGATTGCAACGCTGGTACTGGTCGGCGGCGCGATTCTGCTGTCGCTGCTGGTCCCGCCGAAAGCGAAAGCCTAGGCCGCCATCGGGGCGGCCTTGCGCCGCCCCAGATAGTACACGGGAACGCCAGTGGCCGCGAGCACGCCGCACCACATCAGCACCTCAAGGCCGGAGCCCCAGATGGCGAAGGCGCAATAGAGCACCGCGATGATCGCGACCAGCGCCCATGCCCTGGCATTGCGCCACGATTTCCTCAGCTCGATCAGGCCACAGACCAGATAGGGCACCAGAGTGGTCAGTGTCGCCATGGTGAGCACGAACGTGTAGGCGCCGACGAGGCCGCGCGAATAATTCATCACCAGCAGCGCCGATGCGAGCACGCCGCTGAAGGCCAGTGCAGCCCACGGCGCCTCGCGCCGGTTGAGGCTGGCCAGCGCTTTCGGCGCTTTGCCCTCAATGGCGACAGCCATCGGGATCTGGCCCGTGACGAAGATCGAACCATTGAGTGCTCCAGTGACGGAGATCAGCGCGCCAACCGTGATCAGGATAGGCGCCCAAGCGCCAAGCCCACGCGCGGCATCGGCAAATGGCGATGTCGACCCGGCGAGCACATCGGGCGGAACCAGCGCCATGACCGCGCCGGTCGCGACGATGTAAACAACTGCGGCTGTGATCGTGGCGGTGATGACCGCGCGCGGCCCCGTCTTCTGCGGATCGCGGACGTTGCCAGCCGGCACCGCGCCAATTTCGAGGCCGAGAAAAGCATACATCGTCGCCAACGCCGTGATCGAGAGAACCTTGATCGGGTCTTCGCCTGTTGGATTGAAAGCGGGGAAGTTCTCGGCCTTGCCAGCGAACAGTGCGAGCCCCGCGATCAGCGCCAGCGGCATAAGCTTCAGTACGGTCAGCAAGAGCTGGACGAAGCCTGCATCTTTCGCGCCGCGCATGTTCATCACCGTCAACGCCCACATCGCCGCAAGCGCCGTACATATCTGGTAGATCGGATCGGCGCCGATGGCAGGCGCCAGCACGATGAAATAGCCGACGAACGCGATCGCAAGACCGGCATTCGATGTCCAGCATCCGATCCAGTAGAGCCAGGTCACCAGGAAGGACGGGAGCCCGCCAACAGCTTCCTCGACATAAACAGAGATGCCGCCGCTGCGCGTGGTACGCCCTGCCAACCGCCCGATGACCAGCGCGATCATGATCGAGCCCGTAGCTGTCAGCAGCCAGCCGCCGAAGCTGATCCCGCCATAGGGCGCCAGAACAGCCGGCATCATGAAGATGCCCGACCCGATCATCGTCCCGACCGAAAACGCCCAACACTGCCAGAAACCAATCACCTTCGCCGCCGGCTCAACCGGCGTCTCGGCAGTGGCGGCGTCAGACATGTTATTCCCCACAGGCGACCCCCGCGGGCAGCCTGACACCGCATCCGGGAAAAAGATACGTCGGCCATGCCCCCGATTTGCATTCCCCCGCGGCGCCGCCTAAACCGCATGGCATGTCGCATAATACGTACGGCCACCTCTTCCGCGTGACGACCTGGGGCGAAAGCCACGGGCCGGCTATCGGCGCCGTGGTCGATGGCTGCCCGCCGGGGCTGAAGCTTACGCCGGAGTTCATCCAGCAATTCCTCGACAAGCGGAAACCGGGCACGTCGCGCTTCGTCACGCAGCGCCAGGAAGAGGACAAGGTGAAGATCCTGTCCGGCGTGTTCGAGGATGATCGCACACTTGAGCAATTTGGCGGCCCGGTAACGACCGGCACGCCGATCTCGCTGATGATCGAGAACACCGACCAGCGCTCGAAGGATTATAACGAGATCCGCGACAGCTATCGTCCGGGCCACGCGGACTATGTCTACGACCAGAAATACGGCGTGCGCGATTATCGTGGCGGCGGTCGTTCCTCGGCGCGCGAGACGGCGTCGCGTGTGGCGGCAGGCGCGGTTGCGCGTGTGGTTTTGGGAGCCGGCATCACGATCCGCGCGGCCGTCGTGCAGATCGGCCCGCACAAGATCAATCGCGACAACTGGAACTGGGATACCTGCGAACAGAACCCGTTCTGGTGCCCCGACGCGGAAGCCGCCGTGAAGTGGGAAGAGTTCCTGGATGCAACGCGCAAGTCTGGTTCATCCTGCGGAGCGATCATTGAAGTTGTCGCCGAAGGCGTGCCGCCCGGCTGGGGCGCGCCGATCTACAGCAAGCTCGACACCGACATTGCCGCAGCCCTGATGAGCATCAACGCCGTGAAGGGCGTCGAGATCGGCGCGGGCTTCGACGCGGCTGCGCTGTCTGGCGAAGAGAATGCTGACGAGATGCGGCGCTCCGGCAATGGCGTTGAGTTCCTGTCGAACAACAATGGCGGCGTGCTCGGCGGTATCTCGACAGGCCAGCCGATCGTGGCGCGTATGGCCGTGAAGCCCACCTCCTCCATCCTCACGCCACGCAAGTCGGTGAACAAGGATGGTGAGGACGTGGACATCCGCACCAAGGGCCGTCACGACCCGTGCGTGGGCATCCGCGGCGCGCCGGTAGCCGAGGCAATGGTGGCCGCCGTTCTGGCCGACCACATGCTCCGCCATCGCGGCCAGACCGGTCGCTGACCAGACTGGGCGCCGAACAGCCCCAGACAGTTGAAAAACAGCCAGTTTTTCCTTCAGGCTGCGTTCAGCTTGGGAATCGCATTGTCCAACCTGACCAATTGGTCGGAGGATTTCATGCGTATCAAAGCCGCCCTTGTTCTCGCTGCCCTTGCCGCCTCGGCGGCCGCCACCGCCATGCCGGCATCGGCTCAGCAGCCTTTCAGCTATTCGCGCAACTGCAACGCGTCGAAGACGAACAATCAGATCGGCGGCGCCATCGTCGGCGGCCTGCTCGGCGGCGTGCTCGGCAGCAACGTAGCTGCGAAGGGGCACAAGCATGACGGCACGGCGCTTGGCGCTGTGGTCGGCGGCGCGATCGGCGCGGGCATCGGCAACGCGCAAACGAACTGCAATGCGCTGCCGCCTCCGGCGGGCACGTACAACCCGAACTACAACAGCGGCTATGGTCAGCCGTATCCGCAGCCCAGCTATGATCCGGGCTATTCGTCCGGGTATGGAAATGACGACGATCCGTACTACCGGGACAGATCGCCGCGGTATGACGATTATAATCGTGGAGCAGTTTACCCTAGCGGAAACCGTGACTATAGACCCACCGACGGTTACGCCGGTCGCGATTGCACCGATGCAATCCAGACCACGCGAATGCCGGATGGCACCGTTATTCGCCGACCCGTAGAGGCTTGCCGCGACGCTTATTACGGCGATTGGCAGGTCAACAGGAATTAGGTTGTTCACAGATCGCTAGGCGACTGGGTCCAGCCTTCACGGAGCGGGCCCGTCCCCCCAACCCAGGGTCCGATAGGATCGGCCGCGTTGCTTGCAACGCGGCCGATCTGATTCTGGGCTGGCTATTCTTGCTGCCTGATCTTGGGCTAGCGGTTTGCGAGGAAGAGACGTTCGCGATTTCCATCGCCGCCTGCGATCGGGCTCTGCGTCCACGCCCGGATCGGCCAGCCCTGCTGTTTCAGCCAGGCTTCGAATTCTACGGCGGAGCGTTCGACAGCCGCCTGATCCGAGACGATGCCGCCGCGGCCGACATGGGCGGGGCCGACTTCGAACTGTGGCTTGAACAGGCCGACAAGCGTTGCGCCTGTCGCGGCAAGTTCAAGCGGGCGGGCGAGAAGTTTGGCGAGGCCAATGAAACTGGCGTCGACAACGATAAGGCTGGGCGGCTCCCCCAGCAGCTCCGCAGTCAGCTCGCGGGCGTCAGTTGCCTCGAGCGAGACTACGCGTGGATCGTCGCGCAGCTTGGCGTGCAGCTGATCGCGACCGGCATCCACGGCGACCACGCGTCTTGCGCCGCGCGACAGCAGGACATCGGTAAAGCCGCCAGTTGATGAGCCGACATCAAGGCAGGCCATGCCAGCCGGATCTACGCCGAACGTATCGAGCGCATGTTCCAGCTTCAGGCCACCACGCGAGACCCATGGATGGGCGGGTTCAGCGACGATCACGGATTGGGCCGACACGGAGAGTCCAGGCTTGGCGGCCACGGCGCCATCCACCAGCACCTTGCCGGCCTCGATAGCAGCACGAGCCTGCGCGCGGGAGGCCATCAGCCCACGGCGCACCAGTTCCACGTCCAGCCTGCGGGCATCGTCGTCGTCCATCCCGGCCTTTTGCCCGCTCGTGCATAAGGCCGTCAACGACCCCACAGAACCCTGCCTGCCATCTGCTGCGGCTTTGGACCTTCAGGCATAGAAGCAGGCCCTAGCCCCTCGCGTCGAAAGCGGTCTAGAAGCGGGCGACAGCCGCCAGAGGCACGCCTATGCCCGTCTCGCCTATCGAACGGAACGACCACGCCGAGCCGAACGCTGAAGCCTTCATCTTCGGCTTCGACTTTCCGGCGGATGGCGTCGTGGAACGGGTCGACTGGCACAAGATAAAACCCACGGCGGCATGCCCGCCTGCGGGCTGGCGCTGGCTTCATTTCAACCGTCTTGCGGCTGAGACGCGCGAATGGCTGGAGGAATCCAGCGATCTCGACGAGACCGTCATCACCGCGCTGCTGCAGACCGAGACCCGCCCGCGTTGCGCCGCCTACGAAGATGGCCTGCTGCTGAACCTGCGCGGCATCAACCACAACCCAGGCGCCGAGCCCGAGGATATGATCTCGGTGCGCATCTGGGCGACGCAGAACCTCGTCATCTCCATGCGGTCTTATCCGGTGAAGGCCGTGCATGAGGTCCGCGAGGAGATCGCGGCAAACCTCGCGGACCCTCCCTCACCCGGCGGCTTGCTCGTGATGATCGCGGAGCGGTTGATCGACAAGATCGAACCGGTGATCGATCAGCTCAAGGACGACGCGGACGAATACGAGGAAATCCTGCTGAGTGAAGGCAACAAGCTGCCGACAACCACGCTGTCCGAATTTCGCCGGACGATCCTGATCCTGCGCCGCTATATCCTGCCTCAACGCGAAGCCATGGCGCAGCTACAGCGTGAAGGCCGCCTGCTGTTCGATCTCGATCACGCTATGCACCTGCGCGAAACGGGCGACCGGATCACGCGCATCGCCGAAGAACTGGATTCCATTCGCGACCGCGCAGCCGTTCTGCAGGATCAGGTTGCGGGGCAACGGCAGGAACAGCTCAACACGCGCCTGCTGGTGCTGTCGCTTGTATCCGCATTCTTCCTGCCGCTGACATTCATCACCGGCCTGCTCGGCATGAACCTGTCGGGCATACCGTATTCGCAAGAGCCATGGTCATTCGGCGCTGTCGTTGCGCTTACCATTGTGCTCGCAGGCGGGCTGCTGGCCTTCCTGAAGTGGCGGCGCTGGATCTAGGATCAGGTGCGATCGTCGCCATCGGTGGCGCGATCGATTGCGGCGCCGGTCGAACCCACGACATCGTTGGTCGTCGAGGCGATTTCGCTACCCGTGCGGTGCAGCAGGTTGTCCATCGATGCTCCCGCTTGTTGAAGCGACCCGTCGCGAATCCAAAAGAAAACGATAAGCGTGGCAAAGGCAAAAACCGTGAAAACGGCAATCGACCAAAATGCTTTCCGGGCTGTCATGACGGGTCCCTTCGCGTCTGTTGCGATTGGGAAACGCCCGTTAAGATGGATGGGTTCCTCAGACCACATTAATGCTGCGAAATTCTAGCCTCGCGGCGTGAAACGCGCCCGCAGATCGTTTTTCATGATCTTCCCGTTGGCATTACGCGGCAGCGGTTCACGCTGGATCTGGATTTCCACCGGCACCTTGAACGCCGCGATCTTCGAGCCGACGAAACGGCGCAGCTCGTCCACCGTCACATCCATGTCGGGCTTCACCTGCACGACCGCGCCCACTTCCTCACCCAGCACCTTGTGCGGAATGCCGATGATCGCAGCGTCCATGATGGCGGGGTGATCGTAGAGAGCGTTCTCGACCTCGATGCAGTAGATGTTCTCGCCGCCACGGATCAGCATGTCCTTGGCGCGATCCATCAGGAAGACGAAGCCATCTTCATCGATGCGGCCGACGTCGCCCGTCACGACCCAGCCATCGATATAGGTCTTCGCCGTGGCTTCCGGCTTGTTCCAGTAGAGCTTGCAGTTGTTGGGGCCCTTGACCCACAGCTCGCCCACCTCGTTGGCCCCGAGCGTTTCGCCATTGGCGCCTACGATCTTGAAATCCATGGCAGGCGCAGCCGCGCCGCACGATGCGGGGCGCAGCTCGTAATCCTTGCCGAAGTTCACGCAGGATGCGGCGCAGGTTTCCGTCATGCCCCAACCGTTGGAGGCAAGCCCGTTCGGGAATTTGCGCTTGATCGTGGCGACCAGTTCCGGCGCAGACGGCGCGCCGCCGTAAGCCACGAACTGGATCGAGGACAGATCATACTTGTCGCGATCGGGATGCTCGAGCACCTGCCAGGCGATTGCGGGCACGCCGCCAATCAGCGAGACCTTCTCACGCTGGATGATTTCCAGCGCCTCGCCCGGGTCCCATTTGTACATCGTGACGATCTTGTCGGCGTTCATGATCGCCGGAACGAGGTTCGAGAATGCGCCCGTGGCGTGGAAGAACGGGATGGCCAGCAGCGGGATGCGCGGCGGATCGACCTTCGGATCGCGCACAGGGACAGGCAGACCCTGGCGAATGAAGTGTCGGGCCTGACAGGCCATGCCGTTGAACACATTCGATGCGATACCGCGATGCGTGGCCAGCGCACCCTTGGGCTTACCTGTCGTGCCGGACGTGTACATGATCGTGGCGTCATCATCCGGGCCGACATCGGCATCCGGCATCGACGTGTCGGGCAGGTTGGCCCACGACTTCGCGTTGCCGATCAGCTTCTCGAGCGAGACGATGCGCGAGTCAGCCTCTTCCTCCGCCCCGCGCGCGACGATGATATGCTTGAGCTGAGCCAAATTCGGCAGATGCTCGCGGATACGCTCCAGCTTTTCGGAGTCGACGATAGCGACTTTCGCGCCGCTGTCCGCGATGCCGTATTCCAGCTCCTCGCCCGTCCACCAGGAATTGAGCGGCGTCGCGATCGCGCCAAGCACCAGCGGGGCGAAGAACGCGACAGGCCATTGCGGATAATTGCGCATGACGATGGCGACCCGATCGCCCTTCTTCACGCCGAACTCATCGCGGAGTTTCACAGCCAGCTTGGCCACGGCCTTGTAGTGCGCGGAGAAGGTTACACGCTCGTCCTCGAAGATGAGGAATTCGCGGTCGCCCCAGTTGGTCGAGTTGAGCACGCAGTCACGCAGGGTGAGCGGCGCGTTCTTGTAGGTGCGCAACTTGACGCCGTTGATGACCTTCTCTTCCAGCTCGAACCGCGCGCCAGGCGCAGTCATCAGCGCATTGCACTGATCGATCGACATCACCGGAAAAGTGGCCTCAGCAGCCATCGTATGCTCCCTGACTTTTATGTCTTTGCCTGTGACAGAGCATAGAGAGACGGCGCGGGCTAGAGCTTTCCACCTCCGGCGGGCTGGCGGTTTTGCTGGCTTTGCGACAAACAAGTGCGATCGCTTTTGGCGCCGCAGCGCGGCATCGGAGATGACCCAAATGAGTCCGGCAACGGCTGACTTCGAAATAATCGACGCAACCGAGGCGCACCTGCCCGGCATCGTGGCGATCTTCAATCACGCCGTGCGCGAGACGTTCTCGATCTGGTCGGAGACGGAAACGACGGTGGAGCTGCGTCGCGCCTGGATGGCGGCGCGCAGGCAGGCGGGATTTCCGGTGATCGTGGCGGTGGACCGGCTGCATCCAACAGAGGTGCTTGGGTACGGCAGCTTCGGCATGTTCCGGGATTTTCCCGGCTATGTGAAGACCGTCGAGCATTCGGTGTACGTCTCGCCCAAGGCGCAGCGGCGGGGAATTGGACGCGCGGTACTGACGGTTCTGATGGAGCGGGCGAAGGCTTTGCAGCTGGCCGCGATGGTCGGCGGAATCGACAGCGAGAATGCGGGGTCGATTGCGCTGCATGAGCAGGCGGGGTTTGAGGTTCAGGGCAATCTGAAGGGCGTCGGCCGGAAATTCGGCAAGAGCCTCGACCTCGTCTTCATGGTAAAAGCGCTTTAAGTTGGGGCGCTTTAGATCGGCAGCATCTGCGTCAGCAGGATGGTCGCCGGGATGGTGATCAGGCTGAGCAGGGTCGACAGCGTGATGATGCTGGCCATCAGCTTGGAGTCGCCGCCGAGCTGTCGCGCGAGGATGTAGGCCGATGTCGCAACAGGCGCCGAAGCGCAGATGACCGCGACGTGGAACACCATGCCGGTAAGGCCGATGGCGAAAGCCAGCCCGATCGTGACGGCCGGCATCACCACCAGCCGCAGGATCGTTCCCGCAGCCAGCGCTCGCGTTGAAGATCGCATGGAGCCCAGATCGAGCGCTGCGCCGACGCAGATCAGGCCGAGCGACACGGTGGCGTCGCCCAACAAGTTGAGCGTCTGCCCCACCGGCTCGCTGACGCGGACGCCCATGGCAACAAGGATGATCGCGCCGACCGTCGAAATGATCAGCGGGTTCGTAGCAATCGATTTGACGACACGCCCCAGCGACGCAGGCTCGGGACTGGCATAGCGGCTGAGCACCAGCACGCTCATGACGTTGTTCATGGGCACCAGCGTCGCAAAGCCTACGGCCGACAACGCGACACCTTCGTCGCCATAGAGCCCTGCCAGAACGCCGAGGGTGACATAGCCGTTCCAGCGGATGCCGGCCTGGAACACGCTGGAGAATTGCGCTCCGTCCTTGGCCAGCAATGGCCGCATCAGCAGCATGAGCGCGCCCATGGTTGCGACAGTCGCCGCCAGAGTCAGGCCCAGCCACAGCGCTTCGCCGCCCGCGAACTTGCCCTCGACAATGCTCATGAACATCAGCGGCGGGAACAGCACGAAATAGGTGAGCCGCTCCAGCGACGTCCAGCCCTCGGCGGTCAGCAGCTTGAACCGGCGCAGAAGAGCGCCGAGCGCGATCAAGGAGAATACGGGAATGAGTGACAGGACGACGTCGAACATCATTTGCTTCTGGCAGAGTCTTGATACGAGCGCGAGGCGTCACATCGCCAACCAGGACGCGGGCAAGGCTTCCCCTGTCGCCTTCGCGTGCTACGGTCGCGAAAAATAGAGAATACATCGGGAGAGACATGCCGGACGCCACCTCACCACAGCCGAGCGAGATTGCGGGATCGACCGGCCGCGTCGCCCGGATCGGGCTCTGGCTTGGGCCGGTGCTGGCGCTGCTTCTGTTGGTCGTGCCGATGCCTGATCTCGCTTGGGAAGCTCATCTGGTGCTGGGCCTGCTGGTGTTGATGGCGACCTGGTGGATCACTGAGGCGCTGCCGCTGGCCGCAACAGCGCTTGTGCCGATCATCGCCGTGCCGCTGATTGGTATCGATGTGGGTACGGATGCGCGTGGGCGACTGGTCTGCGCGACCGAAGGTCTCTGCCGCAACGGCCTGACGGAACCGCTGGCGAATGAGCGCCTGCTCAATCTCGGTGACCTTGGCGCACATTATGCGAATCCGATCGTGCTGCTCTATATCGGCGGCTTCCTGCTTGGTATCGCGATAGAGCGCTGGGGGCTCTCCACGCGCATTGCCTACGGCCTCGTTGCGCGCGGTGGTACAAATCCCAAGCTGATGCTGGCTGGCTTTCTCGTGGCCGCCGGCTTCATCTCGATGTGGATTTCCAACACATCGACCTCTCTCATCCTCACGCCTCTGGCGCTTTCGGTTGCGGCGGGCTCCGCGATCAACGGGAAGGAGAATCCGAAATTCGCTGCGGCGCTGATCCTTGCTATCGCTTACGCCGCCACTGTTGGCGGACTCGCAACACCGATTGGAACGCCGCCGAACGGCATCGCCCTCACCCAACTTCGTGCGCAGGGCATTGAAGTTTCGTTCGGCCAGTGGATGGCGATCGGCCTTCCGGTGGTTATCGTTCTGCTGCCGATTGCGTGGTTCATCCTGTCGCGCGGACTGACCGTGGACGCTGAGGGCGCGCGGGGAGCTCAAAAGCGGGTGAAACTTGAGTTGGCAAAACTCGGCCCGTTGTCGAAGCCGGAAGGCCGCACCGCCATCATCTTCTTCCTCATCGCCGGACTCTGGGTTGTCTCGTCGTTGATCGCGGACTGGATTGGCGCGGCGTTGCTTGGCGGCGTGCGGATCGATGGCGGTCATGTCGACACCATGATCGCGACATTGGCTGCCCTGCTATTGTTCATCGTTCCAGCAGGCGACGGCACGAAGCGACCGATCCTTGTGTGGGATGACGCGCAGAAAATTCCGTGGGGCATCTTGCTGCTGTTCGGCGGTGGCCTTGCGCTGGCTGCGGCGGCGGAAATGTCGGGGCTGTCGCGCTTCCTGGCGAGCAGCCTGCAGGGCGTCGCGGATCTGCATCCGATCGTCGTCATCCTGCTGGTAGGGCTGCTGGTGATCATCATCACCGAGTTCGCCTCCAACATCGCGACCATCTCGCTGATGGGCCCGGTGCTGATCTCTCTGGCGGCGGGCAGCGAGACGTTGAGCGCGGGCACGTTCATTGTGCCGGCGGCGATGGCTGCGTCCATGGGCTTTGCAATGCCAGTTGGCTCGGCCTCGAACGCGATCGCGTATGGCACCGGCAAGGTGAAGCAGGCGGACATGATCCGTCGCGGCGTGATCATGAATATCTGCGCGTTGATCGTGCTGACCATTGTCGGCCTGACACTGGCGCCCCTCGTTCTCGGAGACGCGTGATGCGGCGTGCGGTTGTCGTTGTTCTTCTTGCGGCAACCGCCTGCTCGGGCGGAAATTCGAAGCTCGATATGGGCCATCCGCCACTGGCGCCGTCCTATCTCAAGGACCTGCCGGGCGAGATGCGCAACGACCTGCCGGTGAATTATACGCAGGCGGCTGTCGGCGTGATCAACGTGCCGAACCTGCTGGTGTCGTCCAGGGGCAAGCGGATCGAAACCGCAGATGACTGGCTCGGCACGCGCCGGCCGGAAATCCGCCAACTGCTGATCGACAACCAGTTCGGCACGCCGCCGTCTGTTGCTTCGACACGCAAGCCAACATTCAAGCACGAATATTCCGAGCAGAACGTCAGCGCGTTCAACGGCACGGCGCTGCGTTCGCAATCGACGGTCACAGCAACAACTGCGCTGGGATCGCACACGATCGACGTGGTGCACTATCTGCCCGCGCGGTCGAGCGGGCCTGTGCCGACCGTGCTGATGGTCAACTTCACGCCCAACACGCTGATGGTCGACGACCCCGGCATCAAGGAGACCGATGGCTGGGATGCGGGCAAGCGCATTCCGGGTCGCGAGGCGCGCGTGATCGCCAAGCAAGACATCGCGCCCTATCTCGCGCAAGGCTATGGCGTGGCGCTGGTTCACTATGCGCAGATCGAGCCGGACTTTAATGGCGGCTCCTCGCTTGGCCTGCGCCGCATCTACGGGCCGGTCGATGAAACGCGCCGCACGCCGGATGAAGCAGGTGCGGTTGCGACCTGGGCCGAGGGGCTGTCGATCGTGCGCGAGCATCTGGCGCTCAATCCGCGCATCGATGGCGATCGCATCGCGCTCTACGGCATCTCGCGACTTGGGAAAGCTGCGCTGTGGGCCGGAGCGAATGATCCGAAGTTTGCCGCCGTGATCGCAGTGTGCTCGGGCGAAGGCGGCGGGGCGTTGAGCCGACGCAACTATGGCGAGACGATCGGCCATGTGGCGGCGAGCTTCCCCTATTGGTTCTCGCCGCGCTGGAACAGCTATGCGCCCAGCCCGTCCACCTCTCCGGTGGATGCGCACATGATCATGGCGATGATCGCGCCACGTCCCCTGATGATCATCGTGGGCGAGACCGATGCATGGTCGGACCCCTATGGCGAGTTTCTCTCCGCGCGGATTGCGACGCCGGTCTATCGGCTGTTCGGCAAGACGGGCGTGGATGACTTGCCGGCGCTCGACATCGCGACTCAGGGCGATCTCGTTTTCATGATGCACGCGGCAGGACACGGGCCCGCGCCTCAAGACACCCCTGCAATCCTTGGTTTTTTGGACCGAAAGCTGCGCTAATCGCCGGTTAAGCGGCATTAACCAGTTCAGCTGCATCTTCGCGGCTGAAGGATTCCGTCTGTCATGCAGGCCTATGATCTCATCGTGATCGGCTCCGGCCCGGCGGGGCGGCGGGCGGCTGTGCAGGCCGCGAAGCTCAAGAAGTCCGTGCTGGTCGTCGAGAAGGGCCGGCGGGTTGGCGGCGTTTGCGTTCACACGGGGACCATTCCGTCCAAGACACTTCGCGAGACCGTGCTGAACCTTTCGGGGTGGCGCGAGCGTGGCTTCTATGGGCGCGGGCATCGCAACAAGCAGACGATCACGGCTGACGATCTGAGCCGGCGCCTGGCCATCACGCTCGACCATGAGGTCGAAATCCTGGAGCACCAGTTTGCGCGCAACAGCGTGAACTGGGTGCGAGGCGAAGCGCGGTTCATCGATCCGCTGCATATCGAAGTCACAACCGATAACGGACAGCAGCGGTTCACGGCGGGGCGCTTCATCATCGCGGTGGGCACCGAGCCCTACCGGCCCCGGCATATCCCGTTCGATGGCGAGGCTATCCTCGACCCGGACGAGATCCTGGATCTCAAGCGCCTGCCCCGTTCGCTGAGCGTGATTGGCGCGGGCGTTATCGGCATCGAGTATGCGACGATCTTCTCGGCGCTGGATGTCAAAGTCACGGTGATCGAACCTTCCGATAAACTTCTTCCCTTCATTGATCGCGAGCTGGTCGACGAATTTGTCCACGACATGCGGGATCGGGGCATGACGCTTCGGCTGCAGAGCAAGGTGAAGCGGGTGACCCGCCCGGCCCACGACGCCTGCCTGATCGAGCTGGAGGACAGCCGCCAGATCTGGAGCGAGATGGTTCTCTTCGCGGCTGGCCGCAAGGGCGCGACGGACTCGCTGGAGCTTGAGACTTGCGGCATCGCCACGGATGAACGCGGCAAGATCGAGGTGGACCGCGCAACCTTCCGCACCAAGCTGCCCCACATCTTCGCGGTGGGCGATGTGATCGGCTTCCCGAGCCTTGCATCAACATCGATGGAGCAAGGGCGGATTGCGGCGTGCAATGCGTTCGATGCGCCAGCGCAGGCGCCGCCGGAGTTCTTCCCCTATGGCATCTATTCGGTGCCGGAGATGTCGACCATCGGGATGACCGAGGAGCAGGTTCGCGAGAAGAACATTCCCTATGAGTGCGGCGTGGCGCGCTTCAGGGAGACGGCGCGAGGGCAGATCATGGGCCTCAATGCGGGCTTCATGAAGATGATCTTCTCGATCGAGACGCGTCGCCTTCTGGGCATCCACATCGTCGGCGAGGGCGCGACCGAGCTGATCCATATCGGACAGGCGGTGCTGAACCTTGGCGGCACGCTCGATTACTTCGTCGAGAACACCTTCAACTATCCAACGCTGGCCGAAGCCTACAAGATCGCGGCGCTGGATGCCTGGAACCGCATGCCCCGCAAGCAGCCGAGCGTGGCGGCCCATGAGGATGCGCTGGAGGCGCTGCAGCGCTTTGCCAAGGCTGCACGCTCCGCCTGACGGCAGCCGGACCTAGGCCGCGCCGACGTGCTTGCGTTCGAGGACTTCGACTTCTTCCTTCGAGCCGAGCATGACCGACACGCGCTGGTGCAGGCCGGTGGGGATGATGTCGAGGATCTGCTCGCGGCCATCGAACGATTTGCCGCCGGCTTGCTCGACGAGAAGCGACATCGGGTTGGCTTCGTACATCAGGCGCAGCTTGCCCGGCTTGTTCGGCTCACGCTTGTCCCACGGATACATGAAGACGCCGCCGCGCGTGATGACGCGGTGGACGTCAGCCACCATCGAGGCGATCCAGCGCATGTTGAAGTTCTTGGCCCGCGGGCCGGTGTCGCCGAGCAGGCATTCGTCGATATAGGCGCGGACCGGGTCGGCCCAGTGGCGCATGTTCGACATGTTGATCGCAAACTCTTTGGTCTTCTCCGGGATCTGGAGGTTCGTGCCCGTCTGCACGAACTGTCCCGTCGGCGGGTCCATGGTGAAGGCGAAGACGCCTGCGCCGAGTGTCAGCACCAGTGTGGTCTGCGGACCATAGACGCAATAGCCGGCGGCGGCCTGGTTGCGGCCCGGCTGGAGGAAGGGCGCTGCGCCCTCGCCTGCGATTGCCGGAAGGATCGAGAAGATCGTGCCGATCGAAACGTTGACGTCGATGTTGGACGAGCCGTCGAGCGGGTCGAACATCAGGAGGTAGGGGGCGCCTTCGGTGATCGGGCGGGCTTCATCTTCCTCCTCGGAGGCGGCGGCGGCGACAACGCCGGTGGCTTTCGCCATGGCCATGAGTTCGTCGTTGGCGAGGATGTCGAGCTGCTTCTGCTCTTCACCCTGCACGTTGCCGGTGCCGGCCGAGCCGAGCACGTCGGCAAGGGCGCCGCGGGAGACGAGATAGGAGATGGTGCGGCACGAATCCGAGATGTGCTCAATCAGGCTGGCCAGCTCGCGCGGCGCGGGATTTCCGTCCCCTTTCGGGTTGGCCAGAAATTCGCGAAGCGTCGGCGCGGTCATAGGGCTGTCCTTTGGTGGTGAATCTGACGGGGTAGTAGCTGGATTGGCAGGGAATGCACAGGCCGGGCCGGTTAATTGGGGGACAGGGGTGGGTGCAGGCGGGCGCTGCGCCGCCCCCTCCGTCTCGCACGCAAGAGCGTGCGATCCTGCCCTTCGCTATCGCTCCGGGCGTTCGTCGCTCGAATTGGTCCACTGGACCAATTCGTCCGCTGCGCGGACCACTCCTCACCCCCCAGTGCTTCGCACAGGTGGAGGCAATTCCCCTTCGTCGTCATTCCTGCGCAAGCAGGAACCCAGGGGCGGCAATCGCCGGTGTGCGTCGCTCCTGGGTTCCCGCTCTTCGCTTCGCTGCGGCGGGAATGACGAGCTTGAATTTCAAACAACAAATCTCGTTCGCACGGACCGATGTCCTGCGGGATGCGTGGTGTCGTCCCTCCCAACTGGGAGTCGGGGCGCGTGTAGCTGCGCCGTGGGTAGTGCCTGTGCCTGCTTGCGC
>DAINAT010000046.1:0-24818 GCA_036733305.1 Hyphomonadaceae bacterium
TGCTTGCGCTTCTCGAGGGATTCCATGTCGGCGAGCATCAGCTCGGTCTCGACGACTTCGAAGTCGGCGAGCGGGTCGATCTTGTTGGAGACGTGGGTGATGTCGTCGTCTTCGAAGCAGCGCAGGACGTAGGCGACGGCGTCGCACTCGCGGATGTTCGAGAGGAACTGGTTGCCGAGGCCTTCGCCCTGGCTCGCGCCCTTCACGAGGCCGGCGATGTCGACGAAGTTCATGCGCGTGGGGAGGATTTCCTTCGAGCCCGCGATTTTCGCCAGCACCTCAAGGCGCGGTTCGGGCATGGCGACGTCGCCGACGTTGGGCTCGATCGTGCAGAAGGGGTAGTTCGCAGCCTGGGCCGCGGCGGTGCGGGTGAGGGCGTTGAAGAGGGTCGACTTGCCGACGTTCGGCAGACCCACGATGCCAGCTTTGAAGCCCATCAGTTCGGTTCCTTGTTCTCTTCTTGCGGCTTGCGCGGGTCACTCTTCGGCGCGGGCGCAAGGCGCATGACTTCGTTCTGGTACTTGTCGTCGTTGTTGGCCAGCAGCATGGGCAGCGCTTCTGCGCAGGCGTCGATCAGGGCGGTGAGCCAGGGCTGCTCGGCCTTGGCGAAATCGGAGAGAACGTGGGCGTGGACCAGTTCCTTGACGCCCGGATGACCAACGCCCATGCGCGCGCGGCGAACGTCGGGGCTGGCTTGCGCTATGATCGAGCGGATGCCGTTGTGGCCGGCGGCGCCGCCGCCTGTCTTCATGCGGAAGCGGCCGGGGGCGAGGTCGATCTCGTCGTAGAAGACGATGGTGTTGGCCGGCGTGATCTTGTGGAAGCGCATGGCTTCGCCGACCGCGTGGCCGGAATTGTTCATGAAGGTGAGCGGCTTGAGGAGGAGGGCCTTGACCTTCACGCCGTCGGGCGTGGTGAGGGAGCCTTCGGCGATCTCACCCTGGAAGCGGGAACGCCAGGGGCCGAAACCGTGTTTCGACGCAAAGCGGTCCACGGCCATGAAGCCGATGTTGTGACGGTTGCCGGCGTATTTCGCGCCGGGGTTTCCGAGACCTACGATGAGCAGCATCAGAGCCGTCCCGCCACAATAAGCGCGGAGTAGGGAGGCGCCGGCGCATCACGGGATGCGCCGGCATAACGTCCTTACTACTTCTTGGCCGGGGCCTTGGCGGCGGCCGGAGCGGCTTTCGCGCCAGCAGCCGGAGCGGCGGCTTTCGCGCCAGCGGCGGGAGCAGCAGCGGCAGCTTCGCCAGCCGGTTTGTCTTCGGCCACATCGTCCTTGGCTTTACGGCCGGCGATGGTGATGACGGTGAAGTCGCGGCCTTCGATGGTCGGGCGCACGCCTTCCGGCAGCTTGATGCCCGAGATTTTCAGCGCGTCGCCGATTTCCATGGCCGAGACGTCGGCTTCCAGGTGCTCCGGGATCGCGTCGGCCGGAGCGTAGAGCCAGACTTCGTGACGGACGATGTTCATTGCGCCGCCGCGCTTGACGCCCGGGGAGACGCCCTGGCCGGTGACGTGAACCGGAACTGCGACGCGGATGATCTGGCCCGGATCGACGCGGTAGAGGTCGAGGTGGGTCGGCTCGTCGGTGACCGGGTGGAACTGGATGTCCTGGGCGAAGACGAGCTGGCGCTCGCCTTTGTGTTCCAGCGTCACCGTGTGCGAGATGAACTTGCCGGATTTGAGGGCCTGGATGATGGTTTTCTTGTCGATCGAGATTGCGACCGGGGCTTTCTCGCCACCGTAGAGGACGGCCGGAACCCGGCCCTGACGGCGGGTTTCACGCGCGTTGCCGCGGCCCGTGCCTTCACGCACGTCGACATTGAGGACGATTTCAGGTTTAGCCATTTTTGCTCTCCGTTTCGCCCTGACTGCCGCCGGTTCTGCCGGAGCGCCCTGACTACACAGGCGACGCCAATCGCCGCCTTTCGGGAAGGCGGGCTTATACGAGAGGCTCCCGGCCTAGGCAAGCGCGGCATAGGCGCCTGTTTCCGGGCCGTTTTTGTCCGACTTTCGGCCCTCGCACATTAAACTCGCGCAGGATTCGCTCACAGGGCGACAGGCATCGGCGGGAGCGTGTTATCCGGTTAAGTATGGGTAAATACGGCCAGAATGGCCTCAAACGGGGTGCGGATGACGGAGCTGGATGAATCCGGCGAGCGGGTGAGGGTTCACAGGCCATGGGTGCGCAAGCCCTGGGGCGCTGCTGGACGCCTGCCTTTCGTTCCGTTCGGGCTCGTTCCTTTGGTGGGGCTGGTGCTGGCGATGCTGATCGCGGTTGCGCCGTTCGCCGTCAGCGAAGTGCAGGCGCCGACCGCGGCGGCGGCCAAGCGGGCGATTGCGAGTGTTGGCGCGGACTGGGCGACGTACAGCGTTTCGGGGCAGTGGGTGGTGCTGGAGGGCAAGCCGCCTTCGCGCGAAGCCGCCAATGAAGTGCTCGACGCGGTCAGGAAGGCGAAGGCGCACACGCTGTTCGGCGACGCCGAGCCTGCGACCTGGGTTTATGACCGTTTCACCTGGACGGAAGATCCGCTGATGCCGTTGCCGGGCAACGCGCCGCACATCGGGACGAATGGCTCCGCGTCCGGTGGGGCGAACGGCGCCGCGACCGGCGGGGCAGTTGGCGCTGCGCCTGTGCCGCCGACGGCCGCGCAGATGGCGTCGTGCGATGAGTCGATGGCGCGGCTGCTGAGTTCTTCGACGATCGAGTTCGACACGGCGAGCACGAGCCTTGGTACGTCGAGCGACAATTCGCTGACGGCGATTGCGCGTGCGGTGAACTATTGCCGCGGCGTGCTGCGGATCGAGGGGCATACCGACAATGTCGGGCTTGATGCCAACAACAGTGTTCTGAGCCGCAAGCGGGCGGAGGCTGTGCGATCAGCGCTGATCGCGCGTGGCGTGCCAGCCGAGCGGCTGGTGGCTGAAGGCTTTGGCGCCAGCAAACCGGTGGCGACCAACAACAATGAAGACGGGCGTGCACGTAACCGGCGGATCGAGATCCGCTCCGTGCGCCCGCCGACCTGAATTTCAAGTGTGAGACGCTGACATGTGGTTCCTGCTGCTCCAGATCTTCCTCCTCATGCTGCTGTCGGCGGCATGCGGCGCGGCGTTGGCATGGTGGTGGCTGAGCCGTCGCCATGAGGACCTTGCAGCGAGCCGCGAGCGGCTGGTGATGCAGGCGGCCACGCTCGACGGGCTGGCCACGCGCGAGGATCTCGCGAAGGAAGTCGCGACCGTGCAGAAGCTGCTGGCCGAGCAGAAGCCGGTGAACCTGCTGCCGATGGAAGAGCGGATGGCGCGGGTTCAGTCGGCCGTGTCGGGTATTCGTGTGCCTGAGGTGAATCTGGCGCCTCTGAATGCGCGGCTGGAGCAGATGGAGCGGCGGCTGTCGACGATCTCGATCGATCCGGTGATGCAGCGCGTGTCGGATGTCGTGACGCGCGTGAACGGTGTGAACGAGGCGGTGGGACGCATTCCGGCGACGGACCTGCGGCCGATCGATGATCGTCTGGCGCGGCTAGAGGCTGCGCTGCGCGATCTCAAACTGCCGAATGTGGACCTGGGGCCGGTGCACACTGGGATTGCGGCGCTCGGCTTGTCCGTGAAAACGCTGGAGCCGATGAATGGCCGCATCTCGGCGATGGAAAACAAGTTTGCCGAGCTGGGCGGGCGGCTGGAAGCTGCACGGCGGACCGACATCGAGGCGATTACATCGCGGATCGCCACGATCTCGAATACGCTGGGCGCGTTGCGCGTGCCGGATCTCGGGCCGTTGCAGGCGCGGCTTTCGGAAATCCAGGTGGCGGTTGCCAACATTCCGCGTCCCGACCTGTCGGCGGTGAATGCGCGCATCGCGGAAGTGCAGGCGGGGATTGCGAACATTCCCAAGCCTGAACGCGTGGACCTGGGCAAGGTGCAGAAATCGCTGACCGACCTTGAAACGTTCGTGGTGGCTCTGGACAAGCCGGGGCCGGACTTCGGGCCGCTGCATAGCCGGTTTGCGGCGCTGGAATCTGCGCTGATGGCGGTGCAGAGCGAAGTGCGCGACGGCAAGGCGTTGGCGCCGATCGACCTGCGCATTGCCGGACTGGAAGAAGCGCTGGTGGGTCTGCCGGGACCCGATCTGGAGCCTGTGCTGGGCGCTGTGCGTTCGATCGACAGCAGGCGCGATCTTGTTGCCGTCGAGAACCGGCTGACGGCGATCGAGTATGGTCTGGCGGCTGTGCACCACATGCTGCGCTCACGCGCGGATGGCGGGGAGGAGCGCGCTGCGCCGAACCTGCAGGTGGTGCGGGAAATGCCTGTGCCGGTCGTGCCGACACGTCCATCGCGCGAGAGCGATCCGATCAATTCGGCGCGCAAGGCGGATGACCGCGCGAACCTTCTGGCGCAACCCGCCTTCGGCAATCCGGATGATCTGGAGCTGATCGATGGCGTGGGGCCGATCCTCGCTTCGCTGCTCAACGATGTCGGCGTCTATTACTTCTGGCAGGTGGCCGAGTGGACGGGCGACGAGATCGACTGGGTCGAGAGCAAGCTGAAGCATTTCCGCGGACGCATCCGGCGCGATGACTGGGTCGGTCATGCGCGGGAGCTGGCGGCTGTGCCGAGTGCTGCGAAGCGTCCGCCGGCGCAGGGGTTGCGCGGCACGTTCTAGGGCGTGAGGGCTGTGGGCGTTGGCTTGGGTGCGTGTTGATGCGCCGTGCTCCGTCTCTGGTGCATCAAGATGCACCCTACTTCATGTGTGTTGCTCCGGTTCGTCATGCCGCTTTCGCGGTCATGGCGGCGGAGAGACGCGTTCAATCCGCGATAGCCGCCGATTTTGCTGAAGGCGGGCCCCAACGGGCGCGTAAGCCGCGCGTGCTACATTTGTAGCGAAATCTGTTGACGGGCGTAGCGAGTACGCTACAAATGTAGCGCAACTTAAAAAACGGACAGGAACGCCATGTCTGCAACCGCCAACAAGACCGAGCTGGCTGTGCTCAAACAGCTCTGGCCCGAGATGCGTAAAAGCGCGCGGGAAATCCATGACGCGGTGACCGAAGAGACGGGATGGAGCTATTCCACAACCCGCACAGTGGTCACGCGCATGGAAGAGAAGGGACTTCTGACGCGGTCGGAGGTGCACGGTGTTGCCGTGTATGCGCCGGCCTTGTCGCGGGTGGCGGTGCTGGGCGCGATGGCGCGGGAGCTGACGCGGCAGGTGTTCGACATCAAGGGGGCGCTGCCTGCCTCGATGTTTGCCGACAGCCCGCACATCACCAAGGCCGAGCTGGAAGAGCTCGACGAAATTCTCAATGCTGACGACAATCATAACAAGAAGGACGCTGACTAATGACGATCCTCACCTGGCTTGCGGTTTATTCTCTGGTTTGGGGCGGACTGATCTGGGCGGCCGGGCGGCTGCTGCAGGGGTCTGCCGATGTTTCGGGGCGCGCGCGGCAGTGGATCTGGCGCGGGGCGACTGTGTTGCTGGCGGCGCCGTGGGTTGCGGCGCCGGTGGTGGCGGCTGCTGGATGGGGGCTGGCGCCGAGTGAGAGCGTAGGCCCGGCTGCGGGCGCGACGCTGGCTACGCTGGCTACGCTGGCGGTGGACAAGTTTACCGGCGAGCAGCTGCTGGATTTCACGGGCGCTCCGGCGCCGGCGACGATTGATCTCGATCTGACGCAGATCGTGCTGCTGGTTCTGGCGGCTGGATGGATCGTGCGGTTCGTGCTGGCGCAGTATGCGGGCAAGTCGCTGATGGGTGTGGTGGCGAACTTCCGTGCCGCCGAGCCGGGTCGGGCAACGGCTGCGCTTAAGGCGTGGAGCCAGAAGCTCGGCATGAAGCGCGTACCGCGTCTGCGGATTGTGAACGCGAAGGTGTCGCCGTTCTCGTTCGGCGTGCTGCGTTCGACGATCTGCCTGCCGGAAGGGCTGGAAGATGAGCTGAGCCGTGAGGCGCTGGATCTGGTGGTGGGGCATGAGTGTCTGCACGTGGCGCGTGGCGATGGCTGGCGGCGTCCGCTGGAGCGGATCACGGCTGATGTCATGTGGTTCAACCCCGCTGCGTGGCTGATCCGCCGTGAGCTGGATGTGGCGCGTGAGCTGGCTTGCGACGAGGGCATGGTGGAACTGTCGTCGGCGCGGACGGCTTATGCACGGACGCTGCGCGATGTGGCCGGGTTCTCGGCGGGGCTTTCGCATGCGGCGCCTGCGGCTTCCATGTCTCTCGCCGGTGGGCGTAGCCTGATGCTGCGGGTCAAGCGGACGCTTGGGTCTGCGAAGCGCAAGCCGGCGCGTGCGGCGATTGTTGCTGCTGTGCTGGCGGGTGTGATTGGTGCGCCGATGGCTGTGGCGCAGGTGATCATGGTGATCCCCGCGCCGCCGGCTCCGCCCGCGGCGCCTGCTGCTCCGGCTGCGCCTGAAGTGACGGCTGCGGCGTCGATTGACGCGGATGGTTCGGTGCGCACGACATTTGCCGGCAAGATCACGATGATCACCGGCGGCGCGCAGAGCGGCTTCAACGTGCGGCTGGAAGGCAAGGGCGATGAAGGCACGCCCTGCGTCGCGGACATGGTCGGTCTGGTGAGCATCAATGTCGCCAAGGGCGATCAGGTGCCTGAGAACGGGTTGATCGGGAAGCGTGAGGCGGGTCGCAACCTGCGTGTGTCGGTGACGTGCACGGATGAAGGCGTGGAGCATTCGTCGCTGGCTATCCCGCCTGCGCCTGCGGCTCCTGCCCAGTTCGCGCAGCTTGCGACGCCATCGGCGAAGCCACGCGTCAACGTCAATCCCAGCGTGAATGCCAATCCGAGCGTGAACGCCAATACGAACGTGCATCTGAAGCCGGTTCCGGCGCCTGCGGCGTTGGCATCGCCTGCGCCGCCCGCTCCCATGGCGCCGATGGCGCCTCAGGCCACGCCGCTTGTACCGGCTCCGCCGGCCCCGCCAGCTCCGATGGCGCCTGTGTCGTCGCTGATCCCGCCGCCGCCTGCGCCGATAGCTCCGATGGCGCCGATTTCGGGTTCGCTGTCGCCGGTTGCGCCTGTGGCGCCAGTGGCTCCGGCTGCGCCTGCATCGTGGGCGTCACCGGATGCAGCAGCGGATGCGGCCACGCCGGTTGTGGTCGTGAATGCGGTTCAGCCTGCGACGATGTCGGTGGTGGTGACGGCCAGCTAAGTCTGCGGCCTTAGTCGAACATCTTCGAGATCGACTCGTCGTTCGCGATACGGCGGATGGCTTCACCGATCAGCGGGGCGAGGGAGATCGAGCGGATCTTCTTCGCCTTCGCCACATTCTCGGACGCCTGGATCGTGTCGGTGATGACCAGCTCCTTGAGCTGCGACTTGTCGATGTTGACGGCTGCGCCGTTCGAGAGCACGCCGTGCGTCACGTAAGCGGCAACTTCCTTCGCGCCTTTTTTCAGCAGCGCGTCAGCGGCGTTGATGAGCGTGCCGCCCGAGTCCGTCATGTCGTCGATCAGGATGCATTTGCGGCCTTCGACGTCGCCGATGATGTTCATCACTTCGGACTCGCCGGCTTTCTCGCGGCGCTTGTCGACGATGGCGAGATCGACTTCGAGACGCTTGGCCAGCGCGCGGGCGCGGACCACGCCGCCGACGTCCGGCGAGATGATCATCAGATCCTTGCTGCCGTACTTCTTCAGGATGTCCTCGGCCATTTCCGGCTGGGCGAAGAGGTTGTCGGTCGGCTTGTCGAAGAAGCCCTGGATCTGGGCGGCGTGCAGGTCGACCGTGACGACGCGGTCTGCGCCGGCGGTGGAGATCAGGTTGGCGACGAGCTTGGCCGAGATCGGTGTGCGGCCGTCGGTTTTGCGATCCTGACGCGAGTAACCGAAATAGGGGATCACGGCGGTGACGCGGCGCGCGCTGGCGCGGACAAGCGCGTCGATGGTGATCAGCAATTCCATGAGGTGGTCGTTGGCCGGCGCGGAGGTCGACTGGATCACGTAGACGTCCTGGCCGCGGACGTTCTCGTTTACCTTCACGAAGACCTCGCGGTCCTTGAAGGTCTTCACCTCTGCGTTGGTGAGGCGGATGTCGAGATAGGCTGCAATATTATCGGCAAGTGGCCGGTTGGAATTGCACGAGATGAGTTTCATCTGCTCGCATCTCCGTAATGCCGCCCCTGTACCGTTCTGGCGACATCCAGAATGAGGAACTGGGGGCTCCCTCGGCGTCACGCTTCTGTCTTAGAATCGGAGAGGCTGCAATCGCGAAGGGTAAGGAAATCAGTGGGCGAAATGTCCTAAGTCGCCGCGTTGCGCAAATGCCGCAGCCGTATTTGCTGCGACCATGTGCTCTTCCCTCGTCTCAGAAGTTTATCCCCAAAACTTACGAATGGGAGCTGCGTTCTTGTAACCATGCCCGACTATGGCGGTGTACCCGAAGGTGTCGCCCTATGGCGTTCAAACAAAAATACGCCCAATGCAGTTGCCATTCGAACTGATAGCCCGGCGGTTTCTGTGGGAGGTCGGTTAGCGGCAGGATCGCCACCGTGTCCGGTTCCTAACTGACCTCGCAGCTCTGCAATACTTTGAACAAGTGTAGCGATCGAGGCGAGGCCCTTTCTTACGGCCTCATCTGCGGAATTTATTGTAGAAGCCAGTCCGAGTTCGTCTCGTACAATCTTTGCCAGTTTTGGCAGGTCTTCATTGCCGCTCAAGGAGACCCCGCGTTCACGCAAGATGCCTTTACAAATCGATTCAACAAATTCTTTAGCTGTTCCGATCGCGAGTTGGGGATCGCTATATACCGACGCTTCCATTCTGGTGATTTGAGTCATCAAATGATCGGAAGACAGTGTGCTAGCAATCTCCCGCGCGTTTAGTGTTACGTTTGATATTCCGTGTACACTCCGCGTTGTCGCATAGACTGCCTTTCCGGAAATCGACGTTCTGACAGCCAGCTGAAAACCATCGGCCTTCAAATGAGAGTTGTATCGCTCGACCAAGGCTGTCGCTTCGTCAGGGTCGGGGCGGATGATCGGATGAACAGTTTCGCAGAGAAACTGCAGGAATATCTCATCCGGCCCTCGCAATAGGTTCAGTCTGGAGTCGTCGAAAATCCAGTCATCATCGCCGTCGCCAAACCGCTCACGATGAAGCAGAACGTCTTGGAGCATATCTTTGCATCGATAGTCATTCGAGCGCATGCTCTCCAGATTCCAAATTCGCCCGAGAAAAGCTGACTCGGATTGGCGACCATTCCAGCTATGGCTGCCTAGCCGAAGCACGTCAAAAATATCGCGTCGCGTAACTTCCGTGATCTCATTTTGCTCAGTCATTAGCGTGCCAATACCTCAAGCCGTGAGCATGATCGCTGTCATGTTGCGCCCGCAGTCGCGATCGCCAGCTTTTACAGACGCGCGGTGGGAGAAATAGAGGTCGGGCTGCGTCAGCGTGTCATCGGCCAGCGCGTCCATGTGCGCGACGCCGAGGCGGGCGAGGCGGCCGAGACAATAGCGCTTGAGATCAAAGTACTGACGGTCGCCCGCGCCCGGTTCGAACAGGGTTTCGGCCCAGGGTGTGGCGTCGAGCACCGCGTCGGCGAGATCGGGCCCGACTTCGAATGAGGATTGTGACAGGCACGGGCCGACGCCTGCGGCGGTTCTGGCAGGGTCGGCCCCTAGCACCGACATGGCTTCGACCGCGCTTTCGATGACGCCGCCAACGGCGCCGCGCCAGCCAGCATGGATCGCAGCTATGACGCCGTTGTGCGGATCGCAGAGCACGATCGGCGCGCAGTCGGCGGCGAGCACGCCGAGCAGTAGGCCGGGACGCTTGGTCACGAGCGCGTCGCACTCGGGGCGCTCGTTCGGCTCGTAGGCCTTGTCGGTGATGACGGCTTTCGCGGAATGGATCTGGCGCGGCGTGGCGAGTTTTTCCAACGGGGCGCCCATCGCGTAGGCGACGCGGCGGCGGTTTTCGAGAACCTTCTCGGGTTCATCGCCCGAGCCGGGTCCGCAGTTCAGGGATTTGTAGACGCCGTTGGATACCCCGCCGCGACGGCCGAAGAAGCCATGGCGGACGTGCATCGAGAAGCGCTTGATCGCGGGGGCTTCCTCGAAATGCGGGCGATCGTTTGTCATAGAGAGCTTATTCCTCGATCAAAAATCTAGATCGCGAGCGTGTTTTTCCCAGTCGATTTGAGAGAGGCTCCTGAAGACGCCGTCCGACGCCAGCGATGTGAAGTCATCTTGCAACCAAATCACGATCAGATCCGAAAAATCCATCTCCGGGTTTCGCGCTGCTGCGTTTGACTGAAATCGGGCGACGCAAGTGATGGCTGGCAGACGAGCAGGCGTTCCGTATGGGTACGGCTCGGCCTCTTTCCAGGGGATCGGCGTTTCTGTCGGGGAGATCAGGCAGACCGCGCGCGAGCCATCCGAACTTTCACTGTCAATGAGCCGTTGCAGGTGCTGCTTGTTGCTTTCGACAGTTGGAAGCCCTTCCGACATGCCGCCGTATGTCAGACTCTGATTGATCTCGCGGAGGCTGATGTATCGGCCGGATTGAAGTCGTAGTTCTGAAAGATCGCGCATGGCATTTGCCCTCGATCAAAAGCCCGGCGGGGTTTCGGCACCGAAGGGGGTTAGGGCGATTGCCTTGAACCTTGAGCCCATCTGGTCGGGCGAGACAAGCTTGTCGACTGCACGCGCGATCTCTTCGGCGCGGCGCGGGTTGGCGGCGATGAGTTGTTCCGCGCGTTCCTTGGCGCCGAGGCGGGTGAGGAAATAGCGTTGCTGGATCGGGCCGTGAACAGCGACGCCCTCGCTCTCGCAGATGCGGCGCATGCGCGGGAAGTCGACATCGGCGGTGAGATCCGAGACGCCGGGGGCGCTGAGCGGATCGACCTGTTCGCCAGCCTTGTAAGCGCGCAGGGTTTCGTCGGGCGAACGGTCGTCCGGGCCGTAGTCAATGAAGAGGGCGCGGCCGGGGTTTTGGCGGAAGCGCCGGGCGAGGCCGGAGATGACGGTTTCGAGCGCGGGGGCGACTTCGACGTGATCGCCAACGGGGATGACGTCTTCCGGCAGTTCCGCGGGCGGGCCGATGCCGATGGCAAGGTTGCCGGCGTTGTCGAGGCCAACCTGGCGCTCGCGCCAGCCATTGCCGTCCCGTACATACTGGCGGATGGCGAGGCAATCGAGGAATTCGTTGGCGACGATGATGGTGGGGCCATCTGGCACGTCATCGAGTTCTTCGAAGTGCTGGACGGTGAATTTGGACAGCAGGTGCTTCTGCTGGTCGCGCAGGGCGGGGCTGGCTTCGACGAGGGCGACCTGTGCGGCGCTGGCAAAGCCCGGCACGCTGTGGGCGGCGCGGAGGAGGTCGGCCATCATGGTGCCGCGGCCCGGGCCGAGTTCGATCAGCCAGAACTTTTCGGGTGAGCCGAGCCTCATCCATTCATGGGCGGCCCAGAGGCCGACGAGTTCGCCGAAGACCTGGCTGGTTTCGGGCGCGGTGGTGAAGTCCTGGTTGAAGCCCGGACGGGTGGCGTAATAGCCATCGCGCGGATCGTGCAGGCACATCAGCATATATAGCGAGACGGGCATCGGGCCGTTCAGCCGGATCGCCTCGGTTATGCGCGCGCGCAGGTCCGTCATGACGCGCGGTGGTGCGCGTTATGGCGAGACGCAATCACGCCGGCTTCGCCTGGCCCGGCGCCCGGTTGGCGCGCCAGATGAGATAGGCGCCGCCGAGGATCATCGGGATCGAGAGCAGCATGCCCATGGTGAACCAGGGCGGCATGATGCCTTGCGTGAAGTTGTCAGGCTCGCGGAAGTTTTCGACGATGGTGCGGCTGATGGCGTAGCCGATCAGGAAGATGCCGGCGACGAGGCCGGGCTTGCGCAGCAGGCGGAACTTCCAGACGGCGAGACCGCAGACGACGAAGAGCAGGAGGCCCTCGAGGGCGGCTTCATAGAGCTGGCTCGGGTGGACCAGCGGCTTGCCCTCGACCGAGCCCCATTCGCGCGCGGCCCAGTTGTAGTCGGGGAAGCGCATGGCCCATGGCGCGTCTGTCGGGCGGCCGAACAGTTCGCCGTTGATGAAGTTGGCAATGCGGACAAGGAAGATGCCGATCGGCGCCGCGGCGCAGGCGACATCGCCCAGGCTGATGACAGGAATCTTGCGGAGCCATGACGTTGCGAAGACAGCAATGATCGCGCCGATGAGGCCGCCATGGAAGGACATGCCGCCTTCCCACATGCGCAGGATGAACATCGGGTCTTCGCCGAGTTTATGGGACTCGTACGGGATGGTGTAGAACAGGATGTAGCCGATGCGCCCGCCGAGCAGGATGCCGATCATCGCGTAGAACGCAAAATCGTCGATGTCCTGTTTCTTGATCGGGCCATCGGGTCCTTCGCCCCAGAGGCGGGGTGTGGATACGATGCGGGCGGCATACCACCAGCCGAGCAGCAGGCCGAAGATGTAGCCGAGCGCATACCAGCGCACCGGGAATGGCCCCAGATTAAGGGGCCCCAGCGCCATTTCGGGCAGCGGAATGGTGAATGCCGCGGGATCTATACGCGGAAAGGGGATTTCCAGAGGAATATACATGGAGCGACGCTGTATCCCATTCGCAGGGTACTTTGAAATACCCGCCCTGCTGGGCCATATAGATACCGGCTCCGGCAGCGGGGTCCACCTCAGGAGGCGTCACATGCAGACTCGCAACCCCATCATGGACGATATTTCGCGCATGATGCAGGGCGCCGCCGGCATGGCGCAGGCTGCCAATGACGAAGCCAAGGCAGTTTTTCGCTCAGGCCTTGAGCGTATTGTTGCTGACATGGACCTCGTGAAACGCGAAGAGTTCGAGGCGATGAAGACGCTTGCGCGCAACGCTCTGGAAAAAGTTGAAGCGCTTGAGCGCCGCGTTGCCGAGCTTGAAGGCAATAAGGGCGGCGATACTGCAGATCGGCGTTCGTAAACGCGATTCGAGTCTCCAGAGCCTTAACCACACCGCCATTGTTAGACGTAGCGACGCTCTATAGCGTTGGAACCGAAGCGGGCTTTGCCCGTGATTCTGGGAGGACCAGATGCCGCAACTGAACAGCGTTTCTGCAGAATTCACCGATCGCGCCATGGATGTCGTCGAGCAGACGCTGCTTGCCGCTGACTGGGCTTGCGAGCGTTCGGAAGAAGGCATGATTCACTGCGCCTCCATGACCAAGTGGGGCGAGTTCGGCGGCATGTTTGCGTGGCGCGATGAGCCGGCGTCGCTGAATTTCTCGCTGACGCTCGACCTGCGTGCGCCGAACGCGAAGCAGTCGGCGATCTCGGAGCTGCTGCGCAAGATCAACGAGCGGCTGTGGCTGGGTCACTTCGATTACTGGAATGAGGATGGCGTGGCTGTGTTCCGTCACACCATTCCGATGCTCGACCGCCTTGCGCCCGATCCGGGCGAGGTCTCGGCTGTGCTGACGGCGGCGCTGGAAGCGGCGGACCAGTTCCTGCCGGCGTTCAACTTCGTTGTCTGGGCAGGCAAGTCGGCTGAGGAAGCCGTGGCGGCTGTCGTCTTCGAAACGCACGGCGAGGCGTAACATCCATGAGTGCGGGATTGAGGCATGCTGTGCTGGCTGGCGCCGGGCGCATGGGCTCGGCGATGGCGCGCGGATGGTTGTCCGATCTGCAGGCGGCGGGTGTTGGCCGTCTGTCCGTGATCGAGCCGTCGCCGGGTGAGGATGTGAGCCAAGCGGCGAAGGATGGGCTGATCGCGCTGAACCGTGCGCCGGAAGTTGCCGACATCCTGGTGCTGGCGGTGAAGCCGCAGGGGTTTGCAGCGTCTGTCGAAGGGTTGAAGGCCTGGGTGTCGAAGGACACGCTGGTGGTCTCGATCATGGCGGGCGTGCCGATTGCGCGGATCGCGGCGTCGCTCGGTACGCCAAAGGTGGCGCGTGCGATGCCGAACACGCCGGGCGCGATCGGGATGGGCGCGACGGGATATGCTCTGTCGTCTGCATGTGGCGATGCGGATGGCGAGGCGACCGGGCGGTTGCTGGAGCCGCTGGGGCTGGTGGTTGGGCCGTTGCAAGAGTCGCAGATGGATGCGGTGACGGCCGTGTCGGGTTCGGGGCCGGCCTATGTGTTCCTGCTGGTCGAGGCGCTGGCGGCGGCTGGACGTTCAGCGGGGCTGGATGAGCCGACGGCGAATGCACTGGCGCGCGAGACGATCGTTGGCGCAGGCGCGCTGCTGGGTGATCTGGCGGAGTCGCCGGCGGAGCTGCGCAAGCAGGTGACCTCGCCGGGTGGAACGACCGCTGCGGCGCTGGACGTGCTGATGTCGGCGGGCGGAATGCCGGACCTGATGCGCAAGGCTGTCGATGCTGCTGTGCGGCGCGGGCAGGAACTGGCGAAAGAGGCTGAGAAGAAGGCTTAGGTCTTCGAGCGGTGCTTACGCCCTCGTGGTTCGACGGGCGCGCTTCGCGCTGCTCACCATGAGGGCTACAGGTCCGGCAGTGGTTCAGCCCTCATGGTGAGCAGCGGTCCTTTGCGAAGCGAAGGAGCGCGTCCGTCGAACCACGAGGGCGTGCTCACAAACCTCAGTCGTCTTCGTCTTTCAGCCCCTTCGGACGCTCGGCATCGAGCGGGAGGCGGATTGTCGCTCGCAAACCACCAAGCTCCGACTTGCCTAGCGTGACGTCGCCGCCGTGGGCGCGGGCGGTGTCGCGGGCGATGGTGAGGCCGAGGCCGACGCCGGAGACGTTCTGGTTGCGCGAAGGGTCGAGGCGGCTGAAGGGGCGGAAGGCGTCTTCGTAGTTTTCAGCAGGAATGCCAGGGCCGTCGTCTTCGATGGTGATGACGGCTTCGCCGGGTGGCGTGGTGACGGAGATGCGCACCGTCTTGCCGTGGTCGGCGGCGTTGTTGGCGAGGTTTGAGATTGCGCGCTTCAGATTGAGCGGGCGCACGCGCATCTGGACGGGCGAGCCGAACAGGAATTCGAGGCGCGAGCGGGCGGCTGCGGCTGCTGCGGCTTCGCGGGTGAGCGCCAAGAGATCGACCTGCACAGGTTGCTCGCCTTCCTCGCCGCGCGCGAAGGCGAGGTAGCCATCGAGCATCCGCTCCATCTCTTCGATATCTTTTTTGGCGGGGCCGATGTCGTAGTCTTTCGGGGCGAGCGCCAGTTCGAGCTTGAGGCGGGCGAGGGGCGTGCGCAGGTCGTGGCTGACGCCGGCGAGCATGGCGGTGCGCTGGTCGGCGTAGCGGCGGATGCGGTTGCGCATGCGCAGGAGCGAGCGGGCGGCCTTTCGCACTTCCAGCGCGCCGGACGGCTTGAAGTTCGGCATGTCCTCGCCGCGTCCGAATGCGTCGGCGGCCCATGACAATTGCAGGATCGAGCGCACCTGGTTGCGCAGGAAGAGATAGGACGTGATCAGCAGGAAGACGCTGAACGCCACCGTCCACACGATGAAGATGTGCGCGTTGATGATGATCACGCGCTTGCGGTCCATCTTGGCTTCGAGGACGCCGTCCGGCAGCAAGATACGGAGCGTCAACTGGTCGTCGGTGCGGTAGCGATAAGTCCAGCTGTGGCCTTCAAAACGGAAGCGCAGCTCTTCACCGAGTTCGTCGCAGCAATCCTCGCCATCCGGGCGCGTGAGTGTTGTGGCGCCGGGCGTGAAGGAGACATCCATCAGGCCCGCGCGGCGGAAGCCATTGACGTCGTCCTGCCAGTCTTCCGGGTGCTCCAGCCGCTGTTCGTTGATGAAGACCAGTTCGGCGACGACAGCGCGCGAGAGGCGGGCGTTGACCTGCTGAACGTGGGTGTAAAAGAAGTAGAGCGTCATCGCGATGACGAAGATCAGCATCGGAACGATGAGGATCAGGATGTGCCGGGCGTTATAGCCTCTGGGCGTATAGTCGCGCAGGCGCATATCAGTCCCCGGTCAGCCGGTAGCCGACGCCGCGGACGGTCTGCAGATGTACGGGCTCACGCGGATCGCGCTCGATCTTGCGGCGCAGGCGAGTGACCTGCACATCGACGGAGCGTTCGACGCCGGCTGCCGTGAGCATGGCGAGTTCGTGGCGCGAGACGGGGGCGCCGGCGCGGCCGGCGAGAATACCGAGAAGCTGGGTTTCGCTCTCCGTCAGGCGGACGAGGCGGCCATCCTTGCGAAGCTCGCCCTTGCCGACGTGGAAGATCATGCCGGAGAGGCGCAGTTCTTCCACGGGTGCTTCGGGTGCTGCGCGCTTCAGGATTGACGCGATGCGGAGCGCGAGTTCTTCCGGCTCAAAGGGTTTGGACAGGTAGTCGTCCGCGCCGATCTTCAACCCCTCGATACGTTCTGCCGGGAGCGAGCGGGCGGTGAGCAGGATGACAGGCGTATCGGACTTCTTCTCGCGCACGCTCTTGAGCAGGGAGAGGCCGTCCTCGCCGGGCATCATCACGTCCAGGATGACGAGATCGAACGTCATGGTCGCCATCATGCGGCGAGCGGTTTCGGCGTCCTTAGCCGTCGTGACGTCGTGGCCCTCGCGCGTGAGATAGCGCTTCAGCAGGTCGCGCAGGCGGTCGTCGTCGTCGACGCAGAGAATGTGGCCCTTGACGTTCACGTGTCGCCCCGGGCGCGGAGAAGCTCGGAGAGGACGCGGCGGGCCCCGCTGACGGCGTCAGGTCCGCCGGTGAGGAAAGCCTGGCGCAGGGCGGCGCGGCGACGTTCGGTCGCGTCCCGCGTGAAGGTCATGCCATCAGTGGTGAGCGTGACGAGGCGGCGGCGGCGATCGCGGGGGTCCATTTCGCGCTTCACGAAGTTCCGGGCTTCGAGCTGGTTCAGGTTGCGGGCAAGCGATTGCTTGGGCGAGGCGAGGCGCGCACGCAGATCGCCCACGTCCATGGGCCCGAGATCGTGGATTTCCTGCAGGATATCCATTTCGGGGGAGGAGATGTTGGCGGCGGCGCCGGCCGTTTCTGCCAGTTGGGCGATCCGGCGCGCGGCGGCGCGGATCAGGGCGGCCCCCTCATTCAGGTCCTGGTCGCGCAGATACAGCCGGCCGTCGCCTGCGGAAGAGGCGCTGGCCGCCGGAGCGGGAGTAGGCGGGGGTCGGTTGACAGGTATGGCCACGACCGGACAATGGGAGTGAAGGACGCGAAACTCAAGCTAGTACCCTAATACCGCGTCTTCCAAGGACCTAAAAATGGCTGCCCCTACTCCTGGTTTCGTCCCGTACGACGATCGTGATGGCTGGATCTGGCTGGACGGCAAAATTGTGCCGTGGCGCGACGCCAAGATCCACGTATTGACGCACAGCCTGCATTACGGCGCATGCGTATTCGAGGGCGAGCGGGCCTATGAGGGCAAGGTGTTCCGGTCGACGGACCACTCCAAGCGCCTGCACAAGTCGGCCGAGCTGGTCGGCTACAAGATTCCGGTGCCGGTGGCCGAGCTGGACGCGATCAAGCTCGAGCTGATGCAGAAAAACAGCCTCGAGGATTGCTATATCCGCGCGTTCTCGTGGCGGGGTTCGGAGATGATGGGCGTTTCGGCCCAGCAGGCCTCGATCCGCACCTGCGTGGCCGTCTGGTATTGGGGCAACTACTTTGCCGACAAGACCAAGGGCATTCGCGTGACGATGTCTGACTGGCGCCGTCCGGCGCCAGACACGATCCCGTCGGCTGCGAAGGCTTCGGGCCTGTACATGATCTGCACGATGTCGAAGCACAAGGCCGAGGCCGAAGGGTTCTCGGATGCGCTGATGCTCGACTATCGCGGCTATGTGGCGGAGCTGACGGGCGCGAACGTGTTCCTGATCCGTGACGGCGCGATCCACACGCCGACGCCGGATTGCTTCCTCAACGGCCTGACGCGTCAGACCGTGATCGAGCTGGCCCGCGCGAGAGGCTTTGAAGTCATCGAGCGCCACATCACGCCGGATGAGCTTTCGACATTCTCGGAATGCTTCATCACGGGTTCGGCCGCGGAAGTGACGCCGGTGGCGGAGATGGCGGGGCATCACTACACGCCCGGCAATATCACCGGCACGCTGGCCGACGACTACAGCCTTCTCGTGCGCAACAAGATCACGCTCGAGCAGGTGCGGGCCAGCATCAAGGCCTGAGCCGGTAAGCATTGAGTCCGTAAGCATCATGCGCGGGCGTGCGAAGGTCACGATGTGATCGTCGCACGCCCGGCGCGCTATGCGGCCCCGAATTTATCCAGGATAGACCCCGGGCTTTAGAGCGCTGCGGCGATCCGTTCTGCCTGCGCCCGCAGGATTTCCAGATCGGCCGGCTTGCCGCCGTGATGCGGCTGCAGGGGCAGGTTGGAATAGCGCGGGACGACGTGGACGTGCAGGTGGAAGATCGTCTGCCCGGCAGGCGCGCCATTGTACTGCGTCACCACTACGCCATCGGGGCCCAGCGCCTTGATCACCGCCCGGGTCAGCTTCTGTACGGCGGCGAAATAGACGCCCAGCTTTTCGGTCGGGAAGTCAGTCAAGTTGCGCGCGTGAACGTTCTTCGGGATGACCAGGCAGTGGCCCTGGCTCTGCGGGAAGATGTCCATGAAGGCCAGGACATCGTCATCCTCGAATATCTTCACGCACGGCATCTCGCCGCGCAGGATCTTCGCGAAGATGTTGCCGCCGTCGTATTCGCCAACAAGGCTCATCAGAAGCTCTCCTCCTCGTGCTCAGCCGGATGCGCGCCCTTCCGGAAGGGCGAATACTCGCTGAGTTCGTCGATACCTTCCTCGACCGCCAATCGCTCCCTGTCGAGATATTCCTCGACCGCGCGCCTCAAACCGCTGTGAGCGATCCAGTGCGCCGAGCGTGTCAGCGACGGTTCATAACCGCGGGAAAGCTTGTGTTCGCCCTGCGCGCCAGCCTCGACGCGCGCCAGACCGCGCTCGATCGCGAAGTCGATTGCCTGATAATAGGAAATTTCAAAGTGCAGGAACGGCCGGTCTACGCTCCGCCCCCAATAGCGCCCGAACAGCGTGTCCGAGCCGATCATATTCAGCGCGCCGGCAATCGGGCGCTTGCCGTCCAGGGCGAGGATCAGCAGGCATTTATCGGCCATTCGCGTATGCAGAAGGTCGAAGAACTCGCGGTTCAGATAGGGCGAGCCCCACTTCCGGCCGCCCGTGTCCATGTAGAATTCGAAGAAAGCATCCCAGTGGTGCGACTTGATCTCCGCGCCGGTCAGCCGGACGATCTCCAGCCCCTCCTGAGCCTCGCGCCGCTCCCGCCGCAGCATCTTGCGTTTGCGGGATGACAGTTCGGCGAGGAAACCCTCGAACGAGGCGTAGCCGCGATTGATCCAGTGGAATTGCTGGTCCTCCCGCAGGAGATAACCCTGCGCCCCCAGCGCATGCCACGTGTCTTCCTCAAGGAAGTTGAGGTGGGCGGACGATACCCGCCATTGCTGGCCGACTTCCACGATCGCATTCGCCAGCGCTTGTTGGATCGCAGCTGCGTGCGGACCTGCCGACAGCAGCCTGCGTCCCGTCACTGGCGTGAACGGCACGGCGCACAGGAGCTTGGGATAATACCGCCCGCCAGCGCGATGCAGCGCATCCGCCCACGCATGATCGAACACGAACTCGCCGCGCGAATGCATTTTCAGATAGAGCGGGGCGGCGCCTACCAGCGCGCCAGACTTGTCGTGCGCCAGCAGGTGGCGCGGGGTCCATCCCGTCTCCGGCTGCGCGCAGCCTGAACTCTCGCAGGCTTCCAGAAAGTCCCAGTCGAGAAAAGGGTCGTATCGCTCGCCCACGGGCGCAGCGAGCGCATTCCAGCTAGCGCGATCGACAGCCGACATCGCATCGGCAACCGATAGCGCCAGTTCGATCCGGTCTGCGGAATCGTCGGCCAATGTTCACCTCGGGCCAATCTCACTCTCGAGCCAATCTTATTGGGGAAGTTCGGCCCCATCTCACTATATCGGGTCTTCGCCCGACTTTGCGAGGGCCAGATCACAGAGAATGGGCCTACAGTTCGACGCTGGGGCCTTCGAATATGGGCGCTGCGCCGTATTCGCGGGCAGTCGCCAGTTCCTTGTCCGTCCGTACAGTCCAGGTGACCATCGGCAGGCCGCCGGACGCCTCGGCCATTTCCGACAGGATGGAGTGGTGCGGCCCGACATAGTCGCAGCCCAGCCCGCGCGCAGTCGCCGCCTTGGTCGCGATCTGCATGGGATTATTATCCGGCGCCACCAGCAAGCCTATCGGCCGATCCGTCACCAGCCGGCAGAGTTGCGCCACGGTCGGTTCGTCGAAGCTCATCACCGCCAGCAGGCCCCGCCGCCCATTGATGACAGCAGCCACCCGCTCGGCGATGTCGCTGGGATTGTCGTCGACCTTCAGCTCGATCAGGACGGGCAGGCCCTCCATGACATCGAGCACGCGCTCCAGAGACGGGATGTGCGAGCCATCCGGCAGGCGCGCCACCGACAGCTCGTCGGCTTTCAGCCGGTCGACAATTTCATCCCGACCGCACATCCGTTCGAGGGTGGCGTCATGAAACACCACGGGCAGGCCATCCATCGTCAGCCGCACGTCCAGCTCGACGCCGTAGCCAGCAGCCCGCGCCGCCTCGAAAGCAGCGAGCGAATTCTCCGGCACGTCTCCGCCCCATAGGCCGCGATGGGCGTAGTCATAGCCGGAGACGTCGAAGAACCGCTCGCTCATTTCAGCTGTATCAGGCGAACTCGACGATCGCGTCGACTTCCACCGCCGCGCCCATCGGCAGGACAGGGCAGGCGACAGCCGAACGCGCATGACGGCCCTTGTCGCCGAATGCCTCGACCATCAGGTCCGAGCAGCCATTGATGACCTTTGGAATATCGACGAACGCATCAGCCGAGCTGACGAAGCCGCCGAGCTTCACCACGCGCGTCACGCGCTCAAGGTCGCCCAGCGCCGACTTCATCTGCGCGATCAGGTTGATGGCGCAGACGCGCGCCGCAGCCTGACCCTCTTCAAGCGTCATGGTGTCGCCAAGCCGGCCGGTGATCAGGCCGTTCGGCCCCGCGCTCACCTGGCCCGAAATGAACAGCAGATTGCCGGTGATGACGAACGGTACATAGTTGGCTACGGGCGGGCGCGGTTCGGGCAGGTTTACGCCGGCAGCTTTGAGACGTTCGAGTACGGACATGTGCATCTCCTGATCTGGCTCCGTTCTAGGGCGACAGGCCGTGGCTTGTCATCCCGGAAAGACGTCATCCCAGAAGGTCGAAGGACACCGAAACCTCGATCGTATCGCCGAGTTCGATCTTCTCCTTGCGCCGCACATCGGCCTTCACGGGCAGCAGGAAGGCGTCTCGCTTCTTGTCGTGAAACAGCGATGTCTCCCAGCGCGTAAGCCCCGTCCGCGCCTTCACCCGGAACGAGCCGAATGGCTTTAGCTGTCCGGTGGTCAGTGTGCGGATGCGTTTCGACAGGCTGGCGGGCAGGGTCACGAAATGCCAGGCGCCGGTGCTTTCCTGCGTCCACACCTTTGCGCGGAAAGTCTCGTCCAGCATCGCGTTCCCCAGCACGAACTCCCAACCGGAACCCTCAAGCGTAGCGCGTTTCCATCAGGTCGATCTCGCGCACCAGCTTTGTCGCGACCTCGTGCTCGATCTGGCGGGCCCTTGCGAGACGATAGATTTCTGCTCGCTCCGCACGCAGCGCTGCAATCCGCAACTTCTTCTCGATCTCGTCGGATCGCCGCACGAGTTCGGCTGCTTCCCCGGTCTGGCTGCGGCCCTGGATACGCTCGCGATAGACGTCCATCAGGCGGACGGCTGTATCGATGTAGATATCGGCATCCGCCTTGCCCGCAGACATCTCGTGTTGCGCGGCTTCGATCGCCTTGATTGCGGCCTGTGCAGCCGCGACCCGCGTCTTGTCCTCCACCGCCAGATGTTCCGCCTCGGCCGGCATCTCCAGCCCCTTGAGCAGCATGGGCAGGAAGAAGGTCGCACCCAGCAGCGAGACGATGATCACTGACGCGGCCAGCAGGATCGCCAGATCACGCGCCGGGAAATTGGTTCCATCCGCCAGAACCAGCGGGATCGTCAGAACGCCGGCCAGCGTGATCGCGCCACGCACGCCCGCGAGCGACATGACGGCAACCACGCGCCATCCAGGCCGCTTGGCGTCGGGCGCGGTCTTGTCGCGCCGGAAGTTGATCTGCACCGATACCCACACCCAGATGAAGCGCAGCAGTCCAAGAACGCCTGTGATGGCGCCGGCATAGATCAGCAGCCACCACGTCTCATGGTGCCCGGTTGCTTCAACGGTCTCTTTTGCCCCTGTCACGATGCCCGGAAGCTGTTCGCCGAGCAGGACGAAGATCACACCGCTCAACGCGAACTGCAGCATGTCCCACACGACGCTGCGGCGAATGCGGGTCGAAGCCATGGCCTGGCCCGAGACTTCAACGAAGCTCATCGTGATGCCGGCGGCAACGGCCGCGAGAATGCCCGAGCAATGGAAGCGCTCCGCCGCCAGATAGGCCGCGAACGGGATGAGCAGGCTGATCAGGATTTGCGTGCCGCTTTCCTCGCCGAATTTCTTCGACAGCTTGCCTTTCGCCCACGTGATCACCCAGGTCACGCCAACGCCGATCGCAATTCCGCCCAGCGCGAGCTGCAGGAAGGTGAGGGAGGCATCAACGATCGAGAACGTGCCCGTCAGCGCCGCCGCAATCGCGAAGCGCAGGCAGACAAGGCCCGACGCATCGTTGAGCAGGGACTCCCCTTCGAGGATGTGCATGATCCGCTTCGGGATCGGCGTCCGCGCGGAAATCGCAGACACTGCGATCGGATCGGTCGGCGAAATGACGGCGGCCAGCGCGAAGGCCACGGCCATCGGCATCGACGGGATCAGCCAGTGGATGAAGAAGCCGACCCCGACCACCGTGAACAGGACAAGCCCGAGGGCCAACTCGAGGACGATCGATCGGTCGCGAAGCAGGTCCTGTTTGGGAATACGCCAACCGTCGAGGAAGAGCAGGGGCGGCAGGAAGAGCAGGAAGAAGATGTCGGGCTCAAGTTCGACGCGATAGCTGGTGGCGTAGGCAATCACGGCCCCGATGGCGATCTGCACCAATGGCAGCGGCAACGGGATGGGCAGCATGCGAACGACGTAACCGCTTGCGACAACGCCAAGCAGCATCACCAGAATGACGTCGATTGTTCCCAATAGCCCGTTCCCGCGTCGGAGTTCCCGTCCGCTTTTACCTAGAGCACGCAAGCAAAGCCTGGGAAGCTTTTTCTGTCTGAGAGCTGAAATGAGCTGCAGCTCAGGTCTTCTTGCGCGCCAGTTCGCTGCGCACGCCGCGGCCCGTTTTTACAGCTTCGTCACCAAACTTTTCACGCGCGAGATCCGAGGCCCGTTCCGCCTTCGCGCGCTTGAGCGCCTTGGGGTCAGCCAGATCCATCGCATCGGCCTTGGCGTCCACCAGATCCGATATGCCCACGCCCAGCAGGCGATAGCGCTGGCCCAGCGCCTCGCGTGCCAGCATCGGCTTGGCTGCCCGGAAGATCACTTGCGCCAGCTGTGTCGCCTCGTTCAGCGACACGCGGCGCGTGAAGCTCTTGAAGTCGTGCGTCTTGAGTTTCAGCGTCACCACGCGCCCCTCGACGCCGGATTCCTTGGCCCGGTCCGCCGTGCGCTCGCTCAACCGCCACAGAATGTCCTCCAGCGTCCGCGCGTCGGAAACATCCTCGTTGAACGTCGTCTCCGACGATACGCTCTTGCGCTCGCCCTCTGGGTCAACCTTCCGGTCGTGCCGACCCTGCGAGCAGTTGTGCAGCCACAATCCCGTCTCGCCATAGCGCTTCACCAGCGTCTTCAGGTCGATCTTCTGGATGTCGCCGACCGTGCGGATGCCATCGCCGTTCAGCTTCTTCTCGAACTGCGGCCCGATCCCGCCGATCACCCGCACAGACTTGTCGCGCAGATAGTCCGGCGCCTCGTCGATCGACAGGGCAAAGAAGCCGCGCGGCTTGTCCGCCTCGCTCGCCGTCTTCGCCAGGAACTTGTTGCTCGCAAGCCCGACCGAGATCGTCAGTCGCAGCTCCGTCTCGATCTGCTTTTGCAGCTTCATCAGGCTGATCGCAGGCGGGCCTCCGTGCAGGGCATCCGTGCCCGACAGGTCGAGATAGGCCTCATCGATCGACACCGGCTCCACCAGGGGCGTCAGCCGCTGCATCATTTCGCGGATCGCCCGGCCTTCCGTCACATACAGGTCCATCCGCGGCCTGATCACCACCGCTTGCGGACACAGCTTCAGCGCCTTGAACATCGGCATGGCCGACCGCACACCATAGGTCCGGGCCACATAGCAGCAGGTGGACACCACCCCGCGCTTGCCCCCGCCAACGATCACCGGCTGGCCGATCAGCTCCGGCCGGTCGCGCTTTTCAATGGAGGCATAGAAGGCGTCGCAATCAATGTGCGCCACGGACAGGTCAAACAGCCTCGGATGCGAGACCAGACGTACCGATCCACATACCGGGCAACGCCCCTGATCCTTCTGCCGAATCCCCTCCCACTGCCGGAAGCAGTCACGGCAGGCGGCCGGTAAATTACCGTTGCTGGCGGCAATCTTTAAGTTCAAGATACAGTTCCAGCTGGAAGCGTTTGTAAAACGGGCGATTTTGTTAATTTGCAGGGCCGCAATCGTTGCTCTGCCAACCGCAGTTGAAAATAGGCGGTTAATACTCTCAGGTCTAACAAGAACGGACAAAGTCGGGAATCAACCCGCTACGGTCCGAAGCGTGATGTGCTGATGGCGACGTCCCCCGCCAAGAAAGTCCTGGTTGTCGAAGACAACGAGCTCAACATGAAGCTCTTCTGCGACCTGTTGGACGCCTTCG
>DAINAT010000047.1:0-24755 GCA_036733305.1 Hyphomonadaceae bacterium
TCGGCGAAGTGCTGATGATTGGCGAAGGCGACAACGTGAACGTTGGCGCTCCCCTCATTGCTGGCGCCCAGGTCGTGGGTGAAGTGGTCGAGCAGACCCGCGCCGCGAAGGTCATCTCCTACAAGAAAAAGCCGCGTAACACCTACCGTCGCAAGCTCGGCCACCGCCAGCACCAGACGGTGGTCAAGATCACCTCGATCCTCGCCACGGGCGGCGCGAAGTAATTATCCGGCCGAAAGGCCGCCAAGTTGAACGAGCGGCCCCGGCCGCTGACCAAGGGAGGCCAGTTTGGCCCACAAAAAAGCAGGCGGCTCTACGCGTAACGGCCGCGATTCGAACTCCAAACGCCTCGGCGTCAAACGCTTCGGCGGCGAAGAAGTCCTCGCTGGCAACATCATCGTCCGTCAGCGCGGCACGCAGTACCACCCGGGCAAAAACGTCGGCCTCGGTCGCGATCACACGATCTTCGCCACGGAGTCGGGCCGCGTCGAATTCCGCGAAGCCAAAGGCAAGATGTTCATCTCGATCGTCCCAGCTTCGAAGCTCGCAGCCGAGTAGGCGGTCCAGGCGCACCCGGACCGCCCCTCGACGAGGGCAGCGGTCCGAACCTGACAAAGAGATCAGGGGAGGCGGATCGCCTCCCCTTTCTTTTTGCCCTCTCCCCTGATCGAGCCCGCGAAGGACGGGTCCAACCGACCGGCACAGCCGGGCGGCTCTGGGAAAAAGGGGACTGACATGCAGTTCAAGATACAGACGCAGAGATTGGCGCTGAGGCGCTATGAAGGAGCCGACGCTGCACGCGTCGCCTATCTCGCTGGCGACTATGACGTCGCCAGGATGTGCGGTCGTGTCCCCCACCCGTATCCGATCGCAGCCGCCTACTCGTTCTTCGACATGCTCGCACGCAGCGAAGCCAGCGGCGCCGAACACGCCTTCGCAGTCACCCTGCCGATCGACGGCGTCATCGGCGCCTGTGGCCTGTCGCGCATCGGCGAGGCCGGCAGCGAGACATGGGAACTCGGTTACTGGTACGGCATGCCGTACTGGGGCCTCGGCTATGCCTCCGAAGCTGCCCGCGCCCTGATGGAGTGGGGCCGCGACCAGCTGGGCGCCAAAGTGTTCGTCGCCGGCCACTTCGCGGACAACCCCGCCTCAGGCAACGTCTTGCGAAAGCTGGGTTTTGTGGAGACTGGCACGGAAGACCTGTTTGGTCTGGCGCGCCAGCGGACCTCCCCCGCGACGCGTTATGTGTGGCCGGAAGGCGCAACGCCGGTTACCTTGTCGGCGCATCCGAGCCACGCGCATTAGGTCATGACCGCCCTCGCCATTCATCCGCTGACGCCTGATCGCTGGGACGACTTCGTCGCTCTCTTCGAGACGGATTCGATCTGCAAGATGTGCTGGTGCGTTCACCATCGCCTGCCCGCCGCAATCCGCCGCGAAGCAACGTCGGCGTCGCGCAAGACAGCGATGGGCAAGATCGTGAAGAAGGGTCCCCCGCCCGGCCTTATCGCCTACAAGGGCGACGAGGCCGTTGGCTGGATCGCCATCGCGCCGCGCCCCGCGACGCCCGACTGGAACGAGGGCCGCAAGGCCTCCGCGGCCGAACTGCCCGAGCATGGCGAAGACGAAAGCGTCTGGGGCGCGAGCTGCTTCTTCATCCGCAAGGATGCACGCGGCGAAGACATGACGGCAAAGCTGCTCGATGCCGGCACGGACTACGCAAAATCCCAGGGCGCAAAGACGCTCGAAGCCTGCCCCATGGCGCATGACGAGAAGCGCTCGACCACCGGCATGTTCGTCGGCCCCAAGCGCGTTTTCGACCGCGCCGGCTTCAAAACCGTTGTAGAACGCAAGGCTGGCCGCCCGCTCATGCGACTTGAGCTGACCGCCTCCACGAAAAAGAAACCTGCCGCCGCCAAGAAGGCTGCGACGACAAAGGCGCGTGCGCCTAAAGGCCGAACGACATGAAATTCCTCGATCAGTGCAAAGTCTATGTGAAATCCGGCGGCGGCGGCGATGGCTGCGTCTCTTTCCGGCGTGAGAAGTTCATCCCGTTCGGCGGCCCTGATGGCGGTGACGGCGGACGCGGCGGCGACGTCATCATCGAAGCCGTCGAAGGCCTCAACACGCTGATCGATTACCGCTACCTGCAGCACTACAAGGCAGAGCGCGGCGTGCACGGCATGGGCGCCAACCGCACTGGCTCGGACGCACCGACGCTCGTGCTCAAGGTTCCGGTCGGCACGCAGGTGTTCGAGGAAGATCAGGAAACGCTGATTGCCGATCTCGACAAGCTCGGCGACCAGGTGCTGCTCGCCAAGGGCGGCTCGGGCGGCTGGGGCAACACCAAGTTCAAGTCATCGACCAACCAGGCGCCGCGCCGCTTCAACCCCGGCCATGATGGCGAAGAGCGCTGGATCTGGCTGCGTCTGAAACTGATCGCCGACGCTGGCCTGCTCGGCATGCCGAACGCCGGCAAATCTACGTTCCTCGCCGCCGTCAGCGCCGCGAAGCCGAAGATCGCAGACTATCCCTTCACCACGCTCGTCCCCAACCTCGGCGTCGTCTCGCTCGGCATCGGCGCGTCCTTCGTGCTCGCGGATATTCCGGGCCTCATCGAAGGCGCCGCTGAAGGCGCAGGCGTCGGCACGCGCTTCCTCGGTCACGTGGAGCGTTGCTCCGTCCTGCTCCACCTCGTCGACGGCACGCAGGAAGATGTGGGCGAAGCCTACCGTATCATCCGCGCCGAGCTGAAAGCCTATGGCGGCGGCCTTGCCGACAAGCCCGAGATCGTCGCGCTCAACAAGATCGACGCGATGACCAAGGAAGAGATCAGCGAGAAAGCAGCGCAGCTGAAGAAGGCCTGCAAGCAGACCCCGCTGCGAATCTCCGGCGCCTCACAGAAGGGCGTGCCCGAGACCGTGCAGAAACTCTTCCAGATCGTCTCCGACGACCGCCGCGCCCAGCGCGAAGCCCAGATCGAAGCCGAGAAGACACCCGAACAAAAAGAAGAAGGCTGGCAGCCGTGATGATTACTTCGGCGCGAAACGCAGCGGCGTTCTGCGCCGCGCTTATGATGGCTGCCTGCGCACAAGCGCCAGAGGCGAACCAGCAATCAGCCTCAGCGGCGGAAGAACCGATCGTCATCCCGGATGATCAGGCGTGCGAGGCCAGACCTGCTATCTTCGTGAACCCCGCTGTCGCGCGCCAGGGCGCCACGATGGATCTCATTGTGCAGGAACCCGTCGGCGCTTTCGGTCCGCGCGAGATCTTCCCGCAGCTTATCACCGGCTGGACCGCCAGCCCTGCCGGCCTCGTGACCATCGCGAAGGATGGCGGCTCGCTCACGATCGCTGAGACCGCCAAGCCCGGCGTCGATGTCACGCTCGCCATGAAATACTGCGACCGCCCCGTCAGCCGCACGATCCGCATCGTCGACAAGGACGAACCCGTCATCACCGGCCGCTGGGGTCAGGAAAGCATCACCTGCACCGGCGAAACGCCGCAGGAGCCGATCCGCGAGCTCATCTTCAAGGACACCGGCGATTTCTCGATCACTTACGCGCCTTTCGAATCCTACACCGACTTCTGGGGCAAGACCGACGTAGACATTGCGGGCGGCACGCTCGCCCTCAAGGTCGAGGGCGGCAACCGCGTTCCCACCGGCGGCAAATTCTCGGGCACAATGAGCCTGACGCAAGACGACAAGCTCGTGCTCGATGGCTTCTTCCTCTCCCGTCCGGAACAATCCGGCGGCTCATGTCGCTATGTATTCGGCAAATGACCTCTCCCCTCGTCACCGCACGCCGCATCGTCATCAAGGTGGGCTCGTCGCTCCTGATCGATCAGGAAACCGGCCAGCCGCACGCGGCGCGTTTCGCTGCCCTCGCCGCAGACGCAGCCAAGCTGCGTAGCGAAGGCAAGTCGATCGTCCTCGTCTCCTCCGGCGCGGTCGCCCTCGGCCGCCGCGCACTCGGTCTCAAGACCGGCAAGCTGCGCCTCGAAGAGAAGCAGGCGGCCGCTGCAACCGGCCAGCCCAAACTCATGCGCGCGTGGGATGACGCCCTCGCGAAACACAACGCCCCCGTCGCCCAGGCCCTGCTCACCTTCGACGACACCGAGCGCCGCCGCCGCTGGCTCAACGCCCGCTCGACCATGGAAACCTTGCTCGAGCGCGGCGCCATCCCGATCGTCAACGAGAACGACACCGTCGCCACCGAAGAGATCCGCTATGGCGACAACGACCGCCTCGCCGCCCGCGTCGCCCAGATGCTCGGCGCGGACGTTCTCATCCTGCTCTCCGACATCGACGGCCTCTACGACGCCGACCCGCGCTCCAACCCGACCGCACAGCACATCCCCGAAGTCCGCAAGCTGACGCCCGACATCGTCGCGATGGCTGGCGGCGTGAACGCCTCCGCAGGCGTCGGCTCCGGCGGCATGGCCACCAAGATCGACGCCGCCCGCATCGCGCTCACAGCCGGTTGCTCCACCCTCATCACACTCGGCACAAACACAACGGATGACGCAGGCCCCATCGCCTCGCACCTTGCCGGCACGCGCGGCACCTGGTTCCTCACCGACGTCTCGCCCGAGACCGCCCGCAAGCAATGGCTCGCCGGCGCGCTCCGCCCCACCGGCTCCGTTCACATAGACGCCGGCGCCGCTCGCGCCCTCAAGTCCGGAAAATCTCTGCTTGCTGCGGGCGTAACGGCGATTGCCGGCCGCTTCGAGCGCGGCGACGCGGTCAACGTCATCGACCTCGATGGCGCCACCATCGCGCGCGGCGTGTCAGCTTATTCCTCGGAAGACGCATCCAAGCTCATCGGCCGCAAGTCGGACGAATTCGAAGCCATCCTCGGCTTCCGCGGCCGCCCAGCCCTCATCCACGTCGACGACATGGTCCTGGTCTGACCTCAGGCTAGCTAGAGAACCAGATCGCCATACTGCTTCGACCTGCGCAGCCATCCGGCCGCATAGCCGCACACCGGCACGACGCGCCAGTTGTTCTTCCGCGCCTCTTCCGCCACCTGGGTCATCAGCCGCCCCGCCGCGCCCGTGCCGCGCAACTCCGGCGGCGCTTCCACGTACATGATCGTCAGCACACCATCCTGCTTGCGATATCGCGCAAACGAGGTGTGACCGTTCTCATCCAGCTCATATTGGCTGGCGCTGGTATTATCGCGAAGCTCGCTCATCGAAAAACTCCTGCCCCGTCCCGCATCTTATGCGGAACGGGGCCAAGATCGAGTCGTTCCCTACGCCGCGTGCTCAACAGTCTTCACGCCATACCGCTCTGCAGGCGCATTGCGCGACAGGTTCGGCAACAGCTTCAGCCTCGCCGCTTCATAAGCCTGCCAGTCGGCAATCTCCGGCAGAGACGGTATCGTCACCACCTCGCCCGCGTCGAAACCGGCCAGCGCCGCGTCCACCAGGTCGTGCACATCCATCAGGCGCGACGGATCAATCGCTGCAATATCGATCCCCGCCCGCTCCCAGATCTCCGTCCGCGTAGCCCCCGGCAGCACAGCCTGCACGCGCAGCCCACGTGCCCCAGCCTCATTCTGCAGGGCCCGGCTGAAGCTGAGCACAAACGCCTTGGAGCCCGCATAGGCCGCGCCGCTCATCTCATGGGCCACGCCCAGCACAGACGACAGGTTGATGATCGCCCCGCCCCCGCGCTTCACGAACGCATTCGCCGCAACGATCCCCAGCCGCGCCGCAGACGTCACATTGAGATCGATCAGCTTCTGAAAATCATCCGGCGTCGAGCCAATGATCGGCTTCGACACAGCCATACCCGCATTGTTCACCAGCACGCCAATGTGCGGATCACCCGCGATCAACTGCTCGATCCGCTCCAGCTGCGAACGATCCGTCAGGTCCGCCGCCTCGATGGCGACGTTCACGCCATGCTGTTCCCACAACCTGCCCGCGAGGGTTTCCAGACGCTGGAAATCCCGCGCCACGAGGATGAGATTATGCCCGCGCTTCGCAAGCCGGTCCGCGTAAACCGCGCCGATCCCGGTCGATGCGCCAGTGATCAAGACAGTATCTTTTATCAGGACGGTGTCTTTGGTGCTCATGACGAAAACCCCTTTGGGCAAGATTGATGCGCTGAAATCTGTCCGGCCAACTGCCGTTGTTCAAAAGATCGGGCTTCGACTTGCATAATGCAAGTTACCCCGCCATATCCCTCCTCATGAGAAGGAAGAGTTTTGCTGAAGACCGCTGCCCCGTCGCCCGCACGCTCGATCGTGTCGGCGACCCGTGGAGCATGCTCATCCTGCGCGATGCCGGCTTCGGCTCCACCCGCTTTGATCAGTTCGAGACAAGCCTCGGTATCGCGCCCAACATGCTCGCGCGCCGCCTCGAAACCCTCGTCGAGGCTGGCATGCTCGAACGCCGCCTCTACTCGGAAAAGCCCGAACGCTACGAATACCTGCTCACGGATCGAGGCCGCGACTTCCAGCCCGTTCTCAAAGCCCTCAAGGCCTTCGGCGAACGCCACTACCCCAAACGCCGCGCGAAGCTATAACCGCGCCATGAACGCCACGCCGCCCTTCGCAAAGGACTTCATCGTCCGCCCGCTGAACCTCGCGGTCGATGGCCCGGCCCTGCACGCCATCTATGGCGACGAGGAAAGCTGCCGCTATCTCACCCGCCCGGCGCACGCCACGGTCGAAGATACCGTCGCCATGATCCGGGAGTGGGAAAACCGCGAAGACATGAACTGGGTGCTGGCAGACCACGCCGATGGCCCGGCCCTGGGTCGCGTCTCGGTCTATGCCTCGGCCAAACCCAATGTCTGGGAAGCCGCCTGCATGATCGCCCCAGCCGGCCGCGGCCGCAATCTCGCCGCCCGCGGCCTCGCCCTGCTCATCGACGAAGCCTTCGCCACGCGCCCTATCCGCCGCATCATGGCCGATATCGATCCAGACAACATCCCGTCCGTCCGCGTCTTCGAGAAGCTGGGCTTCGGCTATGAAGGCCGCCTGCGTGGCGAATGGGAAACGCATATCGGCATCCGCGACAGCCTGATCTTCGGCCTGCTCCGCGACGATCCACGACCGTGGCGCAACTGGACTTTCTAGCCGCCCCACACCCTGCTAAACGGACGCCATGACAATCCAACTCCCCCTTGCCGCGCACGACGCGGGCCTCGCCGGCATCATGATGGCCATGGGCGTCTCCGCACGCGCCGCCTCTCACGAAGTCTCGAACGCGGGCCCGGAAAAGCGCACCGCCGCTCTCAAGGCGATGGCAGCGCGCTTGCGCGCATCGGCTCCGACCCTGCTGGAAGCCAACAAGGAAGATATGGCCGCCGCCAGAACCAAAGGCATCTCCGGCGCCATGCTCGATCGTCTCGAACTCACGCCCTCCCGCATCGAGGCGATGGCGCAGGGTGTGGAAGACGTTGCCAACCTTCCCGATCCGGTCGGCCAGGTCATGGCGACCTGGACGCGCCCCAACGGCCTCGAAATGTCGCGTGTGCGCGGCCCCATCGGCGTCATCGGCATCATCTATGAAAGCCGCCCGAACGTGACGGCCGATGCAGGCGCACTCTGCCTGCGCGCCGCCAACGCCGTCATCCTGCGCGGCGGCTCGGAAAGCCTGAAGTCCTCGCGCGCCATCGCCGATTGCATGCGTGCCGGCCTCTCCGATGTCGGCCTGCCCGCCGATGCGATCCAGCTCGTGCAGACGGCGGATCGCGCCGCCGTGGGCCACATTCTCTCCGGCCTCAATGGCAAGCTCGACGTTGTCGTCCCCCGTGGCGGCAAGTCGCTCGTCGCCCGCGTGCAGGAAGAAGCGCGCGTGCCGGTGATCGGCCACCTCGAAGGTCTCTGCCACACCTATATCCACGCCAAGGCAGACCCTGATAAGGCCGAAGCCATCATCCTCAACGCCAAGCTGCGCCGCGTCGGCGTCTGCGGCTCGACCGAGACGATGCTGATCGACGCCAACATCGCCCCCTCGCTTCTCCCCCGCCTCGCCAAGGCGCTGGAAGCGAAAGGCTGCGAGCTGCGCGGCGACGAACGCGCACGCGCCATCTACCCGATGACGGCCGCGACCGAGGAAGACTGGACCACCGAATACCTCGCGCCGATCCTCTCCATCGCCGTCGTCGACAATGTCGATGGCGCCATGGCCCACATCGCGCGCTATGGCTCGCAGCACACCGAAAGCATCGTCACCGAAGACAAATCGGCCGCCGAACGCTTCCTCGCCGAAGTCGATAGCGCCATCGTCATGCACAACACGTCGACGCAGTTCGCGGATGGCGGAGAATTCGGCTTCGGTGGTGAAATCGGCATCGCCACCGGTCGCCTGCACGCACGCGGACCGGTTGGCGCAGAACAGCTGACAATCTTCAAATACGTCGTACGCGGCACAGGCCAGACGCGCCCCTAGCTTTTCGCTGGCAGCCGCAGGCTTTCACGTACGCCGGTTTGCCATGTCGCTACGATCGACTCGCCTATCTGGGTCGATTGGCCTTGCCGGAAATACGCCTGAGCTGCGGGCGTTACGTCTGCTATCGCATCAGCCACGGCTTCAAAAATCCGCCCGACCTCACGCGGAGCAAGCGCCGCGCGCACTTGGCCTAGCGCATCAAGGGCCGTGGCGTCCGGCCAGGTCGTTCGTCCATTCAGGGTCAACGCCATCGCGTCGTTCGACACGTAAACCGGCGTGGTGATAATGTCGTAGACAGGCGCAAGACGCACCTCACCGTCAATGGCGGGGTAAGTTACGCCGAAATTCTTCAGATGCGCGTCCCCGTTTCGCAACGCGCAGTTGAGCACGAACAGCGTGAAGAGATTGCGCGACGCCGCCTCGACCTGTGTTGCGGAAACAAACTGCTTCATGCGCTTGAACAACGCCGTCTCGTAGCTTCCGCGATATTTGTCCGCGCTGCGCAAGCCGTTCAGCACGCAGAAATCCTCAAAGCCCAGATAGGCATCGTCGACCAGGTCGAACCGTTCGATCACCAGCGCCGCACCGTCTTCCGACAGTTCGAATGCCGGGACGTCGAGCCCAAGACGCTTGGCCACGGTGAGACAGAAGAATTCGTTCGCTGCCAGTTCAGGATATTCGCGCTCGTCCCAGAATTTCACAATGTGCGTCGCGCCACGCAGGCTTGAGGACCGCCGCGCCTTGCCATCAGAAACCTTGTCAGGATCACGCACCAGCACTTTGGGCTGCACACCTGATACGCCAGAATACTGCGCGAACTGATTGAGCAGGTAATCGAACAATCCGCTCGCGCGCCGCGCCCGCAGGATCTCGTCAACTGACTGCAGCGGAACGTCTTCGCTGAGTGTTTCCTTCAGGCCCGAATAGCGCATACGCCCGATCTGGCTACGCCCCACCACAGCAAGAAGATCGAGATCGTCGAACGTGCCCGCCGCCTTTGCAAACTGGCGCATCAGTCTGTCCCGCAAGGCGCCTTCGGGAAGGTTCATCTCGAAGATTGGCGCAAGCCCGTATGGCGTGTTCCACGACGAAGTCCGCAAGGGCATGGTCAGCGAAACCTCTCGCGCGGCGCCGACGCCTGCCTCATAGACAAACGTCGAGCTGCGAGGCTCCATCCTGTCGAGCACGCCAGCCCGTTCGTTGTCGGTCCATACCCGGATCATTCGAGCGTCTCGTTGCGCAAATCGTCCAACGTGGGCCGTTTGTGCCGGTCCGCGACGACCTGCAGCTCCAAGCCAAGCGCACTTAGCAGCCGGAAGATGGTGCGCATGCCCACTTCCGGCAGCCTTTCATTTTCAAGATCAGCGATCCGCGTGCGGGCTATGCCGGTGCGCTCTGACAGCTCGCGCTGTGTCAGCCCCAGCAGTTGGCGCCGCTCACGAATGGCGCGGACGATATCGAGCAGATCAGCCATTTGTCATTTATACCCGACTTTTCTCAATATCGAGATAAATAGTCATGCCTGAATGACAAATCGACCGTCTAATTGTCTTTTGTAGAAGACATTTTATTCGATTATCCAAGATTGTCATTCAAAAATGACAATTCCCGCTCGCCAAATGACACAACCTGTAGGGATTGTAACGGCCGCGCCACACAACCGCCCGATAGAGTCACTGAATAGGCTGCGGTGAGACGTGATGGGGTCGGGCATACGCAGCTGAAGGATTTGCTGTGGAAGAAACCGTGAATCCCTCGACGGGCCTCCCGTCGTCGTCGGCCGCTGTTGATGGCGGCTCTTTTTTTGGAATTCCATGGTGGGCTGCGATCATCGCCCTCATCCTCATCATGTGGATGGCGCGCGAACCCATGCGCCGCGTCCTCTGGCAGGTGTTCTTCATCACCGGCCGCCTGTTCGGCCGCTGGGGTCTCTGGCTCCACGATCATGGCCGTCGCGCACGTTCCAACTGCGACGAGAAGATCGCCTCGCATCGCGCGGACGAGCTTCAGGAACGCATGCTGATGCTGGAAAACCGCATCGGCCATCGCGCTGAACGTCTGCCGAAGGAAACCGGCCCGATCATCACGCGCCTCGACAAGAGCGCGCACGCTCTCGCCAGCACCGCGACCGCCCTCGCTGACATCAATGTCGAAGACGCCGCCGAACGCGCCTTCCGCGCCGCCATGCCGTCCATCGAAGGCGGCCGCAACCTCTCGAAGCTTGAGCGCAACGTCGCGCAACAAACCTCGAAAGCGATGGCCGAGCGTCTCACGCCCATCCGCCCTGCACTCACCGCCCTCAAGACCGAAGGCCCGCGCCTGCGCGACATCGCTGAAAAGCTCACCAAGACGCAGCAGGAATTCGACAAGCACGCCGACGACGTCAACAAGTCGTTCGTCGAGTTCGAACAGATCGTGAAATCGGAAGACCGCACAGCCGTCGCCGCAAAAGCCTCGATCTTCGTCCCCTGGCTGATCGCCGTCCTCATCACCGCCATCGCCCTCGCCGGCGTCTTCCTCAACTTCTTCCTGATTGAACGCCCGATGTCGGAAATCGTCGGCGAAGGCGCCCGCATCGGCGGCGTCGGCCTGCCGGCTGTCGCAGCCATCGTCGTCATCTTCCTCGAATTCGTCGCAGGCGTAATCCTGATGGACGCGGCGGGCTTCACCAAGCTCATCCCCGCCTTCCATTCCATGACGCAGTCGAGCCGGCGCATCATGTTCTTCGTCGCCTTCGGCTTCCTCTGCTCCTTCTCGGTGCTCGAAGTCACGCTCTCCATCGTGCGGGAAGAGATCATCGAACAGCAGCAGGAAACCCGCGACATCGCCAACCGCGCTCTACTGGCTCCAGCCGCCACACCGGACGCAGCCGCATCCGACGCAGCAACTCCCGCCGAAGAGACAGCCCCCGCCCGCGAACGCCCCAACGTCTTCGGCCTCCAGCTCTCCACCTTCGCGCAGGTCATCCTCGCCGCGATCATCCCCTGGCTGCTCGCCGCCGCGGCGCTCCCCCTCGAAGCGATCGTGCGCAACTCCGTCTTCATGGTCTCGATTGCCGGCAGCTACCTGATGCTGTTCGCCGCCTTCCTGTTCAAGACGCTGTCCGTCCTGTTCAAGAACATCGGCCTCTTCATCCTGGCGATCTACGACCTCATCATCTTCGCCCCTCTCTGGGTCGAGCGCCGCGTCAAAGGCGCAACCCGCTCGCGCAACGGCGGCGGCGATGACGGCGACGAGCCGCTCGTTCTCCAGAAGAAATCCACCCAACCGGAAGCGCCGCCAAAACGCGACTGCGGCGACAAGGACAAGTCCAACAAGGAACGGGAGCTGCAGCAGGCATGATCGCGAGATCCGTGTTGCGCATTGCCTTGGGCGCCAGCTGCGCGATCGCCATCGCCGCCCTCTCCGCCTGCGGCCTCGTCACCTCGACCAGCCGCTCGGTCTTCTTCGTCTTCGACGTCTCCGGCACCTACGTAAAATCCGTGCCGGACGCCGCAAAGCTGGCCAACATCACGGTTGCTGACCTCCTCCCCGGCGACTACATCGCCGCGAGCCAGATCAGCGCCTGCTCCTTCTCGGAGAAGGAGATGATCCTCAACCGCCAGCTACCCCAGACCCCCAGCCTCGCCGCCGAAGCCAAGCGCGAGGTCTTCACCGCCTTCAACACCTACGCCAGCCACGTGAAGTCGGCGAAGTTCACCGACATCCGCGGCGCCATCGCCCAAGCCGCCTTCGAACTCAAGCAACGCCCCGAGGAAGCCCGCTTCATCGTGCTCTTCTCAGACATGCTGGAAGACTACGGCAAGACATGCGACACCTCGAAGATCCCGCTGAATCTCGAAGGCATCCACGTGATCGCTGCCAACGTCATCAAGACCAACCCGGCCGATCCCGAAAAATACTTCGAGACGCTGAAACAGTGGGAAGCCACCATCACCGCCGCCGGCGGTACGTGGTCGCTGGTCTCCTCGCCCGACCAGCTGCCGAAGCTCGTCACGGGGACCTGACCATGCGCCGCCTCACCGCACTCGTCCTGCTGACAGGTCTGGCCACAGCCGCCTGCGCCAAACCCACCGAGCTCGCCTCCAACGCCAACGGCAAGGGCCGCGAAACCGTCGCCGCAGCAGATGCCGGCACGCCGCCGCCGGAAATCCCCGCCGACGAACTCGCCGCCATCGCAGCCGAGCAAGGCACAGCCCCCGTCGATCCCAACGCGCCCATCGATCCAAGTGCGCCGGTCGATCCGAACGCCCCCGCGCCCGCCTCCACGGCCGCCACCGTCACCGACTTCCGCAACGCGGTCGCTGGAAACATCGGCTCGCTCCCCTCAGTGGGAGATCCCGCCGCCCTCGCCACCGCCTTCGCCGACTGGAAAGCTCGCGCCGCCTCCGCCCCCGGCGCCTACGAACAGGGTCAGGTCCAGCTCGGCGCCGACCCGCAGGAATACAATCCGTCCGACGCCGAACTCGTCGCCGCCGAAGCCGGCGACCGCCTCTCTGCCGCCCTTCGCGGCGCCGACGACGCCACCAAGGCCGCCGTCGCCGCCACACTCGGCGACGCCCCCGAAGCCCGCGTCTACCGCCGCTTCGACTATCGCGGCGTCGACGTCATGGGCTCCGGCCGCTACGTCTACGCCTCAAAACCCAAAGAGGCCGCGCTCCCGCTTTAGCGGAGGACCGCTCTGAGCTCGCAATCTGGGAGCCCGCAATCTGGAAGCGGAGCTTCAGCTCCGCGTTCCCCGCGAAGGCGGGGATCCAGTCCCTCTTCAGAGGATGCGCGCGAAGCGCTCAGAATCCCCTCGCGACTCTTCTGGACCCCCGCCTTCGCGGGGGATGCGGCTGATGAAACAGTTCGCTTCAAACACAAGACCCTCGGGTCAAGCCTGAGGATGACAGCCAAACAAACGTCTCTTACCTTCCCGCCATGAAGCCCCACCGCCCACCTTCCCACCTGCGCTTTCCCTCGCCACCGGGTGATCTCGCCATCGGCATCATGGGCGGCTCATTCGATCCGGCGCACTCCGGCCACGCCCACGTCATCGACACGGCCCGCCGCGCAGCCGACCTCGACCGCGTCTGGGTTTTCGTCGCCGCCGGCAACCCGCTGAAGCGCACGCAGACGGCCTTCGTCGATCGCCTCGCCGGCGCACACAACCGCCTCTCCGGCCCGCGCACAATCGTCACCGGCCTCGAGAGCCAGCTCGGCCTGCGCTACACGATCGACCTGCTCCGCCGCCTCAAGCGTTCAGCCCCACAAGCCCGCTTCGTCTGGATCATGGGCGCAGACAATCTGCGCGACTTCCACAAATGGAAAAGCTGGCAGCAGATCGCGAAACTCGTGCCAATCCTCGTCATCGCCCGCCCCGGCGCCAATCCGCGCGCCGGCCTCTCGCGCTTCGCCCGCCAGTTCGCCGCCAGCCGCATCACACAATCCGACGCCCGCACCCTGGCCAGCCACAAGCCGCCAGCGTGGGCCTATATCGCCGCCCCGCTCGACCCGATCTCGTCCAGCGAGATCCGCGCCCGCATGGCGCTCAACGCCGTTCCGCCAGTCTAGGCGCAGTAGCGATCAGAGCGTCTTCGCCAGCTCTTCAAGTTGCTTCGCACACACCGTCCAGCCGGGAACAAAACCCATCTGCTCGTGCTGTGTCTTGGCTTCAGCGGACCAGTGGCGCGCCTTCGCCGTGTACTTGGTCTTGCCCACGCCGGCATCCTCGAAGTTCACCTCGGCCACCATGAAGGGCGCGCCCTCCTTCGGAACCCAGTTGCCCACGAACGCATCGGTGAACACCAGCTTCCTGTTCGGGATCACTTCCAGATACTGGCCCGGGTTCGGAAACTCCTGCCCCTCGGGCGAGCGCATCACCACCGTGGAGGCGCCGCCCGGCCGTACATCGGTGTTCACATGCGATGTCGTCCACGGTTTGGGCGCAAACCACTGCTTCATCAGCTCCGGCTCGGTCCAGCCGCGATAGAGTTTCTCCTTCGGCGCATCGAGGATCAGTTCAAGAACCAGCTCATGTATCGGGGCGGTCATGTTCGTTTCCTGCGTCATTTTTTCGATTGAAGGGTTTGAAGATCGAAAACCTCAGGTCGGCTGCACGTAGGACGGGTCCATGTGAAGGATCGACCAGGCATGCCCGTCGAGATCGTAGAACGACCGCGTGATCATGAAACCATAATCCTGCATCGGCTCCGGCTCGATCGCACCGGCTTTCACCGCCGCATCCACCAGCTTGTGCACCTCGTCCTTCGAGTCCACCGCCAGCGAGATCAGCACTTCCTGCGTCTTCGCCGTGTCGGCGATTGTCTTGCCGTGGCTGAATTCGTTGAACTTCTCATGCGTCAGCAGCATCGCGTAGATCGTATCCGAAATGACCAGGCTGGCCGCCGTATGATCCGTGAACTGCTTGTTGAAATGCCACCCCACCGCCTCGAAGAACGCCTTGGACTTGTCGAGATCCTTCACGGGAAGGTTCAGAAAAATGCTGCTCGGCATGGTCTCGTTCCCTCTTTATGTGCGCGCCATATCCCCAGACCCCCACCCCACACCCCATCCGACACAAGCGCAAAACCTTTTTGCGCCGCGTAGCCAGAACCTCCGCCCCGTAGGGTGCATCGAAGATGCACCGCACGACACCGGAATTGGGAGATAGAGCGGGACAAATCTGTAGGACAGTTTTTGCGAGACCCAAACAAACTCAGCGCGTTAGCGCGAAAGTTTGGAGGATAGAGCAACGCAGAATCTACGGCGCCGCGGACCGGGTTATTTTACCCCGCATGACACGACACAAACACGCGCAAACTGGATTAGGCACCCCGCAGCTTCCTCGGCTTTGGCTGACAGCTGCGCTGCGCGCATTTGCGATGCTCGTGCTGAACGTCGCCTCAACGCTCCAGATGATCCGCCGCCGTGACGCTGTGATTGGCACGCAGCCCACGCCTACAGATCTGCCCAGAGCTGCGACCGACACCCAACCCAAGGAAACCAACGCTGTCCCGCAAAGCAGCCCAATAGCCCTCATCCTGAGGAGCGCAGCAAAGCTGCGCGTCTCGAAGGACGAGGGCGTGCTCCCCCCCTCCGTCTCGCTCGGCTCACACCAAGCGATCCACCTCCCCCAGTTTTCAACTGGTGGAGGCAACCAGCGCACCGTCGCGACGAAGGGGAACTTGCCTCCACCTGTGCGAAGCACTGGGGGAGGTGGATTGCGCGCTCTCGCGCGCAAGACGGAGGGGGCCGCTCTACGCGCACCTCCGCACTCTGGAAGCGTGAACTCCGTTCACGCGTTCCCGGCGAAGGCCGGGATCCAGCCCTCTTCAGAAAAAAGCGCGCAAAGCGCCCATCATCTGAACCCCTGACCTAAGCTCAGGGCTAAAATCAAAAATCCCCAACCTGCCACCAGCGGGAACGCGTCCTCACGCCCGCTTCACGCGCTCAGCAACGCCGCTGCATCAAAGAACTGGCTAGTCCGGCCGCCGGGAGACCCGTTCCAGATCCGCCCGGATCGCCTTCACCGTAGCCCGGCTGAGCGGAGCGCAGACCTCAAGCGGCCCAAGCGCCATGCACAGATAAGGGTCCAGCGAACCCGCAAACGGAGGTTCAACAGTCAGCTCCGCATCGTCCAGTTCGATGCGCCTTCCCTGGCCCATGCGGCCACGAAGCAGCAGAGCCAGAAACTCCGTGACCGAAGTGTGCTCCAGCAACCAGCCAAGCTCCGCGCCATCCTGACTGAAGATGAGGTTGATACCCTTCTTGCCCGCAGGCTCGACGCGCAAGAGCTCCAGCTTTCCCGATCCCGATTTGCGGGCCTTGCCATTGCCGTGAACCAAATCCGCCTCCAGACGAACCGACCGTATGCAAGTCTAGTTACAGCGGGCTCCGGGTATACTCCCCGGCTCCGGAACAATGGGCAGGCACGAAATCAGCCTAGGCACTTCCTCTCCGCGTGGCGAGAGCCCTTCAGATGTTTTCGATCCGCGGTTGATGCCGACGCCCCCCAGACCTACCTCATCCCGGAGGCAGCGCTGATCTAGAATGTCCCTGACACGCGCAGTGTGATGATCTGCGTCCCCTCGGGCCCGCCTTTCTGCTTACGCTCCTCGGTGCGCGCGAGAATGCCGGACCCACGATTGCCGGCATAGAAACTCCGTATGCGGGTTTCTTCCGGATGGAAGATGTTCGCGAAAGTTCCACGGATCGTCACGCCGAAATACTGGGTCGTCTCGGCAAACACATCGAGGCGCGTGCCCGGTCGATCGAAGGAAATCTCCTCCAGCAGCTTGTACTCAAACTTGTCCGACAGGCCGAGAACGCTTGCGCCCCAGGCAGACTTCAGCTCAGGCAGTTCCTGACGGTAAGCGACGCTGTAGTTCCAGTCGCGCTCCGTCGAGAAGCGGCGATCCTCGCCAGTCAGCGGGTCAGTCACTTCCGTTTCCTGCAACATGCCCGAGAAACGAAGCTCTGCGTTCGGAATGAACGGCGCCAGCGGCAGAGCTCCACGAACCTCAATACCCGTCCGGGTACCATCGCCAATGTTTCCCGGCGCGTCGAACGTGCCCTGCGAAACCGTGCGCGGAACGAAGTCCTGCACATCGGTCACCTTGTCATGGAACACCGCAAGCGTGATCGCTCCGCGCTTGCCGAAGCGGTGCTCCCACTCTGCCTTGGCGCGCCAGGTCTTCTCCGGCTCCAGGTCCGGGTTGCCGATAACGCTGGAGGCATCGACCACGTTCAGCGACGAAGCAAACTCCGCGAAGTCCAGCTGAGCCACTTCGCGGCTGATACTGCCACGCACCTGATCGCCCTCGGCAATCTGCCAGGTCGCAATGAACCGGGGCTTCGGATAGGAGAACTCACGCTCCTTCACCTCGTCGCCCGTCTGCTTGATCTTCGACGCTTCGTAGATGAAGCCCGATTCCAGCGTCAGTTGCGGCGAGATCTTCCACACATCCGTGATGAACGGCTCGATGCGCGTCTCCTCAACGCGGGTATCCGAAACAGGCAAGGGCTGCGGGACCGGCCCTGCGCCATTGTTGTTGAAGATGTCGAGCGTCGTCTCACGGAAGTTGAAAGCGCCTTCAAGGCCGAAGTCGATGGTATGCGCAGAATTCGGACGCCAGGTCGCGAAGCCGCGGCCCACCCGCTCGCCCGCTTCCGTTGTCCGATTGATCGTCTGCGTGTTGACAAGACCAACCGGCGTGATGATCCGGAAAACGTCATCCTGATCGACACCGGTAGCGGTCGCCAGCGCAATGCCTTTCACCGAGAACTCCGGCGAGAAGCGGTGCTCCCAATCGCCGCCGACTTCGGCGGTGTAGTTGTTCGAATATTCGCTCTGCCCGAACGTCGCCTGCGTGAGCCTGCCTGCCGGGGTGTAACTGATCGACCCAATGTGCGAATTGTTGTCGGTCGGTGCGTACTGAGCGTTGAAGTTCACCGTATCCTGCGCCGTCGGCCGCCATTTGAGCACGCCTGAACCCTGTACGCCGATATTGTTCGGCTGGCCGAACTGCTCGCGATACGAGGTGAGCGTGCCTGCGGGATTGCGCACCGCCTCGAAGCTTTCCGTGCGACCACGCAGGTTCGGGAGCTGGAAGTCGAGCGTGAGCTCGGCGTTTTCCGCCAGCGCGAAAGTCTTGGTCAGCTGCAGGTTCCAGCTGACGCGCTCGGAATACTGGATGTCGCGGATCTCGGCGACGTAGGCGATCGGCGAGCCGCCGGGTTTCGCCTGCTTCAGAACAACGTTGACCAGCTGGGTCTGTCCGCGCACGTCGACATTCGATGACGAGCCCGAGATCAGTTCAACCTTGAGAACTGAATCCGCCGTAATGCGCTTCAGCTGTTCCGAGAGCAGCACTTTCGACGAGGGGCGCTCGCCATTGACCAGCACGTTGCCAGCCGAAGCTGCAAAGCCACGCACGACCTCGCCGTCAGCAATCACGAAACCGGGCACGCGGCTGACGATGTCTGCCGCGGTGATCGGGTTATACTGTTTGAAGAAGGCAGCATCGAAGGTCTGCACGCCTTCCTGCGGCCCGCCCCCCGCCTGGGCCTGCTGGGGAGCGACCGGCGGCGGAGGCGGAGTGGGCGCCTGCTGCGCATACGCTACAGGACCAATCGCTGCGGCAAGCGTAAACAGTCCTACCGCCCGCTTTAGCGAGCGTTCCAGCCTGACGCTGTCCATTGCCGTCCTCCCCGACGTATGTAAGTTCATTTTATGAACTCAGCCTCGCCTGCTTCTCCGGCACGGTCAATTGCCGCGAGGACACAGTGGGACACGAACGCGGGAGGTCCGCATGAAGTGGAGTCAAATCGACGCCATCCCCTGCCCCATTGCGCAGGCTATGTCGGTGATCGGTGATAGTTGGACGCTCCTGTTGATCCGGGACGCGATGCGTGGATCGACCAAGTTCGAGGAGTTCCAGCAGAAGACCGGCGCATCACGCGCCGTGATCTCGGAACGCCTGGCGCATCTGGTGAAGCACGATGTGCTCGAGCGCACGCAGTACGAAGAACACCCGCCGCGCTATGAGTATCGACTTACCGCGCGGGGAAAGGCGTTGCAGCCGGTGATGATGACCATGGCGCATTGGGCGGAGTCTCACCTGCCCAAACCCACCCGATCGCCTAAACGTCGCCACACCAAATGCGGCCATCACTTCAAGCCCGTCATAGCCTGCTCGGAGTGTGGGGAAACGATAACGCCGGAGACTGTCACTTACGACAGGCATCCGGCGCCGGTTCGGACGAAGTAGAAACGCATCACGAAAAAACTCAAGGGGCGGGCCGCGTGAGGACGGAGACGCGGCTGCACGTATGATCCCATTCCGGACGGGGGCCGGGATCTGCGAGCCGCATCCGAAGCGACCCGCCCCTCTAGTCCGCGCACCGGGGAGGCGCTGCGGAACTCACACCTTCGAAATTCCCTTTCCTAGAAGCTGCCCTTCAACGTGACGCCGTAGGTACGCGGATCGCCAAGCAGGCCGGCGTAATAGCCAGACGACGAACCGCCTGCGTTGAGCATCTCGAAATAATCTTCATCCAGCGCGTTACGGCTCCAGGCATAGAAGTCCCAGCCGTCATCACCACGGAAGCCAGCGCGAACGTTGACCAGCGTGTAGCCGTCGATGTTGAGATAGTCGGACTCGGTCGGGCTCGAAGAGAACTCGGAACGGTAGCTGGCATCGACGCCGACGAAGTATTCGCCCTGACGTTTGGCAAACTCGCCGGTCAGCTTGTATTCGCCGCCGAGCGAAGCCGCCCACAGCGAGACACCCGGCAGGCGCGTGCCCGACGCGTCGACCGTGCCGATCGCGCCGCCCGAGTCTTCGAGCGCGGGAGGAGCTTCGGTGAAGCGCTCATACTTCGCGTCGGTGTAGGCGAGGTTGCCGTACAGCGAGAAGTTGTCGTTGACCTTCCACGAGCCATCGAACTCTACGCCCTGCACCAGCACTTCTTCCGCGTTGGCGAGATAGCCGCGCAGCGTGCCTGACTGGTTGCTCGCAACCGAGACCTGATAGTCGTTCACCTGCGTATGGTAGGCGGTGATGTTGGCGACAACGCCTGGCAGCGGCTCGGTCTTGAGGCCAATCTCGATATGCTTGGTGTCCTCCGGCTTGATCGAGGCCAGCGAGGTGATCGGCTGGTTGTTCGCATCCAGCGGAATGCCGTTGTTGTTGAGGCCGAACGTCTTGAACGCGGTCGAGTAGGTTGCGTATGCGTTGTAGTTGTCGGCAATTTCGTAGGCCACGGTCAGCTGGCCGGAGACGTTGTCGTCTTCGCCTTCCGACTCGTATGCCAGCGGCGTAAGAATCGAGAGCTGCAGGTTGCGGCCCGCCGTGCCAGTTGCGTATTGCGTGCCGCCGTATGTTTGCGAGCGGTAGAAGCCCTGCTTCTCATCGAAGTTGACGCGCAGGCCCGGGATGATGCGCAGCTTGTCCGTCACCGCCCATTCGAGCTGGCCGAACACGGCGGCGCTGGTGTGATCCGAACGGATCTGGACGCGCTGGCCATAGCCGGTGAGTGCGCCGGCAAGGCCGAGCGCCTGGTTGGCCGGTGTCGGGTTGGTCAACCAGCGCCAGGCGGCGGAACCCTGCTCTTCGCGGCCGAGCGTCTTGGTGACCTGATTGAACCAGAAAGCGCCGACCACGTAGTTGAGGTTCTCGCCGAGGTCGCCAGCATAGCGAAGCTCTTGCGACCACTGGTACGATTTGGACGGGTTCTGCGAGAGCGTACGGATCGGCAGACCGAGGAAGTCGCGGTCGTTCGACGGGTCCCACAACCAGTAGCGCCAGGCCGAGATCGCCGTCAGCGTGCCGCCGCCGACATCCCAGTCCACGTTCAGCGCAACGCCGCCAAGATCCGAGTTGGAACGGTGCGGTGTATCAAGATCGGTGACGCGATCGAACGGGTTGAGGCTCGGCGGAGCATAATTGTAGAATGCCGCCTGCGCTGCGTATTGACGGTTGAGCGGACGCTTGGTCGCCACGACACCCGCAAACACCTGCGCATAGCCTTCCGGACGCTGCACCGTGTTGTCAGCCGAAAGTTTCACATCAAGTGTGTCAGACGGACGCCACAGCAGCTGGGCGCGCGCGCCGATATTGCTGATGTCGTTCAGATCGTCCTGCTCGATCGTGTTCCAGAGAACGCCGTCGCGCTGCGTGCCCGAGAACGACACGCGGTAGGCCAGCGTATCGGTCAGCGGACCTGTGGTCGTAGCCTTCGCCTGGAAGTAGCCGAGATTGCCGTAGCTCAGCTCGACATCCGTCGACGGCGTGAATTCCGGCGCGCGCGTCGTGACGTTGATCGCGCCAGAAGTCGTGTTCTTGCCGTACAGCGTACCCTGCGGGCCGCGCAGCACTTCCACGCGCTCTATGTCGATGAAGTCCATCACCGCCGAAGCCGGACGGGCGAAGTAGACGCCGTCGACATAAAGCCCGACGCCCTGCTCGATGCCATCATTGGTCAGGCCAAACGGTGCGCCGAGGCCGCGAATGTTGATCTGCGTGTTGCGCGGGTTGGTCGAGTAGAACTGGACCGATGGCACCAGCTGGTTGAGCTTGCCGACGTTGAGCGCGCCCGTCTCGGACAGGAGGTCCGCCGAAATCACGGCGACCGGGATCGGAACGTCCTGAACGTCCTCCTCGACCCGGCGAGCCGTCACGATAACCCGGTCGCCCGCCTGGAGAGCAGGCGCAGCAGCAGGGGGCTGATCCACGTTCGGACCGGTTGAATCCGTTACGGTTTCCCGCGGAGTCGTCACATCGCCAGCAACCTGTGCGAGCGCAGGAGTCGTCAGCAGAAACGCAAGTGCAGCAAAGGAAATTCCGTATTTGAAATGGTTACTCGACTGATGCCGTGTAGTTTCACCAATGCGCGCCATAGATCCGCCCTCATAAATAGCGCAATTGTCCTCGCGCCCTCCAGATGAGACAAACCTAAAGACGACTAAGTAGGTAGTATTACTTGAGTTTAGATTTCCTGCCGGTCACTTCTTCGAACTGAACCCGCGATATGCTGGGCCTGTGATCGCCCACCCGCCCTTTCCCCTCGCAGGGCGCGCCCCCACGTGGTAGTTTCGATCTCGATCAATACGTCAAAGGAAACCGCCCTGCCCGCCACTCGCACTTCGAAGTCCGCCACGAGTTCAGTCTCGCAACCGGATTCCGCCCCGTCCCAGCCGGCAACGCCCGATCCGCTCGAACTGGCCCAGCTGGTTGTCCAGCAGCTCGACGACGACAAGGCCGAGAACATCCTCAATATCCCGCTCGCCGGAAAATCGCCGATGGCAGACGCCATGGTGGTTGCGAGCGGCCGCTCCGCGCGTCACGTCGCGGCGCTGGCGGATCACGTCTCTCGCAAGCTGAAGGAATCGGGCGTCGGCACAGTCCGCGTCGAAGGCCTGCCGAATGCGGACTGGGTCCTGATCGATGCGGGCGACATCATCATTCACATCTTCCGTCCGGAAGTGCGCGAGTTCTATAATCTCGAGCGTATCTGGGCATCGGACGCACCGCCGACCACGCGCGCCGCGACCGCCAACTAAGCTCTATCTTCCGGAATTGAGCCTTGCGTATTCGCATCCTCTGCGTTGGCCGCATGAAGGACGGGCCGGAGCGCGAGCTCGTGGACGACTATCTCGGCCGCGCGCAGAAGAGCGGAAGGTCGCTCGGCTATCGCGCTGTCGAAGAGATCGAGATCCCGTCCAGCACCAAGGATGACGAAGGCACGCGCCTGCTCGCCAAGCATGGCCAAGGCATCCTCATCCGCCTCGACGAGCGCGGTGAAAGCTGGACCTCGCAAGATCTGTCGAAACGTCTCGCCCGCTGGCGCGATGCTGGCGAGGACGCGGTCAGCTTCGTGATCGGCGGCGCGGATGGAACCTCGCCCGCCATCGCCTCGGCTGCCCGCCACACCATCTGTTTCGGTGTCCAGACCTGGCCCCACCGCCTTGTCCGCGTCCTGATCGCGGAACAGGTCTACCGCGCTCTCTCGATCGAAGCCGGATCGCCCTACCACCGCGAATAGGGCCCGACCGTACCAGTATCGCCGCCAGTAGGGTCCCGTAAGCAAATCGGCTTACAAGGCGCTATGGCCCTGCGACGCAGCCCTTCGCGGTTCTTGCTACCGATTGCAATCGGGCTGGCGGGCCTGTGCGTGCAGCTTGCCGCCGCCCAGCAAAAAGCCGTGCCCAAGAGCTTTACCCAGGATGACCTCAAGCGCGCCGAGACCGCCCGCGACGCCGCCGTCGCCCGTGTCCGCGCGCTCGAAGCCAAGGCCAACGCCGCCGCTCGTGAAATGTCCGCCATCGACGCCGATATGCTGGCCGCCGCCGCTGACTCGACCGCGCGCGAGGAAGCCGCCTACGCAGCCGAAGAACAGCTGATGATCCTCGCCGATGAATCGCAGACCGCCAACGACGCGCTCTCTACCGACCAGGCCGCGCTCGATGACCTGCTGGCTGCGCTGATGACCTTCGGCTCTCGCCGCCCGCCCGCGCTGGCCACCAGCCCGGAAGACAGCGCCGCCGCCGTCCGCGCCGCCATCCTGATGTCGGATGCCGCCCCCGCCCTGTCGAAGCGCGCCAGCGCGCTGAAAACTCAGATCGACACGATCAACCGCCTCGCCGCTGAAACCCGCGATCAGCAAGCCAACCTCGCCTCAGCCACCGGAGCACTCTCCGCGCGGCGCGAAGAGATCTCGGCCCTCGCCGAAGAGAAGCGCCGCGCTTCCGCTTCGCTCGATGCTGAAACTGCCGCCGCGCGGGCCGAATCGAAACGCCTTGCCGCCGAAGCGGATACGCTGCGCGATCTCCTCGCCAGCCTCGCCAAATCAGCGCCGGCAAAGCCATCGGTGAAGCCGGGCCAGAAGCCGCCTGCCAAACCGGCGGCCAAACCTTCCACAACGCCCACCAAGCCTGACGCCAAACCGCCAGCAGCCGTCGCCGCGCGCCCGCCCTCCAGCACCGCTTCACCTCTGCAGCCAGCCGTCGGCACACGGCACTACCGGTTCGGCCAGACAGTGGCGGGCGAACGCCAGGAAGGCCTGACGCTAACGACACGCCCCTCGGCGCAGGTCGTCGCCCCTCTCGACGCTAGGGTGCAATACGCGGGCGTCTTCCGGTCCTACGGCCTGATGGTCATTCTGGACGTCGGAAACGACGTACTTGTGGTGGTTTCCGGCCTCGATGCTCTTTATCCCGAAGCAGGACAGTGGGTTCTGGCAGGCGAGCCGATTGGCCGTATGACTGACCGGAAGTCGCCATCTCCAGAACTTTATCTGGAGGTAAGACGGAAGGGTCAGCCCGTGGACCCTGAAAAATGGCTTGGGCCCAAAACGTGAATGACCCCTCCCCAGGTAAGGACGTCGGGTCAGGCCATCCCCAAGTTTGGGCTTCAAAAGCGGGCTGCGACGAGCGGTAGTGTAAATAGTGTTCCGGCGCGGCGTCATAAGCTGTTGAACTTCGCGCAGATGACGGCAAGGTAAGCGGTGGCGGGATATGTCAGAGGAGCAGCGCGACATGCGCAAGTGGTTGCTGGGCCCGATTGTCGGCGCGGGCCTTCTGGGGGCCACGCTTGGTTTCTCGGCTTTCGCCGTGACGACCAACCAGAGCGCATCCGAAAAACGTGCGCAGACTTACAAATCGCTGGACCTCTTCACCGAGATCGTCGCCAAGGCGCAAGCCAACTACGTAACCGAATTCGACGAGTCCGAAGCGATCGAAGCAGCCATCAACGGCATGCTCTCGTCTCTGGACCCGCACTCCAGCTATCTCGACCCGAACGACTTCAAGGACATGCAGGCCCAGACCTCCGGCGAATACGGCGGCCTCGGCATCG
>DAINAT010000048.1:0-24460 GCA_036733305.1 Hyphomonadaceae bacterium
GCGTTCGTGGGTGGGGCTTCTGGGTTCCCGCTTTCGCGGGAATGACGGCGGAGAGGGCGGCGTGTGGGGCGCGGCGCATCTTTGATGCACCCTACCTGGTGATGACGTCAGAACGGGGGCGCGGTACACGGTGGCCATGACACTCACGCCGATTGTTCTTGAGAACCAGCATGTGCGGCTGGAGCCGCTGGCGGAAGCGCATCGGGAGGCTTTGCGCGAGGCTGGCAGCGATCCTGATCTGTGGCGGTTTGCGAATGTGAACCTCGACAACAGCAATTTTGATGCGTGGGTGGACAATCGGTTCTCGGAGATTGCGAAGGGGACGGATCTGACGTGGGCGATCTTTGACAAGGCGTCTGCCAGCTACTGCGGATCGACGAGTTTTCTGGCCTATGTGCCGGCGCACAAGCGCGTGGAGATCGGGTGGACCTGGTATGCGAAGCGGGTTTGGGCGGGGGCAGTGAACCCTTCGTGCAAGCGCATGTTGCTGGCGCATGGCTTCGAGGGGCTTGGGCTCAATCGGATCGAGCTTAAGGCGGATGCGCGTAATACGCGGTCGTGTAAGGCGATGGAGCGGTTTGGCGCGACGTTCGAAGGCGTGCATCGCTCGCACATGGTGCGGCCGGATGGGCGGTTGCGCGACACGGCGTGGTTCAGCGTGATCCGTGAGGATTGGCCGGTGGTGCGCGATGGGCTGGATGCGCGGATTGCGGCTATCAGCGCGCCTGCATGAACTGTGCAGTTGATGCGTGGGACGCGCGGGCGTAGGCGCACGGGATGAGCACGCAAGAGACGGCCCCGCAGATCACGTTCGATGATTTCCTGAAGGTCGACATTCGGGTTGGCGTGGTGGTGGCGGCGGAGGCGTTTCCCGAGGCGCGGAAGCCGGCGATCAAGTTGCGGATCGATTTCGGGAACGAGATCGGCGTGAAGAAAACGTCGGCGCAGATCACCAAGTATTATTCGCCGGAGACGCTGGTGGGAAAGCGCGTGCTGGCGGTGGTGAATTTCCCGCCGCGGCAGATCGGGAAGTTCATGTCGGAGGTGTTGACGCTCGGCGTGCCGGATGAGGCGGGCGAGGTCGTGCTGATTACGCCGGATATTGAAACGCCGATTGGTGGGCGGTTGTTCTGAGCCTGAGGGGCGGGCGCGATCTGACTCAGAGGGGTGCGGTGGCCCTGGGTCCCGGCTTACGCCGGGAAGAGCGGGACAAGGTGCATCGCTGGTAGGTGTGATCAGGCTTCAGCCGGCGCCTTGCGGCTGGAGCAGGCGGTGGCGGCTTTGCGGACGAGGTGGAGTTCGTTCATCAGCGAGATCCAGCGACTGGCGCCGATGGTCTCGACGAGTTCGGCCTGCACTTTTGTCCAGGCGGGTGTGGCCTTGTCGAGTTTGCTCTGGCCTTGCGGCGTGAGGCTGAGGACGCGCTGGCGGCGGTCCTGGCCGCGTTCGACGGTGACGAGGTTTTCGTCGGACAGCGGGCGGATGGCGCGGGGAACGCCGGAGGCATCCATGCCCAGCGTGTCGGCGAGGGCGCCGACGGTGAGCGGACCCTTGTCCGACAACGTCATCATCAGGTTGAACTGGTGGCCGGTGAGGCCGAAGGGGGCGAGGGCCGGGTCGTAGGCGGCGACGACGGCGCGCGAGGCGCGGGCGACGTGGCGGAGGATGCAGCTGTCGGTGGACATTGCTGCGTCTTGGGCTGCTTCCGGGGCTATGTCCTGAGCTGCGTCTTGCGGGGAACCGACGGCTGCGCCGGTAAACGTTGCAGACACGGCTTCAACCGTGTCGCCTTTTCGCAAAGCGAACTGCTCCGGCATTGACGACGTTCCGACATTGCCTTGCGGCAAACCTGATCCCTGTTGATTGGGTAACGAGGCAGGCTGTGCCCGTCAACGCCGCCCGGCCAGCCAGACACCGCAGAGTACCAGCGCGCAGCCGATCATTTGCACCTGCGTGAGGGCTTCGCCAAAGAGCGGCCAGGCGATGAGGGCGCCGGTAACGGGCTGGATCAGCAGGAGGAGTCCGGCGACGGAGGCGGGGGTGCGGCCGACGCCGGCGACGATCAGGCCCTGGCCGATGACGTGGGCGACGATGGCGAGGGCGAGGGGCCAGATGAACCAGCTCGGGTCTGGCGGGATGAGCGCTTCCTGGCGGACGGTGGAGGCGATCGCGGAGACGGCGAGCGTGGCGGCGGTGGACCAGAAGAGGACCTGCATCGCGGTTTCATGGCGGCGGGCGAGCTTGGCGAAGAAGAGGTAGAGGCCGACCATCACGGCGGCGATGAGGGCGAGGATGTCGCCCATGACGGCGCCGGCTTCACCTGCGTGGGCGGCGCCCTGGCTGAGGAAGAAGGCGCCGAGCAGGGCGACCGCGATGGCGATGAACCAGACATTGGTGGGGCGCTCGCGCAGGGCGATCCAGGCGACGATGCCGACGCAGGCATTGCCGAGGTTCACGAGGAAGGTGGCGTTGGCGACGGAGGTCATCACCAGCGAGGCGTGCCAGAAGGTGATGTCGAGGCCGAAGAATGTGCCTGCGGCGAGGGCCATGATGGACGGGCGGCCGAGCTTGCCGCCGCCCGCGTAGATAACGGCGGCGATCATCGGCAGCGCGAAGAGGAAGCGCCAGAAGGCGGTGGCTTGTGGGCCGAAGTCGGAGAGGCGCAGGCCGATGGGGGCAAAGCCGATGGCGACGGCGCCGCCAAGCACCATGGCGGGGCCGAGCCATGTGGGTGACGTCGTGGCGGCGTGTGAGTCAGATGTCGGCGCTGTCAAACAGGCACTCCAGTCAAACAGGCTGGCCGATGCGGGCGCGAATATCGGCGGGGGATACCCCCGCTTCCCTCAGGCTCGCAAGCGTTAGCGATTTGTCACGCTTGGCGTAGCGTTTGCCGTCGGGGCCGGTGAGGAGGGGGTGATGCCAATAGATCGGCGTGGGGAGGTGGAGCAGGCGTTGCAGCAGGACGTGGATGTGAGTCGAGAGGCGCAGGTCTTCGCCGCGGATGATGTGGGTGACGCCTTGCAGCGCATCATCGTGCGTGACGGAGAGATGATAGCTCGTCGGCGTGTCCTTGCGTGCGAGGATGACGTCGCCGAGCAGATTGGGGCGCGCTGATACAATCTGTTCTGCGTTCGACCCAGGATCGCGCTCGACAAATTCCAGCCGCGCGAAATCTTCGCCTAGCAGGTCCTGTGAATACTTTAGCGAAAGCCGCCACGCGAAAGATTCGCCGCGAGCGATGCGCGCGTCTTGTTCGTCGTCGCTCATTCTCTGGGATGGCCCTGTGTAGATAACTCCGTCGCTGCCTTCACCCGCAGAGTGCGGCGCGGAGAGTGACGCGGCGGCGATCTCCTTGCGTGTGAGGAAGCAGCGATAGACGACGCCGAGATCGCGCAGGCGATCGAGAGCGGCTGCATAGTCAGGCATGTGATCGGACTGGCGCCGCACGGGCAGGAGCCAGTGCAGGCCGAGCCATAACAGGTCTTCGTAGGTCGCCGTTTCGAACTCAGGACGGCAGCGCGTGGTGTCGATGTCTTCGATGCGCAAAAGACAAACGCCGCCAGCTTTCGCGGCGGCGTCTGAAGCCAATAGGGCAGAGTAGGCGTGGCCGAGGTGGAGATAGCCGGTCGGACTGGGCGCAAATCGCGTGACGAAGCTCATTTGCGCCCAGTTCGGGGTATTCCAGACTATTTCGAGTGTTCGACCTTGAGGCCGAGCTTCTTCAGCTCTTCGCCGGGCGAGCCCGCCGCGCCGGTGAGGCTCTCGCCGATGGCGGTCCACGTCATGGGCTGCGCCGGCTTGAGGCCGACGTGCAGCTTGCCGCCCTGCATGATGAAGGCCGAGATCGGGGTGACGAACGGCGCGATGTCCGGCGCGGCGCCGAACATGCCGAGCATGCTGCCCGCCATCTGGCGCAGCGATGCGCCGGTCTGGCCTTCCATCGGGTTGAAGCCCGAAGGATCGGAAGCCGCCATGATCGGGCCGAGGTCAGCCGTCAGGTTGAACAGCTTGTCGAGGCCGCCATTGTCGACGACGTTGATGTCGACCAGTTTCAGCTTCGAGCTGTCGTCGAACACCTTGGCGATCGCAGCTTCGTTGGCTTGCGTCGGATCATCAGGGATGAGGTCCGAGACAGCCTTGAAGCTCGGGAACGCGCCTTCGTACTTGTTGGTGATCTGGAGCAGCTTGTCGCCGCCGAAGCCGAGGTCGACTTTCGTGTCGCCCGAGGTTTCGTTCCAGGTGTAGCCGAAGTTGAAGTTCAGGTTCGGCTTGTCGAGGCCGTTCTTGGCGAGAGCTGCGCTGATGGCTGCGAAGTCAGGCGCCGGCGGGGCAGGATAGTCCGGGTCGACCGGCTCCGCCGACATGGCGGTTGCGGCTTCGCCCAGCTCGATGATCGCGGCCATGTCGAGGGTGACGTTCTTGGCCGAGGTCGAGATCTTGGTCGGGATGAACCAGTGGAAGTCACGGGCATCAAGGTCGGACTCGCCAACCGTCATGATGTCCTTGCCGCCGATGTTCAGCTTCTGGTTTTCGAACGTGTATTTGCCGAAGCTCATGAGTTGCGTCTCGGTGCGCGGCGGCACGACGCCCTTGGCCATGTAGCTGTAGACCTTGTCGAAGTGGAGGTCTTCCATGCCGACATAGCCGATCGAGTACGAAGCGTTCATGGCCGGGGCCATTGCGCCTTGCGTCATGTCGAACGCGTAGACCATGTCGCGGGCGTAGGAGGCGTCGAAGTCGCCGCCGCGCCAGCCGCGCGTGCCCATGGACTTGGCGACGAAGGAAGCGCCGATGGACTGGCCCATCTGCTTCATCGCGAAGTCGGCTTTCATGTCGTAGGCGGCGAAGGTGTCGACGCCGAACGCACGCATGATGTTGATGTAGCCGCGCATCATCGCTTCGGCTTCCGGCGTCATGCCGTATTCATCGGTAGCCGCAGCAGCGTTCGGGGCGGGAGCCGGGATCGCTTCGATGGAGCGCAGGACGACATCGTTCAGAATGACGCGGCCGAAGGTGACGTCGTATTTTTCGAAGACCGGCGTGTCGTCGAAGGCGTCGAAGGCCGGTTCGGTCGGGCCGAGGCCATCGTCTGCCGGAGCGGTCGGATCGGCGGGAACGCTGATGTCGGCCGAGTGGGTCGCCGCGTTCATCATCTCAACCAGGCCGAACATCGAGACGCCTTTGGCGTCGATGCGGCTGGCGAGGGCTGCGGTTTCGGTCAGGCGCTGGCCGGTGAGGCGGGCCTTGGCGAAGTCGGCGTCGAAATCGAACAGGCGGAGTTCCTGAACGGCGAGGCCGACTTGCGGCTTGTCCTTCGGCGTCAGCTTGACGTCGGAGAGGACGGTGGCGTTCGCGGCGCTGTCGAAGGTGATGGCGCCCCAGGTGAGCGAGATTTCCTTGGGCAGGGCGGCCTGCACCGCGGCGAGGTCGGCCTGCGTGGTCGCCTTGCCCTTGAAGGTTTCACCAGCAAGCTTCGTGACGAAGCCTTCCACCGACTTGGCGTCGACATCGAGCACGCCGCGCGCACCCGAACCTTGTTGGCTGCATCCGGTGACGGCGAGCGCCGCTCCAAGTGCAAGCGCAGCGAAACCCGCTTTGAAAGCGCGCATTAATCCCTCCATGGCCTTGAGAGACGCATAGCGGAGACCGCAGGAGCTGGCGAGCCGTTACGTGCGCTGAAATACCAGCATTAATTTACTTTATGGCGCATCCGGCAGGGCGAGTTTTTGCGCTTACAGTTTTTGGGTCGCGTGGTGACGGGTGGCTAACCTTGAGTCAGGTGGGTGACGGGGTGGTGTCTGCTAGGCGACACCGGCTGTCATCCCGGGCGTAGCGTCCTTCGACGGGCTCAGGATGAGGGCGGAGAGCCGGGAACCATCGGGAGAGTGTCGTGCTGGCACAATGGGTCCCGGATAGCGCTTCGCGCTTCCGGGATGACAAGTTGTGGGTGATGCGGGTGGTTTTGCCCGACCCTAGTTTTGCGTGCCGCGCAGGCTTTCCCATTTGCGGGAGGGGTTGAGCATGGCGCGGAAGTATTCGCGGTTCTGCTCGAGCATCAGCTTGGGCATGTCGGCGCCGGCGACCTTTTCCGCTTCGTCGAACTTGCCCTGAATGCCGAGCACGACGACGAGGTTCTGGGTGACGCGGTTGTCGGCGCCGGGCAGGGCGATGGCTTCGCGCAGGGTCTGTTCGGCCAGGCCCGGCTTGCCTTCGAGGGCGTAGGACAGGCCGAGATTGGCGAGGATCTTCGGATTGTTGGGCGAGAGCGCCATGGCGCGTCGGTAGTAATCCTGTGCGCCGGCGTGCTGGTCGAGCTGGTCCATGGTGACGCCGATGATCGACAGCATACGCCAGTCGGACTGGCCGCCAGCTTCGGCGCGGGCGAGTGTCATGGCGGCGTCCTGCGGCTTGCCCTGATCGAGCGAGGCCTGCGCGTAGATCATCGAGAGTTCGACATCGCCCTGCTTGAGCGCCAGCGCCTGGGTGGAGACTTCCGCGGAGCGTGCGGATGAGCCGACCGCGCGGAGGACGTGGGCGTATTTGAGGGCGGCCTGGTACTCGTTCGGATTTTTCTCGTATTCCTGGGCCCAGAATTTCGCCTGCGTGAGCAGGTCCTGCTTGTCGATCAGGTCGCGCTCGGTCTGCGTCGCGGGCATGATCGGGCTGACCGCCGTGGCGACCATGGCCTGTTCCTGAACCGTGGGCGGTGCGGCGGCGATGCAGCCGGAAAGGGCCACGGAAAGCACAGCAAAGCTGACTGTTGCGGCAATTCGGGTGGCGGACATGGGCAATCCTCGAATATTACCGGAATCTTGACGCGCGCCGCCTCAAGGAATCGTTAAGGCGGTGTTTGCCGCCAGCTATCGTCGCAAAAGGGCTTCGAGAGACATGCATCCTGCTTTCCTTTCCGGTTCGGGCATCTCCGGATCGGCTTCCTCGGGTTCGGGCGCCGCCATTCCCCTGGTTCTGGTGACGGCCAAGGGGCTGGGCGAGTGGACGAAGTCCCAGGACGCGCGGACGAAAGTGCTGGTCGATGCGGCAGGCTTCCGGGGCGAGGCGGGCAAGACGCTGTTGCTGCATGGCGCGGGCGGCGAGGTTGAGCGCGTGCTGGTTGGCATTGGCGAGGGGACGGATGGCTTCGTGCTGGCGAGCGTGTCGGGTGCGTTGCCGGCGGGTGATTATGCTCTGGCAGACATTCCGGCGAGCCTGAGCGGCGAGACGCTGGCGCTGGGATGGGCGGACGGCGCGTATCGCTTCACGCAGTACAAGTCGGGCGACAAGCCGCGTCGTCTGCAGCTGCCGGCGTCGGTGGATGCGGGCGAGGTCGAGCGTCAGGCCGAGGCGATCGATTGGCTGCGCGACCTTGTGAACACGCCGCCGTGCGATCTGGGGCCGGCCGAGATTGCGGATGAGGCGAGCCAACTTGCCAAGGAATTCGGGGCGGCGATCACGATCACGATGGGCGCCGATCTCGAGGCTGACTATCCGATGGTGCACGCTGTCGGCAAAGGCGCGGAGCAGGCGCCGCGCTTCATCGAGATCAGCTGGGGCGCGGAAGATGCGCCTGTGCTGGCGATCGTCGGCAAGGGCGTGGCGTTCGACACGGGCGGGCTGAACCTGAAGCCGGGCTCGGGCATGGCGCTGATGAAGAAGGATATGGGCGGGGCGGCGCATGCGCTTGCGCTGGCGCGGCTGGTGATGGGCGCGGAGTTGCCGGTGCGGCTCTACTGTCTGGCGCCGACGGTGGAGAATGCGATCGGGCCGAAGGCTTTCCGGCCGAGCGACATTCTGAAATCGCGCAAGGGGATCACGGTCGAGATCGATGACACGGATGCGGAGGGTAGGCTGATCCTCGGCGATGCGCTGACGCGTGCGAGCGAGCTGAAGCCGGAGCTGCTGATTGATTTTGCGACGCTGACGGGAGCGGCGCGTGTGGCGCTGGGGCCGGACCTTGCTCCTCTCTACACGGATGATGACAAGCTCGCGGCGGATATTGCATCGGCAGCGAAACAAGTGGGTGATCCGGTTTGGCGCATGCCGCTGTGGCCCGGATATGAGGGCGGGCTGAAGTCTCCGATCGCGGACATGAAGAACACGGGCGATGGACCGATGGGCGGTTCCATCACCGCAGCCTTGTTCCTCAAGGCATTTGTGGACGCATCTTCATGGGCTCACTTCGACATATGGGCGTGGCGGCCTGCGCGCTACGGGCGGCCTGCGGGCGCGGCTGCGTGCGGATTGCGTGCTGTTTGGGCCATGTTGAAGAGCCGCTACGCGCGCTAGGAAAAAACATCGCGGGGAGCAACCCTCTTTCGTCAAACCTGTTCCAAATTTTATTCGTGCTCTTCAGCTTGAACCCGCGGCGAAATCGGGCGAGTCTCTTCCTCAAGGGGCCGGCCAATTGGAGCTGTCATGGACCGCGCAACAGCGCTTGCCCTGCTTAAAGATGTTCTTGCTGAGACTGTTCGGGCTGATGGCCCGGATCTGAATGTCAGGCAGGCGGCAATCCTTCTTCGCGTTTCACTCGAACCGGGACCGCATACGGTCCGCGGTCTTGCTGAAGCTCTCTCTCTTGGAAAGCCTGCCGTGAGCCGCGCGCTTGATGCGCTGTCGGGTCTCGGACTGGCCACGCGCATGCCGGATGAAACAGACCGCCGCAGCGTGCTCGTGCAGACGACCGATCGTGGTCATGCTGTGCTTGCGGGTCTCGGTGATCGCGTGATCGCGTGCGAGCGCGCCAATGCGGCTGCGGTGCAGAAAGCTGCAGCGGCGCAGAGCGCGCAGAAGTCGCCGGACAATATCAAGCCGACTGCTTCCTCGCAGCCGCCGGTTTCCAGCAAGCCGGTTGTTCAGCCTTCGGCGTCTCCGTCCACTGGACAGAGAGACGCTGGCTCAAGCTCGCATGCTCTCTGAGCGCTGGTCGAGCGAACCACGCCTCACACCCAAGGGGGGGCTGACCAGCGGCGAAGCCATGCGCGTCGCAGCCGGGTCAGCCGCTCTCCGCAAGATCCCTGATGGGTCCGCCGAACAGGTCAACCAGGCCTTGTTCGGCGAGCCTGTTCGCGTGCTTGAACGCGAGACCGACAAGGATGGGAGCGAGTGGGCCTATGTCCAGCTCGGCATCGACCGCTATGTCGGCTGGATGCGGATGGCGAGCCTTGGGCCTGCGGGCGAAGAGCCGACGCACCGGGTAAGGGTGTTGCGATCGTTCATCTATGAGCGGGCTGACATGAAGTCGCGTCCGTCGCGCGCGGTTTCGATGAATGCGCGGATGGCGCTGGGCGAGACGGTCGGCAACTTTGTCGAGATCAGGGGATCGGGCTGGATATTCGCGCGGCACATTGCGCCGCTGGATGATCCGGAAACCGATTTCGTCGACGTGGCGCAGAGATTTGTGGGCTCGCCCTATCTGTGGGGTGGACGCGAGAGCGCGGGGATTGATTGTTCCGGGGTGGTGCAGGTGGCTTTGCAGGCCACGGGCGTTTATCCGCTGCGCGATTCCGACATGCAGGAACAGACGCTGGGCCTGGAGTTCAAGCCGGCGCCGGATTTCTCCGACATGGAGCGCGGCGACCTTGTGTTCTGGCGCGGGCATGTGGGGATCATGTGCTCGCCGACCATGCTGCTGCATTCGAGCGCACGCGACATGCACTGCGAGATCGAACCGCTGGGACAGGCGGTAGATCGCATCCGCCCGATCGCGGGGGATGTGCGGAGTGTGCGGCGGTTTGGTTAGGTCAGCTGCTCACCGATTGTTATCCCGGCCGTAGCGTCCTTCGACGGGCTCAGGATGAGGGCGGAGAGCCAGGAAGCTTTGATGGGATGTCGCGCTCGCACGATGGGTCCCGGATAGCGCTGCGCGCTTCCGGGATGACAAGTGGGGTGCGTGGCTAGAATCCCGCAGATTCAGGTGGTTAGCAGTTGGCGGCTTGAAACTCGCGAATCAGCACACAATTGCCTGTATAATCGTCCACAGGATCGGCCAGTTGATTGCTGGCGTATACGGCGCGCTGCGGCTAGCGCCGGAGTTGGCTTGGATATTTCGCGACCGACATGCGTTTCCCGGAGGAATTTCTCAATGAGCTGAAGTCGCGTGTGCGGCTGTCGGACGTCGTTGGGAAAAAGGTGTCGCTGAAGAAGCGCGGCAAGGACTGGGTCGGCCTGTCGCCATTCTCGACCGAGAAGACGCCGTCCTTCTACGTCCATGACGATCGCGGTTTCTATAAGTGCTTCTCCACGCAGAAGTCCGGCGATGCGATCACCTTCCTGACCGAGACGGAGCGGCTGACGTTTGCCGAGGCTGTCGAGAAGCTGGCGCGGGATGTGGGCCTCGAGATGCCGACGCAGTCGGCGGGCGAGGCGCAGCAGTATCGCAAGCGGGCGACGCTGATCGACTGGGTCGAGAAGGCGTGCCTGTTCTTTGAGGACCAGCTGCTGAAGTCGGCGGGTTCGGAAGCGCGGGAATACCTGCAAAAGCGGGGCTTTGGACCTGAGGCGTGGTCGCGGCACCGGATGGGTTTTGCGCCCGATGGCTGGCGCACGCTGTCGGATCACCTGACCAAGCAGGGCGCGAATGTCGCCGAACTGATCGAGGCGGGGCTGCTGGTGCAGCCGGAGGACGGCAAGCAGCCGTGGGACCGTTTCCGTAATCGCGTGATCTTCCCGATCACTGATCATTCGAACCGTCCGATCGCGTTCGGCGCGCGGACACTCGATCCCGATGGGAAGCCGAAATACCTGAACTCGTCGGATAGCCCGCTCTTCCACAAGGGACGGACGCTCTATCGCTACATGGATGCGCGCGAGGCGCTGGCGCCGATCAAAGAGGGTCCGCTGTCGCGCGGCCTGATCGTGACCGAGGGCTATGTCGACGCGATTGCGCTGGCGGAGGCCGGGATCGGGACGGCGGTGGCGCCGCTCGGCACCGCGCTGACCGAGGAGCAGCTGGATTTGCTGTGGCGGGCAGGGCCGGAGCCGATCCTGTGCTTTGACGGGGATGCGGCGGGTATCCGGGCGGCCTGGCGGGCCTGCGACCGGGCGCTGCCGCTGATCGAGCCGGGCAAGACCCTGTTCTTCGTTCTGTTGCCGGACGGGATGGACCCGGACGATGTCGTGCGCGTCAGGGGTCCGCAGGTGATGCGGGACATGCTGACGTCTGCCCGGCCGCTGGTGGACCTGCTGTGGGCCCGGGAGCTCGACGCCGAGCCGCTGGATACGCCGGAGCGGAAAGCCGGATTCGAGGCGCGGCTTATGGCCGCTGTTAACCTCATCAAGCATCCGGGGGTCAAAAAGGCCTACGAACGGGAGCTGAAGGACCGGCTGTACTGGCATTTCCGGCCTGTGAAGCCGCAGTTCACCGGACAGGGCGGGAGCCAAGGCAAGTGGCAGGGCAAGCCCGGCGAGCCGCCCCACAAGGGCCAGAACCCCGGAAAGCGGGGGTTCTCTCCCGGTCCGACCGGGATCAGCGGCCTGGCGCTGCTGGTCCGGGCGATCATGGTGCCTGACCGGTTCGAGGCCGCCCGGGAGGCGATTGCGAAAACCGAGTATGGCGATCCTGATGTCGGAGCTATCAGAGATACAGCGTTCGACGTGTACGAAAGCGCTGAAAAGCTTGACCTAGATACTGTTGCGGCCCATCTACGTATCCTTGACCGCAAGCGGGCTGTCGAACTTTTGGAACCTTTTCTGCGAAGGCAGCTGGGCAACGATCCAGAGGCCATGAGCCCTGATTGGCTCGACGCAATGGAGCGGTTCCCGGTCGCTAAAACGCTTGTGGCGGAAGTGCAGGCCACGATACGGGCTGACGAGGAGGGCGTCGAAATCATGAGCGCCGCCCACCAGGCCAGGATCATGCAGAAGGTGATCGCTCGGCGCAGCGCCAGTCGATCAGTTGTAGACGAAGCGGCAACCTCTCCGACGTCAGAAGGCGCTGACAGGCTGAGGAATGCGGTGGGAGGAATGGGCGCTGCGATGGAGTCAAAACGCTCTGAGGACTGACGTGAAGAACAAGGCCAAGTCCGCACCGGCTAAGGGTAAGACCCTCGCGAAAGCCGAAGTTCGACGTGACAAGCCCGCTGCAAAGCCTGGCTCCGCCAAAGCGGTGGCGAAGAAAGATTCGAAGAAGCCCGTGCCCGTCTCCAAATCTTCAGGAGCGGCGAAGGCAGTTGCGCCGCCGGCCAAGCCGGCAGCCAAGACCCAGCCGGTGAAAGGGCCAGCAGCCAAGGCATTGGCCAAGGCTCCTGCCAAACCGGTTGCGAGCAAGGAGCCCCCGCCCAAAAGCGGGAGTGAAAAGACCGGTACGGCGAAAGCCCAACCGGCAAAGGTCGAGCCGGTGAAAGACACCAAGGCTGACAAACAGGGTCTGCGGAGAGACGGAATGGCGAAGGCAGAAGCAGTGGCGAAGAAGAAGACCGCCCCAGAGGCGTCTGACGGCCCGCTGCTCGACATGAACGACGCCACGGTGAAGAAATTCATCAAGCAGGCGAAGGCCCGTGGATTCGTCACGTACGATGAGCTGAACAAGGTTCTGCCGTCGGACCAGAATTCGTCCGAGCAGATCGAAGATATCATGTCCCAACTCTCGGAGATGGGCATCAACGTCGTTGAATCCGAAGACGATGTGGAAGAGGGCGAGCGCGAGCAGGAAGCCGGCGAAGACAGCGAGGATGATGGTGAGAACCGTCCCGCCACGTCGAAGTCGACCGCGCTGGCGACCACCACCAAGGATCGTTACGACCGCACCGACGATCCGGTGCGCATGTACCTGCGCGAGATGGGCTCGGTCGAGCTGCTGTCGCGCGAGGGCGAGATTGCGATCGCCAAGCGTATCGAAGCCGGCCGCGATGCGATGATCCGCGGCCTGTGCGAGAGCCCGCTGACGTTCGAAGCCATCATGGTGTGGCGCCAGGAATTGACCGAAGAGCGCGTTCTGCTGCGCGACATTATCGATCTGGAAGCGACCTATGCGGCGGCCCATGGCGGCATCGTCGATAACTCGCAGATCGTGCTGAACGGCGGCGCGCCGCCGCCGTCGACCGCGCCGATCACCGCCAAGAAACTCGCTGAAGCCGAGAAGGCGAAAGAGAAGCCCAAGCCCGTCAAGCGCGTGCGCGACGAGGACGTGGATGAAGTCGAGCTTGAGCGCCAGAAGCAGGCGGAAGCCGAAGCCGCCGAAGCCGAGGACGAATTCGATGATGGCGGCGCCATGTCGATGTCGGCGATGGAAGCCGAGCTGCGCGAAGGCGTGACCAAGACGCTCGACGCGGTGGCCGAGAACTTCCAGCGCTATCGCAAGCTGCAGGAGCGTCTGGTTGCCCGCAAGATCGAGGGCAAGGCGCTGACGCCGAAGGACTACAAGGAATACGACGAGCTGGTTTCGGCGATCACCGAGAACCTCAAGACGCTGCACCTCAACAATGCGCGTATCGAAACGCTGGTCGAGCAGCTGTACGAGATCAACAAGCGCCTCATCCAGCATGAGGGCAAGCTGATGCGTCTGGCCGACCTGCATGGCGTGGGTCGTCAGGACTTCCTCGACAACTATTTCGGTAACGAGCTGAAGCCGGATTGGCTCGAGAAGGTTTCGGCGCTGTCGAAGCAGTGGAAGAAGTTCGTCACGACCGAGACGCGCAAGATCGATGTGCTGCGCGCCGACGTGTCGACGCTGGCCCAGGAAATGGGCGTTCCGATCGACGACTTCCGCCGTATCGTTCAGACGGTGCAGAAGGGCGAGCGCGAAGCCCGTCAGGCGAAGAAGGAGATGGTGGAAGCCAACCTCCGTCTCGTGATCTCGATCGCCAAGAAATACACGAACCGCGGCCTGCAATTCCTGGATCTCATCCAGGAAGGAAACATCGGCCTGATGAAGGCCGTCGATAAGTTCGAATACCGCCGCGGCTACAAGTTCTCGACCTATGCGACGTGGTGGATTCGTCAGGCGATCACGCGCTCGATCGCCGACCAGGCGCGCACCATCCGTATCCCGGTGCACATGATCGAGACGATCAACAAGATCGTCCGCACGCAGCGCCAGATGCTGCACGAGATCGGCCGCGAGCCGACGCCGGAAGAGCTGGCTGAAAAGCTTGGCCTGCCGCTGGAGAAGATCCGCAAGGTTCTGAAGATCGCGAAAGAGCCGATCTCGCTCGAAACGCCGATCGGCGACGACGAGGATTCGAACCTGGGCGATTTCATCGAGGACAAATCGGCGCTGCTGCCGGTGGACGCCGCGATCCAGTCGAACCTGCGCGAGACGACGACGCGCGTGCTGGCCTCGCTCACGCCGCGCGAAGAGCGCGTGCTGCGCATGCGCTTCGGCATCGGCATGAACACCGACCACACGCTCGAAGAAGTCGGCCAGCAGTTCTCGGTTACGCGCGAACGTATCCGCCAGATCGAAGCGAAAGCGCTGCGCAAGCTGAAGCATCCGAGCCGGTCACGGAAGCTGCGCTCGTTCCTCGATACCTGATGTAGCGACGTCGGTTGAAGACGCTTAAGTCCGGCTAGCAAGCGCAGCTGGCGTCTTGGCCTCTTCGATTGGCTCAGCTCAGCACGACATGTGCCCGACATGTGAACGGGAGATGTGTTCGCTGTTGCGCCGACGCGTCTGATCGCCCGCGCTGAAGTGAAAGACTGACTATGCTCAGCGCGTAGGGTGCATCTCGATGCACGGCGGCGGGTGCGGTGCATTTACGCTTTGCTTCAATGCACCCTACGGGTGTGGTTAGCCTCCAGCGCTGTGTAGGCGCGGTAACGGCTGTTTCATCAAGTGTTTGGGGCGCTGGGGTTTTCCGCTGGCGGCGGCTCTGGTCTTGTTGTGGCGTAAAGAATTACCAGTTCAGGTGGGACGAAATGGTCAGTCTGAGGACGTTTATCATGGCAGGCACGATGCTGGCGGCAGGTTGCACCACGAGCAAGGCGATGGCGCCGGAGGGCTCCGGCGGGGCGATCGCGTCGGGCGCGGAGACGACGCGCTATCAGTGGGACCTGGCTGACCTCTACGCGTCGGATGCTGCGTGGGAGGCGGCGTTCAGCGCGGCGCAGAAGCGCATCGAGGGACTGGCGCGGCACAAGGGCACGCTGGGGCGCGATGCGGCGACCATGCTGGCGGCCTATGCCGACATCTCGGGCACGATGAAGGATGCGTATCGCGTCTATCAGTTTGCCGCGCTGAAGCGCGACGAGGACCAGCGCGTGCCGGAATCGCAGGCGCGGTTTGGGCGCGTACAGGCTTTGCTCGCGGGGCTTGGCGAGAACACGTCGTGGGTCAATCCCGAGCTGCTGGCGATCGGATCGAAGAAGATCGAGAGCTTCCTTGCAGCGGAGAAGGGGCTGGAGCCTTTCAGCTATCAGCTGCTCGACGCGGTACGCATGGCGCCTCACACGCTGGACGATCAGGGCGAGGCGATGCTGGCGGGGGCGGCGCTCGCGCTTGGTCAGCCGCAGCAGATCTACTCGCTCTATGCCAACGCCAGCATTCCGTGGCCGACAGTGAAGTTGTCGGACGGGACAGAGCTGCGCGTCGACCAGGCGGGTTATTCACGCGGACGGCAGGCAACCAATCGCGCTGACCGCAAGCTGGTGTTCGATACGTTCTGGGGCGCGTGGAAGCAGTACGAGAACGGCATGGGTGCGACGCTGAACGCGCAGGTGCAGGGCGCGGTCTTCAATGCGCGGGCGCGCAAATATGATGGCGTGCTGGAAGCGGCGATGTTCAGCAATGCGTTGCCGCCGGAAATCTATACGCAGCTGGTCGATCAGGTGAATGCGGGTTTGCCGACCTTCCATCGCTATCTGAAGCTGCGTGGGAAGATGCTGGGGATCAGCGAGCTGCGCTATTACGACATTTATCCGCCGATCATCTCGGCCAACACGGGCGTGTTTGATCTTGCGCGCTCGTCGGAGATCACGTTCGAGGCGCTGGCGCCGTTCGGCGAGGAATATCTTGGGCTGCTGCGTGGTGGTCTTGCGGCCAAGTGGATGCACTCGCATCCGCAGGAGGGCAAGCAGAGCGGGGCGTATATGGCGGGCTCCGCCTATGACGTGCACCCCTATCTGCTGCTGAACCACAATGACGACTATGAATCGATGTCGACCTTCGCGCACGAGTGGGGGCATGCGATTCACACGCTGCTGGCCAACAAGGCGCAGCCATTCGAGAAGGCGAGCTATTCGACATTTATCGCGGAGATGGCGTCGATCAGCAGCGAGATCCTGCTGCAGGAATACATGATCGCGAACGCGAAGACGAAGGAAGAGAAGATCTTCTATCTTGGTTCGGCGCTGGAATTGGCGCGTGGATCATTCTTCCGTCAGACGATGTTTGGCGAGTTCGAGCTGGCGATCCATCGCGCGGCGGAGAAGGGTGAGCCGCTGACCGGGCCGGTGCTGACGCAGATCTATGGCGACCTTCTGCGCCGCTATCACGGGCAGGATCAGGGCGTCATGACGATCGATGACGTCTATGCGCAGGAGTGGGCGTTCATTCCGCACTTCTACATGGGCTTCTACGTGTACCAGTATGCGACCGCGATTTCCGGCGCGACGTGGTTTGCCGAGCAGTTCCTGGCGGGCGACACGCAGGTGCGTGACAGCTTCCTCAATGTGCTGAAAGCGGGCGGATCGGATCATCCGCACGAGATTCTGATGACGAAGGCCGGGCTCGATATGACGAAGCCGGATGCGTATCAGGCCGTGGTGCGGCGCATGAATTCGATCATGGACCGCATGGAAGCGCTGCTGGCCGAGTAGGCTGCCTTCAGGCTGCAGTGGCTTTAAGCTGGGCCTTCATGCGGGCGTGGTGAGCGAAGGAAACAAGGCGCTGGCTGGCTTCGTCCCACAGGGTGAGGCTGGCGCAGCGGATGCTTTCCAGCATGCCGAGGCGGTTCACGTCCTTGAGGGCCGGGTTCGTCTTCAGCACATCGCGTAGCTTGTAGAACGGGATGCGCGCCGAGACGTGGTGGATGTGGTGGACGCCGATATTGCCGGTGAGCCAGCGCAGGACGGGCGGAAGATCGTAATGTGAGGAGCCGCGCATGGCGGCTTCGACCATCTCCCAGGTGTCGTTGCGGGCCCAGTAGGTCTCTTCGAACTGGTGCTGCACGAAGAACAGCCACACGCCGATCATCGCGGCGAGCAGCATGGTGGGCAGCCAGACCAGCAGCAGGGTGGACAGCCCACCCATCCAGATGGTGACGCCGATGACGGCGGCGAGGGCGACGTTCGTGCCCATGGCCGAAACCCACGGGCGCCAGCCTTCCTTCATGATGCCATGCGGCAGGCGTTGCTGCAGGAAGAAGACGTAGAACGGCCCGATGACGAACAGCACGACGGGGTTGCGATAGAGGCGATAGCCGAAGCGCTGCATCGGCGTCATCGCATCGTATTCCTTGACTGAAACGGTGCGGACCGCGCCGAGCTCGCGGCGATCGAGATTGCCGGAGGTGGCGTGGTGGATCGAATGCGTGCGGCGCCAGCAATCGTGCGGCGTCAGCGTGACGACGCCAATGACGCGGCCGACCCAGTCGTTCGCCCATGCGGATTTGAAGAAGGAGCGGTGGCCGCAATCGTGCTGGATCATGAACATGCGCACGACGAAGGCTGCGGCCGGTATCGAGATCAGTAGCGCGAGCCACCAGAGGCCAAACGCAACTGCGAAAGCGCCAGCCGTCCAGAGGGCTGCGAGGGGAGCTGCGGTAAGGAGGAGTTCGACGATCGAGCGCCCAAGCGTCGGGGTTTGAAAAGGCTTCAGCATTTCGCGGAGAGCGGCGTAGGTAGGGACGTGCGCCATCTACAGGTGGTTCCCGAACTGGTCGCGAGGCAGATCGTCCGGACGCCGAAAGCGGCGCCATCACCCCTTGGCCAATCCGCCAGCTTCTCCGGCGCAATCAGGGTCCCCGTGAATTAGGCGCAGGTTAAGGCGATAATCCTCGCCACTTCAAGCAGGGATAGCAATGGCGGTGCACAAGCCGCAGGGGCCATCTGCATTACAGATGGCGCCGCAGCAGATGGCGCTGCGGCGTTCTGGTTGCTGCTGAATGCGCTTGCCGCCTTAGAGGCCGTTGAATGTGCCTTCGCAGACGCGCGGGTCACCCGACTGGTAGCCGGCGAGCAGCCATTGCTTGCGTTGCGCGGAGGTGCCGTGCGTGAAGCCCTCGGGCGTCACGCGGCCGCCGCCACGTTTCTGCAGCGTATCGTCGCCGATGGCGTTGGCGGTCTGCATGCCGGCTTCGAGGTCGCCCGCTTCGAGGGCGACTTCGCCGTTCGAGACTTTTGCAGCGTGGGCGGCCCAGACGCCGGAATAGCAGTCGGCCTGCAGTTCGAGCGCGACGGAGTAGCGGTTGCCGTCAGCCTGGCTGCGTGCGCTCTGCTGCGCCTGTTGTACTTTCTGTGACGCGCCGGTGAGCGTCTGCACGTGGTGGCCGAATTCGTGGGCGATGACGTAGGCCTTGGCGAAGTCGGCTTGGGAGGCGCCGAGCTTGGTGTGCATTTCTTCCCAGAAGCCGAGGTCGAGATAAACCGTCTGGTCGGTGGGGCAGTAGAACGGGCCCATGGCGGCCTGGCCGTAGCCGCAGCCCGTGCTGGTGCCCTGATCATAGATGACGACCTTCGGCGGGGTGTAGCCGGAGATCTGAGTCTTCCAGACATCGTTGACGTTGGTGCCGACGACATCGACGAACATGCCGGCGTCGTCACGCGGCGTACCCACTTCGCCGCGTTGCTCGCCGAGGCCGCCAAACTGGCTGAGCACGGCCTGGGTGGTCGACGGATTGATGCCGAGGACGAAGTAGCCGATCAGGCTGATGACGATAGCGCCGATGCCGCCGCCGGCCACAAGGCCGCCGCCGCTGAGGCCACGCCGGTCTTCAACACCGCCGCCGCGCCGTCCGCCGCTCCAACGCATCTGGTTCTCCATCTTGTCTTGGCCGCAATAGGCCAGAACGCGGGGCCAAAGGGAAGGATGCAGCGTGCGAAACCTGTCGGTGGGGGTGCTCGCCTGTGGCAGTTTTGGCGTGTTACATATGACTTTAAAGTAAGGGAGACGAGGGATGGCGCATCCCATTCGCGTGGGCGTCGGCGGCTGGAGCTTCGACCCGTGGGACGAGACGTTCTATCCCGCCGGGCTCTCGAAGGCGAAGCAGCTTGCTTATGCCAGCCGCAAGATGACGGCGGTGGAGGTCAACGCCACCTATTATTCCTCGTTCAAGCCCGACACGTTTGCGAAGTGGGCGGATGCCGCGCCCGCTGATTTCGTGTTCAGCCTGAAGGCGCACCGCTTCTCGACCGTGCGCAAGACGAAGGAGGACATGAAGAAGTCGGTCGACATGTTCCTGGATCAGGGCATCACCTCGCTGAAGGAGAAGCTGGGGCCGATCAACTGGCAGTTTCCGGGCACGCGCAAGTTCGATGCTGAGTACTTCAAGATGTTCCTGTCCGTGTTGCCGAAGGAGAAGGACAAGATCCCGCTTCGTCATGCGCTGGAGGTGCGAGGCACGGGCTATGACGTGCCGGAGTTCTACGACCTGCTGACAAAGCATGGCGCCACGGTGGTCTATGCCGAGGATGATGAGTTTCCGAAGCTTCGCCATGAGGGAGCCGACTTTGCGGTTGCGCGGCTGATGCAGTCGCAGTCCGGCGAGGCGGCGGGTTATTCGGCGGCGGAGATCGGGCGGTTTGCGAAGACGCTGACGGGCTGGTCGAAGAACCAGGACGTGTTTGCGTTCTTCATATCGGGCGCGAAGGAGCGCAATCCGGCTGCGGCGCTGGCGCTGCAGGAGAAGCTGGGGATCACGCCGGGCGCATCTGCCGAGGCGGATGCGATGGCTGCGGGCAAGGCGGCGAAGAAGCCGGCTGCTGCGAAGGCAGTAGCGAAGTCCACGGCGAAAGCTGGGCCAGTCAAGAAAGCTGTCGCCAAGAAAGCGCCAGCGAAGAAAAAGTAGCAGCGATCAGCCGTGCGGAGTGGGGCCCGTGCTGACGCCTGCTATGGGTGCGCCTGTGCCGAAGGCTTTCGGGAGCAGCGTCCACCAGCGGGCGGGCGTCGAGTTCATCTTCTCGGCGAAGGCGCCGGCTTGTGCGCCGGTGCCGGCGAAGACGTCGCCGCGATTGGGGCCGCGACGGATGGCGCCGCCTGTATCCTGCGCAACCATCAGCCGCTGGAAGGCGTAGCCGTCATACGTGCCATCGACGAAGACGATTGCGCCGTAGGGGTGATAGGCGGGATCGACGGCGATTGAGCCCATCGCCGTGAGCGGCACGTTGGCGGCGCCCTTCGGGCCGGCGGTTGTGTCGGCGATCTGTTCTTCCTGGAAGAAGACGTAGGAGGGGTCGGCATTGAGCGCAGTCTTTTGCTCGCCGGGGTTGGTGTCGAGCCAGGAGCGGAAGTTGGTCCAGCTCGGATTGGTCAAGCGGCCGGAGTTGCGGAGCGCGCCGAGGGCGGAATTCCACTTGTAGCCGTTCTGGGCCGAGAACTGTGCGCGGGCCTGCGTGCCATCCTGGAAGGCGAGGCGGCCGGAGCCCTGGACCTGCAGGTTGTAGACATCGGCCGGGTGAGCGTAGCCGATGATCTGGCCGAGGAAGGGCGTGATGGATTCGCGCTTCGGATACGGCCCGATGCGATCGCCATTGAGTTTGCCATTCAGCGTGCGTGGAGCGCCGCGGAGGGTTTCGTTGTCATACGCTTCTGCGAAGGCGCCGAGATCGACGGTGATCATGTCCGGCGGCCGCTTCAGCAGCGGCTCGGTCATCTGCGGCGTCCACTGACGGCTCGCCTGGATGACGGGTTCGAAATAGGAGGTGAGCTTCGCCTCGCCTGGGCCGAAGACGAAATTGGGATCGAAGTAGTTTTCGAAGAACCAGCGTTCCTGTCCGGGCAGGATGGTGCTGGCTGCATCGCAGGGCCCGAGCCAGGTCGAGACCGTGCCGCCATAGCGGCCGCCGGTGAGGGCGGCGTCGGGCGTGCGGTTACGCCATGAGGCGCACTGGCGTTTGAAGGCGGTGAGGGCAGGCGCCATGTCGGCGGTGGCCCAGCCGGGGATGTCCGAGAAGCGGGCCGGGGCGAGGGCGAAGTCGGTCGGCTGAGGCGTGACCGGAGTTACCGGCTTGGTGATCGGGGGGCGGGGTGGAATCGGCGTGCGGCTGCCCGCGACCACGGGTGCCGGTCGCGATGAGGCGCAGCCCGCCAGAATGGCGGCAAGACTCATGGCGAGGATGGCGCGGTAGCTCATTCGCGTCTCCGAAACAAAAAGCGGTAGCCCCCATTCACCCATAGGGATGAAGTGAGGTTAGCGCGAAATTGTGGCAGGGCGAATTCCGTCTGCTTATCGCTGATTTGGCTGGAAATCCGGGCGGGCCTGGGCGGCGGGAACGTTGGCGATGATGCCTGCGAGGTTCCCTTCCTGGCCGGAGGGGACGAGATCGTAGAAGCCGGTGAGCTTCACGCGGATGATCACAGGGCCGTCGCTGAAGTTCGAGAATTGCCAGCCCTGGATGCCGTCGAACGGAGCGATCAGGGAGCCGGACTGCTTGAGGCCGCGGGCCTGTTTGTAGGTGGCGACGTTCATCGGCTGGCCCGGTTCGGGCGTGGTGTGGCCGTGGAAGTCGAAGCCGACATCGCTGGCTTTCTTTGCACCGATGGCTTCCCATTCGTAGATCAGCGACGAGCCCTGTTTCATCGCGACCTTGTATTCGAGCTCTGAGCCTTTTGCGCCGCCGAGGAAGTCGGTGAGCGGGATTTCGATCACGTCGGTGCGGGGCGGAATTTCGGAGTCGCGCGACAGAGGCCCGCTGGCGGAGTTGGTGTCGACCTCGATCTCTTCGGGCGCCCAGAGGCGGGCGATGCCGGAGAGTTTGCCGAGGCCGAGCGGATCGGTGTTGAACTCTGCCGGCATGATCGCGCCGAGTACGATCAGTGCGCCGGCGATGAAACCGCCGCCGGTGATCAGGGCGAGCGTCTTGCCCGAGACCTGGAGCTGGACCGGCTTGATGGCTTCGGGAGCAATCGGTGTTTCTTCAGACATCATGTGTCTCCGGCGAGGAAGTAACCCGCGAGCTGTTCACCGGCGAGGACGATGCCGGCGAGGAAGAGCAGGGCGTTGGCGGCGATGGCGAAGCGGCCGAAGCTTTTGGTCGTGCGCCACAGGGTCATGACCACGAGGATCAGCGAAAGGGCGATGAGCTGGCCGATCTCGACGCCGATGTTGAAGGCGATGAGGTTCGGCAGGAGGCCGTCCTTGTTGAGGCCGAGGGCTTGCAGCTTGGTGGCGAGGCCGAGGCCGTGGATCAGGCCGAAACCGCCGACGGCGACGCGGTTGTCGATTTCGAGCCCGAGCTTGCGGAAGCCGCCGAGGTTGTCGAAGGCTTTGTAGGAGACGGAGAGGCCGATCACCATGTCGACGAGGTGCGATGAGACGCCGAGATCGAACAGCACGCCGATGATCAGCGTGGTGGAGTGGCCGAGCGAGAACAGCGTCACGTAGAGCAGGACGTCCTTCAGCCGGTAGAGGAAGAAGATGACGCCGAGCAGGAAGAGCAGGTGGTCGTATCCCGTCACCATGTGCTTGGCGCCGAGATAGAGGAAGGGGAACGGGTCCGCGCCGATCGTCTTGCGCACGAACTCCGCATCGCTGCCGCCGATGGCGTGTGCGAATACGGGTGGGGCGATGAGGCTGAAGGCGAGCAGCGCGAACAGGATGTGGTGAGGACGCATCAGGTCTCGCAGGTTGCCCGGGGGATTTTGGGTAGGGGGTGGAGGTGGTTTACGCAATGGCCCGGACCGGGCGTTGCCGCAGCTGTGACCGGGGCGGGACACATCCACTTCCATTCACGCGCGTATGAAGGGGAATTGCAGGAGCTGGCGATGGAATTCTTGAAGAGCGCCTTGGCGGCAGGCCTTATTCTGGCTGTGCTGGATGCGCTGTGGCTGGGTGTGATCGCCAGGGACTGGCTGGCCAGCCAGCTGGGGCCGTTGATGCGCGAGCAGATACAGCCTGTGCCGGCGATCCTGTTCTATCTGATCTATGCGGCCGGGCTGGGCTTCTTTGCGGTTATGCCGTCGTTGAGCGATGGGAACTGGATGCGGGCGCTGGGCGTGGGCGCGTTCTTCGGGCTGGTGGCCTATGCGACCTATGACCTGACCAATCTGGCGACGATCAAGGGCTGGCCGACGCCGATGGTGATCGTGGATCTGGTGTGGGGCGCTGTGTTGTCGGGTGTGTCCGCTGCGGGCGGCGTGTTGCTGCTGAAGCAGTTTGGATGGGCGTAGGGTGCGCCGTGCTCACGCCCTCGCGTGGTTCGACGGGCGGCGGCTGCGCCGCCTGCTCACCATGAGGGCTACTCTTCCGGCGGTGGTTTAGCCCTCATCCTGAGCAGCACGCAAAGCGTGCGCCCATCGAAGGACGAGGGCGTAAGCGCTACTCCCCGCCCGCGTACTCTTTCACCAGCAGGTGCAGGAACACCCTTCCGTCGTAGAGCTGTTTCACGCCGACGCGTTCGTTGAGGCCGTGGACGCCGCTGGTGTTCGGATCGGCGAAGATGCCGGAGACGCCGTAGGTTGGGATGCCGGCGGGCGTGGTGAAGCGGCCATCTGTGGCGCCGGTGGCCATGGCTGGGATGACGGGGATACCGGGGAAAATCTGCTCCGAGATTTTCTCGATGGGGCCGAGGATTTCGGGCGTCAGCTTCGGCGGGGCGCTGGAGGATTCAGGCTCGCCGTTGAGCGTGACCTTCACGTCTGCGTCGTTGATCGCGGTCTCAAGATCCTGCTTGATCTCGGCCTGCGTGCGGCCCGGGAAGATGCGGCAGTTGACGTTGGCGGTGGCGCGTTGCGGCAGCGCGTTGGGTGCGTGGCCAGCGCTCAACTGCGTTGCGACGCAGGTGGTCTTGAACAGCGCGTTGTAGCCGGGGTTGGCCATCAGGCGGCGGATGGCGGCGGCGTTTTCGCCATCGGCAGCGTCGCGCATGTCCTGGCCTTCCTGGCCGGGCGTGATCTGGCCCATACGGCGGAAGAAGCCGCGCGTTGCGTCGTTGAACTCGATCGGAAACTGGATGGCCTCGACCTTCGCGAGCGCCGCGCCGAGGCGATAGATCGCGTTGTCCGGCACGGGACGCGATGAGTGGCCGCCGGGGTTGGTCACTTCGATGTGGAAGTCCTGGTAGAGTTTCTCGCCAGCCTGAACGCCGTTGTAGATGTACTTGCCCGTGTCCGGATCAATGCGGCCGCCTGCGCCTTCATTGAGCGCGAACTCGGCGCTGATGAGATCGAGGTGGTTCTCGACCATGTATTTGGCGCCGATGTAGTCGTCCGAGCTTTCTTCGCCGCAGTTGAGCATCAGCTTGATGGTGCGCTCCGGCTTGTAGCCTTCGCGTTTGAAGCGGACCATGGAGTCGGTGAAGATCGCGCCCATGGCTTTGTCGTCGCTGGCGCCGCGGGCGTAGAAGTAGCCGTCTTCTTCGGTGAGCTTGAAGG
>DAINAT010000049.1:0-23494 GCA_036733305.1 Hyphomonadaceae bacterium
TCGCCACGCGCCGCATCGCCAACGTGCGCAAGCTCGGCGCTGAAGACATCGAAGTCCAATCGTCGAAGAAGGCCGAGCCGCGCGTGCCCTTCGGCGCGCTGGTCGAGCACGGCCTCGTGCGTCCGGGCGATCGCCTGTTCTGCCCGCAGAACCGCCACGTCGCCCGCGTCCGCGCAGACGGCAGCCTGATGACCGGCGAATCCTCCGGCTCGATCCACCGCATGGGCGCCCACGTCCAGAACGCGCCATCGTGCAATGGCTGGACCTTCTGGCACTACAAGTCCGACCAGGGCCTCGCACCGATCGACCTCCTCCGCCGCAAATTCCGCACGCAGATGGGCCTGAGCTGAGATTACGCCCTCGTGGTTCGACGGTCGCGCACTACGTGCGGTGCTCACCATGAGGGCTAAACTTCTGCCGGCTGGATAGCCCTCATCCTGAGCAGCACGTGGAACACGTGCGTCCGTCGAAGGACGAGGGCGTGCTCGCTGAAGCGGATTTAATCCACTTCGTCCGTCCTACACCGCCTGAACCGAACGCATACTATGCGCCCCAAACGAGGCCGCTTATGCTGTTCAACAAATCACGCCTTCTTCCGCCGCGCCTCTCGCCCGCTTGCCCAGATGCAGCACGCGCAGCTCATCCATGAACCCGCCCCACATCTTCGGCCCGCCCTTCTCCAGCAGATCGGCGAAGCGCATATGATAATGCTGATCTGCAAACCGGCCTGAACAGGAAACGCCCAAAGGAGACGCCCCCATGTCGAAACTCCGCGTAAACTGCTTCTCGATCTCGCTCGACGGCTTCGGCGCCGGCCCGAACCAGAGCCTCGAAAACCCGCTCGGAGAAGGTGGACCTCAGCTGCACAACTGGTTCTACCCCACCGAGACATTCCAGAAGATGGTGCTGGGTCAGGAGCACGGCGCGAAGGGCATCGACAATGACTTCGCCGCGCGTGGCTTCGAGAATGTCGGCGCGTGGATCATGGGCCGCAACATGTTCGCCCATTCGCGCGGACCCTGGACTGATGACGGCTGGAAAGGCTGGTGGGACGATAACCCGCCCTACCATTGCGACGTTTACGTGCTAACGCACCACCCCCGCGCCCCGCTTGGCATGGAAGGCGGCACCACCTTCCACTTCGTCACGGACGGAATCGATGCTGCGCTAAAACGCGCGAAGGCATCAGCGAAGGACAAGGATGTCCGCATCGGCGGCGGCGCAGCGACGATCCGCGAATATTTAAAGGCCGGCCTCGTCGACGAGATGCACATCTCGCTCGCGCCCGTCCTGCTCGGCAAGGGCGAGCCGCTGTTCCACGGCATCGACCTCACCAAGGCTGGCCTCAAGACTGTCGAGCAGATCCCCGGCGAAAACACCGTCCACTACGTGCTGAAACGCTGAGCCTATTTCAGCCCCGCCTTCGCCTCGGCCAGCCCCTGATTGAGCCAGCCAAGCTCGTTGCGATTTGTCGAAGCCTTGATCAGCGCTTCAAACGCCGCCGCGCGGGCACGCAGCACATCCTTGTCGCCCGGCGCGCCCTCGATGCCGACAGACGTCATGTGCAACGCTTCAACCAGCTTGCCCTCGCCGATCAACGCCATCGCATCATCAGCGATCTTCTTCGGCCCACCGGCAAGCTTCACCAGCTCCGACGAAATGCTCTCACGGCCTTCAGGGAACATCTCCGCTGCATCGCCATTGAACCAGCCGACATAGTTTTCATATATCCCACGCACCGACCACGAGATCTTGCCATAGCCCTCGCCGACATCGAGCGCAGCCGGCAACTTGACCTCCGCCATCAGCGTATGAACGTCTTTCCCCTCGTTCATCCCCTTCACCACCGCATCGTGCACATAGACGATCGCATCGCGCATCTTCGTGAACTGGCGCTTGATTTCGTCTTTGCCGACGATCGCCGGGCCGTGGCTCGGAATGACGATCTCCGGCTCCAGCGCCAGCACCTTGTTGAGCGAGTTGATGTAGTCCATCGCCCAACGCGGACGCGTACCGCGCAGCGTGTACATGTTCGGGAACGACTCATAGAAATTGTCGCCCACGAACGCAGCCTTCAGGCTCGGAACCCAGACAGTCAGATGATCCGGCGTCTCGCCCGGCGTCGAAATCAGGTGGAGCTTCGTCCCGCCGACATCGAGATCCAGCGTATCGCGGAAGGTGATGTCCGGGACCAAACTGTTCAGCGTATTCGCCGCCGCAGCCAGCGCACGTCCGTCCGGCGACGGTCCGGCAACAGCGCCGCCCTGTCCGGAGAACTGGAACTGCGCCGCATTCCGCCGGGCATAGAACCCGCCCAGCAGGCGCTGATAGCCGAGGAACTCGCTGATGTTCTCCTGCGCCACCACCTTCGCGCCCGCCTGCTTCCACAGACCCACGCCGCCCGTGTGATCGCCATGGCCATGCGTAAGGATGACATACGCCGCCTTCGTCACCCCAGCTTGTTTCAACAGATCGAAGTGCGCACGCGAAGCCGGCGGCCGGGACGTATCCACAATCACCGCCCCCGCCGGCGTCTCCAGCACGATCGTGTTCGACGAAACATTGCGCCCCAACACATAGCTGAGCCCCGGCGCGACCTTGGTGATCGAAAGATTCTGCGTCGGGTCAGCGAAGTCCATGCTGGAGGGCAGCTGCGGCACAGCCGGGGTCTGGCCAATTGCGCTTGGCGCGGCCTGACAAGCGCAGAGTGCCAGAAGGCTTACAAATCCAGCAATTTTCCGCATTTCAGAACCTCAAAACATATTGATACTATATGGTATCGTTCTGACTTCTATCACGGCAAGCAATCCGCGCAACTATCAGCGCGCGACGATGAGGCGTTTCTTCGCCTGCTCGCGCTTCAGCTTGAAGCCGACACGCGCGATCGCTTCGATTGCCGGGATCAGTTCGCGGCCCAACGGCGTCAACGCATACTCGACGGATGGCGGCGACGTATCGACGACCGTGCGGCTGACGATGCCGGTCGCCTCAAGCTCCTTGAGACGTGTGGACAGCATCTTCGCGGAGATCGGCTTTGCGTCTTCACGCAGCTCCGAAAAGCGCCGCGAGCCACCCGAGAGATACCAGATGATGTTCGGCGTCCACGCGCCGCCGATCAGGTCCATGCACGCGCCAATCGGGCACATCTCGGCCTGCTGGCGAACCACGCTCTTGCGCACTTTCAACGACATGTCGTTCCCAATCCGCAGTTACCTGACGGTTACCCGTTTATCGCAGGTAACACAGCGCTACGTGGTTTCCAAATGTAACCACCTCGCCTAACTGGTTGTCACCCTGAGACGGAGGAAAACCATGAAACTCTACTACATGCCCGGCGCTTGCTCGCTCGCCACCCACATCCTGCTGCGTGAGGCGGGATCTCCGGTTGAGCTCGACAAGGTTGGCCGCGACAAGAAAACGGAATCCGGCGCCGACTTCCTCGCGCTGAACCCGAAAGGTTATGTCCCCGCCCTGCAACTGCCCGACGGCGACATCCTCACCGAGAACGTCGTGCTGCACGGCTACATCGCCGATACATTCCCGGCCGCGAAACTCGCGCCGGCACACGGCACGAAAGCGCGCCTGAAGCAGGACGAGCTGGCCGTCTACATCTCGACCGAGATCCACAAGAGCTACGGCCCGTTCTTCAATCCGGCCCTCACGCCGGAAGCGCGTCAGGCGCAGATCGACAAGCTCGTTTCGCGCTACGCGCTGATCGAGAAGCTGCTGGCTGACGGCCGCACCTACCTCACCGGCGAAACGTTCGCGACGGTCGACGCCTACCTGTTCACCGTCACCAACTGGTCGAACATGCTGAAGATCGATCTGTCGGCATTCCCGAACGTGATGGCTTTCCAGGGCCGCGTCGCCGCACGCCCGGCCGTACAAGCCGCGCTCGTTGCCGAAGGTCTGGTGAAAGCCGCCTAACCTCTACTCTTCACTACCGATCTACCCCTTCGCTGGATGAGTGCGTTTATGCGCCTCATTCAGCGTTGGATAGAATTGCATGAAGACCGTGTCGGTCTTGCCGGCATGCTCTTCATGGCAGGAATAGCAGGCCTGGCTGCGCGGGATCGGATTGCCCACGCTCGCCGTCGCGCCGAAATTGTAGAACGTCCACGTTCCCGGCCCACCCTTCTCGTCCTTCACATGCAGCGAGCGGCCAACCACATCGCCTTGCGTCTTGCCCCCCTTGGCCGGCGCGATCTCCTCGACGGGCCTGCGCACTTCCAGCTGCATGATGGCGCCGACCGGGAACTGCCCCGTCTGCACATAGGCGTCGTAGCTCTCGGGATCGAGCCGCACCGTATTCAGCGTCGTACCGCCATCGCCCTCATAGCTGAGCGCGTAGGTCGTCCCGACAGTCGGCCAGCGATCCATGTTCGCAGGGATCACGATCTTGCCGTCAGCGTCATAGCTTGGCCCCGCAAAGGCGGCAGCCGTTATCGACGCCATGGCGACCAAGCCCACGGCGATGGGAAGAAGGCGTTTCATGTTCAACGTCCCGTATCTGGGTCCCTCTTGTGGGGGAGCTCTGAAGTCCGACCGGGGCCAGTGAGCTACACGCCTACGAAAAGCACAAGATTCCGCGCCCCGCCTTTGCAGACGAAGACACGACATTTCGCGCCAAACGCCTCGCCATAACGCGAGCGTGACGGAAATTCAGGCTAGTTGGCGCGGCCTTCCTCGGATGCGTTGGCCGCTACAACCTTGCCTTCGCGCTCCTGCTTGCGGGCGCCGGCAAGGATGCCCTCCATCGCGTAGTTGCCTTCATGGCACGCGTATTCGTAGACGGGCTCGTTCGACCAGTTGAGCGCCATCTCGCCTTTCCACGGCTGGGTATATTGCGCGGGATCGTCGACGGTGAATTCGTAGGTGATCTGCTGGTTGCTCCAGCGCGTGAAGCGCTCAGTCAGCGTGCCATCCTTCGAGATGTAGCCGCGCTGTGCGGGCATCACGTTCTTCGTCTTTACGACCAGCGTGTCGCCTTCATACCAACCGACCGAGTCGCCTAGCCATTTCTTGATCGGGCCATCGCTCAGTTTTGCGTCAGCCGCGCTCTTCACGATCGGGATGATGCGCTGGTCATGCACCATCTCGACGACGATGATCACATGCTCGGGCGCCTGCACGATCTGATAGTGATTGTTGTAGAGCACGTTCGTCATCACCGGACCGCCGGTATTGCCGAAGCCGATGATGCAACGCTCGCCCATCGGCCGCGACTCGGGATTGTCGTACGAGCCGACGCCGCCACCTGCATTGCGATCGACAGCGCCCGGTCCCTGCACTGTTCCCGATTTTGCGGCGGCGCCTGTCGGCGCACTTACAGGCGCGGTGCGACCAGCCAGAGCCGCCGCGCTTTTGCGCGGAATGCGGCCATCGGCCGGCTCGATAATCCAGGACGAGCGCGGCTCGCCCTTCACTGTTGCGACCTTCGTACCCTGATCGACCCAGAACGCGTTATAGCCGCCGCCCGATAAAAGGTCGGAGCCATCAAGCAGCTTCGCGGTCTTGAGATCGGTGGGCTTTGCGTCCTCGCGCGTGCGATTGTTGTAGTAGTCCTCGCCTTCCATCTTCGCGACCTGCTCTGGCGTCATCACCAGGTTCGGATAGTCGGGCGACCGCTGCATGTCGGTGATCGAAGCATTGGACCAGGTGCCTTGCAGATCGGGCACGCCCCAGCCCGTCTTGGCCGGCGTGTAGCCCGGCGCCGATTGGGCATGCGCAACACCAGACACGGCAACTGCGGCGACAGCAGCCAATAGAACAGCCTTCAGGGTGGGCTTCATGGTCATCTCCTCCGGGTGGGTGGCGCGCGATGTCTTGCCGCAGCGCCTACCGTTCCCCGGTTCTGAAGGAGCACCCGCACCTGCGCAAGGCGTGCAGGCTAACGATCGGGGTCAAAATTACCGTCAGACGCGATGTGATGCGTCAATCGCGGGATGATCTTTGCTGCAACGCCGCAATGAGCTAGTGGAATCGTCTCGAAACGGGAGTGACGACGTATGGCAACCAATACAGCCGAAAGCATCGTGATTGCGGACCTCAGAGCGGTAATTCGCCAGGCAGCGTCTGATGCGGAAGCCTATTTCGTTGCATTGCGCAAATCCGTTGCCGCGACAGTCGCCCCGGGCGGGAAAGTCGACCGCAAGAAGATCGATGAAGAGCAACGCTCCACCCACGGCCTCGCCTGGGTGCTGACCTATGTCGAGACGCTCAAGGAAACCGCCAACTGGGCCGACCGCATTGCGGAAGAAGGCAAGTTCGGCGAGATCGAACAACTGCTCACCCAGATCCTGTTTGGTGAATACCTCTACCAGCTCGGTGGCGGCCTCATGATGACGCAGCTCGAAGTCGTCCGTCCGAGCGACATGACGAACGATCCGTCCGTTATCCAGAAGCTGGGCACGCCGGCGATCCTGACGCTGATTTCCAAGGGCAACACGGCTGCCGCCCGCATGGCCGCCGCGAAGCTGATCCGCGGCTTCCTCGAAAGCCAGAAGGCCACGGTGGAATACACCGGCCTTGAAGAGACGTTCGAACAGATCCGCGACCAGTTCCGCGAGTTCGGCAAGAAAGTCGTCGAGCCCTACGCCCACAGCTGGCACATGGAAGACGTGCTGATCCCCGACGCCGTCGTGAAGCAGATGGGCGAGATGGGCGTGTTCGGCCTCACCATCCCGGAAGAGTTCGGCGGCCTCGGCCTCGGCAAGACGGCGATGTGCGTCGTCTCCGAAGAACTCTCGCGCGCCTATATCGGCGTCGGCTCGCTCGGCACGCGGTCCGAGATCGCAGCCGAGCTGCTGCTCAATGGCGGCACGCGCGCCCAGCAGGAGAAATACCTCCCCGGCATCGCCTCGGGCGAAATCCTGCCGACCGCCGTCTTCACCGAACCGAACACCGGCTCGGACCTTGGCTCGCTGCGCACCCGCGCCGTGCGCGATGGCGACACCTGGAAGATCACCGGCAACAAGACCTGGATCACGCACGCTGCCCGCGCTGACCTGATGACGGTCCTCGCCCGCTCGATCCCGGACACCAACAACTTCTCCGGCCTCTCCATGTTCATCTGCGAGAAGCCGCGCGGCACGGACGAGAACCCCTTCCCCGCCAACGGCATGACCGGCGGCGAAATCGAAGTGCTCGGCTATCGCGGCATGAAGGAATACGAACTCGGCTTCGACGGCTTTGAAGTGCCCGCCGGCAACCTGCTCGGCGAAGTCGAAGGCATGGGCTTCAAGCACCTGATGGCCACCTTCGAAGGCGCCCGCATCCAGACCGCAGCCCGCGCCATCGGTGTCGCCCAGTGCGCGCTTGAACTCGGCCTCAAATACTCGCTCGAACGTACGCAGTTTGGTCGCCAGATCTTCGACTTCCCGCGCACCTCGGACAAGCTGGTGATGATGGCCGCCGAACTCGTCGGCGTACGCCAGCTCACCTACTTCTCGGCGCGCCAGAAGGATCAGGGCAAGCGTTGCGATCTCGAAGCAGGTCTCGCCAAGATGCTCGCCGCCCGTATCGCCTGGGCCGCAGCCGACAACGCGCTGCAGGTCCATGGCGGCAACGGCTTTGCGCTGGAATATCCGGTCAGCCGCGTCCTCTGCGACGCCCGCATCCTCAACATCTTCGAGGGCGCAGGCGAAGTGCAGGCCATGGTCATCGCCCGCCGCACCATCGACGAGTTCATCGGCGCCAAGAACTAGCGGCGCGAAGAATTAAGGTCGCGAAGACCTAACGCCCGGCCGCGGCGATCCTACTTCTCCAGCAGAAGAGGAGCGCCGCCATGGCCGAACCTATCCGCGTTGACCAACCCGTTTTCCTGCACGACGGCGACGTAGCCTTCGGCGCTGTGCGCGCCGTCACAGGCAAGGAGCTGAGAATTTACGTCGAGAATGCCGGCGAATTCACTGTGCCGGTGAGCGCCGTGCACGACGTGCATTTCGACAAGGTAATCCTCGACGGCGCCAAGCTGGACCAGAAGCTACACGCCGCGATCGGGCGCGCCCATGCGTCGGAAGACGATGAGGACCACAGCTCTGTGGACGACGAATAGCCTCAAAAAGGAGGCCGATCAGAGCCTTGTCAGCCGACCGGCGTAGCGTCCGGCGCGGCTTTCTTGTGCGCCACGGGCACGCCCGTGGTCGCCGTCGCCACAACATCCTTGCGTTCTGCCGCCGGCGCCGGAATGGCGTGCTTCTGCATCAGGCGCGTGAGGAACCAAGCGTAGAGCCCGCTCGCCGGCATGATCAGCGCGATCTTGAACAAGATCCAGACGTTCACACCGTCCATCTCCATGCCAAACAGGTGGTAGATGTGACCCGGCTTGTAGATCTGGCGCACCACTTCGTTCAGCACGGCGGTGACGACGAAGAACCAGGCAAAGCTCCAGGTGAACTGGTCCCAGCCCTTCTGCGTGTAGTGGAACGTCTTCTCGAGAATGTACTTGAAGAAGTTCTTCTTGAAGATCAGGCCCGCGAACAGGAACACCGCGAAGCCGGCATTGAAGATCGTCACCTTGATCTGCACCCACATCGGGTCGTGCGTCACGAGCGTGAGAATTCCGAAGATCACGGTGATGGTGGATGCAATCAGCGGAAACACCGGCAGGCGCTTCAACACAACCTGCATGGCGATGACCGCGATCACAGTCGTAATGATCAGCGCCCAGGTGCCGTCTTCCACATTGCCGGTGATGGCATTGACCACGAAGAGCGCAACCAGCGGTCCGAACTCGGACGCGATGTTGACAGTCTGCTCAGCATTGAACGGATAAATCCGTTTGACCCAACTCATCAGCCGAAGATTCCTGTCCCGCGTCCCTCAGGGCATCTGAGCGACGCCTCTTGCTGTTTCAAGTCCTATATAGCGGCCAACGCAGCGTAAATACCGGCCAATCAATTGCTTGCGAGTGAGCTTCCGGCGCCGATACGGGGGAAAACCCGGCCTACTCGTTTGGCACGGTATGCGGTTACAAAGGGCAAAAATGGGGAGCGATCGTGAAACATCTTGCCTTGATTGCCTTTGGTTTTGTTCTGACCGGATGCGCGACCGTCGAATCTGCCGCATCCCGGCAAACGCCTTTACAGGGCTGGGCAGGCGCCTGGGGCGCATCGCCGACCGTTCCACCAAGCGGGGCAAAGTCATTCGAAAACCAGACCGTCCGGCAGGTAATCCGCATTTCGTCAGGCGGGGATGCTGTCCGCGTGCGCTTCACCAACGAATATGGCGAGAAGCCGTTGGAAATCGGCGGCGCCACGATCGCCATCGCTGGAGCGGATGGAAAACCCACGGGCGCCATTCGACCGATCACATTCGCAGGTAACACCGCGATCACAATTCCGCCGGGTGCGCCTTTGCTCAGCGATCCGGTCACGCTCGACGCCAAATCGCTCGATCAGCTGTCGATCAGCATCTTCCTGCCCACAGCCACCGGACCGTGTACGTGCCATTTCGCCGGAACTGCGACTGCGTTCGTCTCTCAGCCGGGCAACTTTACACAGGCGGCTTTCGAGCCCGCCTCGACCTTCACCAACCGCGCCTTCATTTCAGGCGTGGAAGTCAGCCGCAAAGACCCGCGCACCATCGTGACCTTCGGCGATTCGATCACTGACGGCACAGCCTCCACCATAAATGGCAACAAGCGCTGGCCGGATGTGCTGGCCGAACGCCTCAACGCCGCCGGCAATCCGCGCCCGATCTCGAACCAGGCCATCGCAGGCAACCGCGTGCTGTCCTGGCAGTCACCCATCTTCGGCGAGCCCGCCCTCACCCGCTTCGACCGCGACGTGCTGTCGGTCCCGAACGCAAGCTGGCTGGTGATTCTGGAAGGCATCAACGACATCGGCTTGGGCGCAGCCACGCCGCCATCAGCCGCGCAACTGATTGCCGGCTACCGCCAGATGATCGATCGCGCGGAAGCGAAGGGTATTGCGGTCTATGTCGCAACACTGCTGCCGTACGAAGGTGCGCGCTATTACCAGGAAGCCGGTGAAGCGGTACGCCAACAAGTGAATGCGTGGATACGATCCAACACGGAAACGGCCGGCTTCATCGACTTCGACGCCGCGATGCACGACCCGGCCAATCCGAAGAAGATGAAAGCGGAGCTGCAATCCGGCGACTGGCTGCACCCCAACGACGCCGGCTACAAGGTGATGGGTGACGCCATCGATCTGGCGCTGTTCAAGTAGAAGGCATCAAGCCTTCAGCTTGATCCGCCCGAGATAATCGCGCTTGCCAAGCGGCACGCCCTTCGAACGCAGGATGTCGTAGGCCGTCGTCGCGTGGAAATGGAAGTTGGCCAGCGAGAAGGTGAGCAGGAAACCTTCGGCGGTGAACGGCATCTGACGGTCGCCGAGATTGAAGATCACGTCCTTGCCTTCCAGCGCGTTGATCTCGTCCGGCGCATAGGCCTTCAGCTTCGCCAGCGCATCGGCAACCTCGCCCAGCAGCGCCGTATAGTCAGACGTCGGCGTGCCATAGGGCGGCTTGAACACCCCGCCCTTCACGCCTTCGATCGCGCCGACTGAATGGCCGATCGCCGCCTGCACCTGATAGCGGAACGGCAACATGTCAGCGAACAGGCGCGTTTCCAGCACTTCGCCGGTGGCGATGTTGTTGTCTTCGCAATGGGCCTGGCCCCGCTTGAGGAAGCCCTCCATCGCGCCGAGCGTCTGGATGAAGAGCGCCACCGTGGCGTCGTAAAGCGTAATGGCCATGAATCGATCCCCGATGTCGGCGCGAAGCTAAAGACCCGGTTGCGTAAAGCAACCGGGTCTCGGAAGGGTTGGCACATCGGGGAACGCGCTATTGCCCGCCCTTCATCGTTCTGGATTTCGACTTCGCCCTGGCTGAATGTGCAGCCGCTTCGGCAAGCCGTTCCTTCTCGCGGGCGCCGGCGAGGATGCCGTGCATGCCGTAATTGCCTTCGTGGCAGGCGTATTCGTAGAGGCCGCTTGACGGATAGAAGCTCAGCTCGGCCTTCCATGGCTGCGTGTAGTTTTCCGGATCGGCGACCGTGAACTCGTAGAAGATGTCCTTCTCGCTCGTGCGCGTGAGCCGTTCGGTGACAACACCCTTGGACGACAGCGGGAAAGCCTGATTGTCCGCCTGCAGCGGACGCACATTCACCGTCTCCATCACGAACGTATCGCCATCCCACCAGCCGACCGTGTCGCCCAGCCACGGCGTGATCGTCACCGGCTTGTGGCTGGCGCGTGCTGTCGCGGCGTCGGCGAAGATCGGCACGACGCGGGCATCGTGCGCCATCTCGACCAGGATCATCATGTGATGCGGCGTCTGCACCATCTGATAGTTGTTGTTATAGAGCACGCTCATCATGCCGGGCCCGCCGGTCTGACCGAAGCCGATCAGGCAGCGCTCCGACAGCGTCGTCTCTTCGGGGCCGTGATAGGCTGCATTGCCCGTCTCATAGCGCTCGCGGTTGAGCACGCGGCGCTTGGCCTGCCCAGCCGGATCGGCAAAGGGGATCTGCCCGCTCGCAGGCTCGACGATGTTCGAGGTGCGCCATTCGCCCTTCACGATGGCGAGGCGGTGGCCCGGGTCCATCCAGAACGAGTCGTAGGCCTGCACGCCGAAATCCTTGCCGCCCTTCGGCGGCGCGCCCTTGGTCGGGTCGGAATAGGTTGCGCCCTTGAAGCCTTCTTCGGTGACGCCCGCCATGGTGGAAGCATCCGCCATCTTGCGCGCTTCGGCCTCGTCGACGACCAGCCCTTTCACGTTCGGCGCACGCGCCAATGGCGTCAGCGACGCGTTGGTCCAGAAGCCAGAGAAGTCCGGCTTGCCGTCTGCCACCTTCGGGACCTGCGCCAAGGCTGGCGCAACGAGGATCGCGAATGCGAGTGCGGTGATGGCTGGCGCGAGCGTGCGCATGGTGTCTCCTCCTGTGGGCGGAGCGCCATCGGTGTGGCGCACTCATCTCATCGGTAAGTCTGGCCCCTCTCGCGCGCGCCACCTAGCCGCTCACCCAAATGTGCGAAGGACTGGCCTCCACTCACGCAAAAGGGCGCGCCTCCGTGTGAAAGCGCGCCCCTTCAGCCTTGTAACGGATATTCCGGCGTTATTCGCCGCCTTTGACCGCCTTTGTCTTGGTCGGCTTGGCCTTCACAGCAACCGCTGCGGCCTGGCGTTCCTTCTCGCGGGCGCCGGCGAGGATGCCGTGCATGCCGTAATTGCCTTCGTGGCAGGCGTACTCATAGAGCTGCGTCGTCGGATAGAAGCTCAACTCCGCCTTCCAATCCTGCGTGTAGGTGTCCGGATCGTGGACGGTGAACTGGTAGTTGATCTCTTTCTCGCCCAGACGCGTCAGGCGCTCGATCACCACGCCTTTTTCAGAGAGCGGGAATGACTGGTTTTCGGCCTGCAGTGGATTGAGGTTGATCGTCTCCATCACAAACGTGTCACCTTCCCACCAGCCGACAGTATCGCCCAGCCACGGCTTGATCGCATCCGGGCGGTGACCTTTGCGCGCTTCATCCGCGCTCGCGAAGATCGGGATCGCGCGCACATCGTGCGCCATCTCGACAAGGATCATCATGTGGTGCGGCGTCTGCACGAACTGGTAGTTGTTGTTGTAGAGCACGCTCAGCATGCCCGGACCGCCCGTCTGGCCGAAGCCAATCAGACAACGCTCGGAGATCGCGGTTTCTTCCGGGCCCTCATACGGCGCATTGCCCGTCATGTAGCGCTGGAAGCCGACCATCGCCTTCTTCGCCTGCCCCGCCGGGTCCTTGAACGGCAACTGGCCGCTCGGCGGATCGATGATGTTGGAGGTGCGGAATTCGCCCTTCACATGCGCAAGCTGCGTGCCCGGCGTGACCCAGAACGAGTCGTAGCCCTTCAGGCCAAAGTCATCGCCACCCTTTTCAGGAGCGCCCTTGGTCGGGTCCGAATAGCGCGCATTGCGGTTGAATTCCGGATCGTCAGCCGGGACGCCAGCGATCGCTGTCTTGTCCGCGATCTTCTGCGCTTCTTCCTGCGTGACCACGAGGGTCTTGACGCCCTGCGCACGCGACAGCGGCGTCAGCGATGCGTTGCTCCAGATGCCGGTGAGATCCGGCTTGCCATCCGGCGCGCGTGGAACCTGGGCCATCGCGGGAGCGGCCATCAGGGCGACAGCAATTGCAGTAAGAGCGGGCTTGAGCATCCGCATGATAGTCCTCCTGTGGGATGACGCGTCTTTTGGGCTGCGCGTTCGATTTGACGTGAGAGTAACGCCAACCGGCTTCGACCGGAACCTCTTACTCTGCGTAAAGCAAACGTGTTTGTATAAACCACACGAAAGAATTGAACGCCTAGTCCGCCGTTGAACGCGGTGTATGTTCCGCCGCATTGGCGCAGCGGCGCCTGAGGAGGACGAACATGACCCGCAACATTCTGAAGATTACAGGCGCATCGCTTGTAGCACTCGCATTCGCGACCGCCTGCGGCGGCGAAGCGCCCGCGCCGGCCGAACCCGCGCCCGCTCCGGTAGCCGAAGCACCGCCTGTCCCGGCTGGCCCCGACTACGCCTCGTTCGTCGCCTCGACCGGCCGCACCGCGGAAGACACCGCGAAAGACGCCAACCGCAAGCCTGCCGAAGTCCTCGCCTTCACGAAGATCATGCCCGGCCAGACTGTGTTCGAGATGGAAGCCGGCGCTGGCTATTACACCGAGCTGTTCTCGCTGGCCGCAGGCTCGACCGGCAAGGTCATCATGCAGGCGCCGAAGGAATTCGAAGGCTTCTACAAGGACGCCCTTGCTGCCCGCACGAAAGACAACCGCCTCGCCAACGTGACGGTGTCGTGGTCACCGTTCGACAAGCTCGACGCGACTGATGGTTCGGTCGACGTCGTGACGTGGTTCCAGGGCCCGCACGAGCTCTACTGCGCCAAGGCCTGCGGCAATGCCGTGATGGGCGACCCGGCGAAGGCCTTCGCAGAAGTCGCGCGCATCCTGAAGCCGGGCGGCACGTTCATCATCATGGACCACATTGCCCCTGTTGGCGCGCCGACGACTTCGGGCAATGACGTGCACCGCATCGACACGATGGCTGTTAAGGCGATGGCCACCACGGCTGGCTTCGCGCTGGACGAGGAAAGCGCCCTGCTCGCCAACCCGGCGGACGATCACACCAAGGGCGTGTTCGACCCGTCGATCCAGGGCAAGACCGACCAGTTCCTGCTGCGCTACAAGAAGCCGTAGGCTTGCGCTGATCGGGTCTGTACCGACTTGACTGCAATCGAGCGCGGACCGCACATGCGGTCCGCGCTTCTTTGTTTCGGGGCCAGTTTGTTTCGGGGCCAGTTTGTTTCGGGGCCAGATTTTTCGGGGCCAGATTTTTCGGGGAGAGAGACTCACAATGAAACTCGCATTCGCCGCCAGCGCTTTTGCGCTTCTCGCCATGGGCTGCAGCACGATGGGCGGCCCGGCGCCGCTTAGCCCAGCGGACTACGCCACGATCCTCGCCGCGCCCGATCGCCTCGTGAAGCACGAAGGTCTGCAGGGCGCCGATCAGGCTGATGACGCCGCGCGCAAGCCGGCCGAAGTCCTCGCCTTCATGAACATCCGCCCCGGCGAGACCATCCTCGAACTCGAAGGCGGCCGCGGCTGGTATTCGCGCATTCTCTCCGAAGCCATCGGACCGTCAGGCAAGCTCTATGCGCAATATCCGCCCGAGTTCGCTTATGGCGACGCCGCCTACAAGGGCCGGCAGGATGCTGGCCAGCTCAAGAACACCACGATCGTGAAGTCGCACTTCGACGACTACTCCGCGATCCCCGATGCTTCGGTCGATAAGGTGATCTGGATTCTCGGACCGCACGAGATCTACTTCACGCCCGCCAACTCCACCGGACTGGGTGACGAAGCCAAGACCTATGCCGAGATCAAGCGCGTGCTGAAGCCGGGCGGTGAATTCATCGCCATGGATCACGCTGCTCCCGCCGGTGAAGACAAGAAAGCCTCGGCGCAGACCAACCACCGCGTTGATCCGGCTGTCGTGCTCGCCGCCGCCAAGGCTGCGGGCTTCACCTATGTCGACAAGAGCGATGTGCTGGCCAACCCGTCGGACGACCGCACCAAGCGCGCCTTCGACCCGACCGTCCGCCGCCACACCGACCAGTTCCTCTTCCGCTTCAAGAAGGGCTGATCTCGTCTTTTCGGGCGACGCAGATTAGAATCGCCACATGATCGGGACGCTTTTCCTGAGAACACTCGCGATAGCGGCCGCAGTTTCTGCGGTCGCTACTGCTTGTTCCCCAGCCGAACAGGGCGTCTCCCAGGCCCAGACGGGCGACGCCGTCGTTGTCCTGTCCGAGGAAGCCTGCGAGCAGACCTGCCCGGTCTATGACATGACGCTGCACCCGGACGGGGCCTATGCTCTCAACGGGGTGAAATTCGTCAGATCCATCGGCGTCAGCGAAGGAAATCTCGGGGCCGACGCCTTCAAGGCTGCCGAAACGGCCCTGACCGAGGCCAACTTCTGGACCCTGCCCGCCAACCAGACCAGCGCCGTCTCGGAAAACTGCCATGCCGGCGCGCCGACCGTGAACGTCACCTGGCGGAACGACGCCGGAAAACAGAAGACCATCGCCTACACCGCCGGCTGCGGCGGGCCGGAAATGCGCAAGATCGTGGTCGCCCTGCGGGAAGCCATGTCGTTCCACGCGCTGGTCTGGACCGATGAGCGGTTCGCACCGGATGGGACCCGGTAGGGAGGTGCGACGCCCTTACCCGATGGCGTAAGCGCCGTTTCGGGCGTACGACACCGCCATGGCACTCTGGCTGACATATGGCGTCTACGCTGCAATCGCTGCGGTTTTCGTGGTTCTGGCCTTCGGCATCGTGAACCTGCTCCGCACCGACCCGCAATCGGCCTCCCGGTCGAACAAGCTGATGCGCCTGCGCGTCCTTATCCAGTTCATCGCAGTGATCCTGCTGGTGATCCTCGGCTGGGTGTCTGGCGCCTTCAACTAACTGTTGCTGCCGCGCCACGCGAACAACATCCCGCACATTCCGGCAGGGAACGGCCCACTTTGTTGCGCCGTTCATCGTCGGTTGGGGTCGGATCGGTTCAATTTCATCGATCGGATTTTCCAAGCCTGAAGCTGTGCATGTGAACATGGCTCTGGCTGGTGATGGATGGAGTTGGCTGTGTTCGGACGTGGAACTGTCGAGCTGAACCCCCGCAAGTTCTGGAGCTGGTTTGCGTCGGAACGCCACGGCATCGCCAACGCCCTTGAAGCCCTGCAGCGCGGCGAAGCCGATGCGGACTGGGCGATAAACACCATCAACGAACGTATCCGCCGCTTTGACGCCACCCTGGAAGCCGACGTGGTGCTCAGGCTCGACGGCGCCTGCCAGATGACAATCCTGGGCGAGCCGAACTCGGTCGGCCTGTTGCTGGACGCCGCCCCGCGCCTGTCCGGCTGGGTTTTCACGCACCGTTCGGCCCTTGTCGACGCGCGCCGCGTACCCTTCCGTACGGCCCCGCGCCCCTCAATGGACCTGCTCGGCGACTCGATTTCCGGCCTGCACGAAGCCTACGCCTAGGCTTAGGGCCTTTAAGCCATTGACGTAACGACGCTGCGGGCGCGAAAACGCTGCCCATGGTTGTTCTGAACAAGATCTACACCCGCACTGGCGACAAGGGCACGACGGGCCTCGCAACTGGCGAGCGCGTCGAGAAGTGGAACCTGCGCGTCGAAGCCTATGGCGCGGCAGACGAGACCAACTCGTCCATCGGCGTCGCCCGCCTCCATTCCGCCGGCGACCCCGATCTCGACGCCATGCTCGGCCGTATCCAGAACGATCTGTTTGATCTGGGCGCAGATCTCGCCACGCCCCAGCGCGACAAGGATCTCGGCTGGGAGCCGCTGCGCATCGTCGAGGCCCAGGTCACCCGCCTTGAAACCGAGATCGATCTGGTCAACGGACCTATCCCGCCGCTCAACAGCTTCATCCTGCCCGGCGGCTCCGCCCTCGCCGCGCACCTGCACGTAGCACGCACCGTCTGCCGCCGCGCCGAGCGCTTGATCGCCCAGCTCGCCGCCACCGAAGGCGAGGTCGTCTCGGAGTTCGCCCTCGCCTACGCCAACAGGCTATCGGATTTCCTGTTCGTCGCGGCCCGCCGTGCGAACGAGAACGGCGCCAGCGACATTCTCTGGGTTCCCGGCGCGAACCGCTAGCTGATGCCAGGCGGACCTGTCTCTGGCGTTCTTCTCTTCATGAAGGGCCCCTTCAGCCAGTTCCACCCGTCGCACTTCACGCTGGGCGGCCACACCTACGTCTGCGCCGAGCAATACATGCACGAGCAGAAAGCCCGTCTGTTCGGGGACGTTACGATGGCGGAACGCATCCTCAAGTCAGACAGCCCGCACGAACACAAGCTGATGGGCGGTCGCGTAGCCGGCTTCGACCAGCAGACATGGGACGCCAGCAAGATCCGCATCGTCACGAATGGAACCCGCGCCAAGTTCGGCCAGAACGCCGGCCTCCGCCGCCGCCTGATCGACACCGGCGACGCCATTCTCGCGGAAGCCAACCCCAAGGATTACATCTGGGGCATCGGCCTCTCCGAGGACGATCCCGCAGCCCTCGATCCGGGCAAATGGCAGGGTGAAAACCTCCTCGGCCAGATCCTCATGGCCGTGCGCAGTGAACTCGCCGCGACCAGCAGTGTCTGACAAAATCCCGCCTAGTTCGGAATTAACCTGTTCACCTGAAAGCTTTCATCAAAGCTTCGATTGAGGGGCGCCGCAAACTCCTCAATAGTCAGACGTCCTCCGGGGATATCAGGTTGAAACTCGCTGCACTTTTTCTTGTCGCTGCTTTCACGCTGGCCACGCCGCTGGCCGCACACGCGCAGCTGAAAAAGGAATACCAGCCCCTCCAGGAATTCGGCGATGAGCTCGACCATGTCGCCACCGCGCCTGACTTTGTCGGCCTCGCCGTCGCCGTCGTGAAGAACGGCCGCATCGCCATGGTGAAAACCTATGGCGTGCGTGAAGCGGGCGGCACGGAGAAAGTCACGCCCGACACGGTCTTCCGCATTGCCTCGCTGTCCAAGGGCTTCGCCGGCACGCTTGCCGTGCTCGAACAGAGCGAAGGCAAGCTGAACCTGCAGACCCGCGTTTCCACCATCATTCCCGAGTTCAAGCTGAAGCGCCCGGAAGATGCGGCCCGCGTCACGCTGGAAGATGTGCTGTCGCACCGCGTCGGCCTTCCGCCTTACGCCTATGACAACCTGCTCGAAGCCGGCAGCACGCCCTCCGCCATCCTTACCGAATACGGCAAGGTCAAACAGACCTGCGCCCCCGGCGAATGCTTCACCTACCAGAACGTCGCCTTCAACATGATCGCCACCGCGATCGAGAAAGCCACCGGCCACACCTACGCCGCCGAAGTGCAATCGCGCATCTTCACTCCGCTCGGCATGAAGACCGCATCGATCGGCCTCACCCAACTGAAATCCACCGGCAACTGGGCCCGCCCGCACAAGCGCGTCGGCGCGCAGAACTGGGTCCCCACGCCCGTCACCGACTGGTATTATCGCGTGCCCGCCGCCGGCGGCATCAACGCCTCGATCACCGACCTGTCGAAATGGCTGGTGGCGCAGATGGGCCTGCGCACTGACGTGCTCCCCGCCGCCGTGCTCGACGAAGCCCACCGCAAGCGCATCGCCACGCCACCGGAAACCGCCCGCCAGCGCACGCTCAGAACCCCGGTTACCGAAACGTCCTATGGCCTCGGATGGCGCAACTACACCTATGCCGGCCATCAGGTGATCACCCACTCGGGTAGCGTCGAAGGTTATATCGCACAGATCGCCTGGGTGCCCGGCAACAACTCCGGCATCGTGATGCTCTCCAACACCCGCGGCGCCCGTTCGACCCGCATCGTGCCCGCCTGGCTGGACTATGAACTCGGCCTTCCGAAAACCGACTGGTTCAAGATGGACGAGCTGACCACCGCTGAGAACGCGCCCGCCAACGCCAGCGGCGAATAGCGGCTAACACCAACTTCATTTCGCAAACGCTTGCCGTCATCCCCGGCCCCGTCCATCGTGCGCGCTCACGCGGAGGGACCCCCATGCATCACATGGCAATGCGCAATATCGGCTTCATCAGCGGCATCGCGCTCGTAGCGCTCGGCGCCTGCCAGCCTGAAACCAAGCCGGAAGTTGCGGCGCCGGTCGCGCATGCGCTCTACGATGCGAAAGCCTTCTTCGATACGACCGCCGTGTCGGTCGCGTCCCCTACGCCCTTCGCCTTCTCACCCGATGGCACGAAGCTGCTTGTCTCCACCGACAAGTCAGGCGTCTTCAATGCGGCCGCCCTGCCCGTGGCCGGCGGCGACCTTGCCCCGCTCACCACCTCCACCACCAACGCCGTCTTCTCGATCAGCTACTTCCCCACCGACGACCGCGTGCTCGTCTCATCCGATGGCGGCGGCGACGAGCTGACCCACATCTACGTCCAGAACACAGACGGCACGCAGAAAGACCTCACGCCCGGAACCAAACACGCCAGCGAATTCATCGGCTGGGCCGGCGACGGCAAGACCTTCTGGATCGCCACCAACGAGCGCGACCCGCAGATGTTCGATCTCTATTCCTACGATGCGACGACGTTCGCCCGTAAGCTCGTCTTCCAGAACTCCGGCTTCTTCCCGTCCGCCGTCTCGCCCGATGGCAAATGGCTGGCGCTCTCCAAGCAGAACACCAGCGCGGACTCGGATGTCTATCTCGCAGACCTCACCAAGCCGGCCACGCAGAAGCCCGTGCTCATCACGCCCGGCGATGCTGTCGTAGCCTACGGGGTCTATGAATTCACGCCCGACTCCAAATCGCTGATCTACGCCACCGACGAGCATGGCGAGTTCACGCAAGCCTGGACGTACGAGCTTGCCAGCGGCGCCAAGGCTGAATTGCTGAAAGCCGACTGGGACGTGCTGTTCGTCACCTACTCGCCGTCCGGCAAATATCGCGTCGATGCCATCAACGCTGACGCCTCCACGAAAATCACCATCCACGACCAGGCCGCCAACAAGCCTGTCGCCATCACCGGCGCACCCGATGGCGATATCGGCTCGGTCCGCTTCAACAAGGATGAGTCAAAGATCGCCTTCACCGTCGCGTCGGATACCTCGCCGGCAGATGTTTTCGTGGCCGATCTCGCCACCGGCGCCGCCACGCGCCTGACCAAGAACCTCAACCCCGCAATCGACGAGAAGATGCTCGTTGAGACGGAAGTCGTCCGCTACAAGAGCTTTGACGGCCTCGACATCCCGGCCATCCTGTTCAAGCCCAAGGGCGCGAGCGCGGACAAACCCGTCCCCGCCGTCGTCGATGTGCATGGCGGACCGGGCGGTCAGAACCGCAAGGGCTACACGGCGATGTACCAGCACCTCGCCAACCACGGCTACGCCGTGCTGCGCGTGAACAACCGCGGCTCGTCGGGCTACGGCAAGACCTTCTTCCACATGGACGACAAGAAGCATGGCGAAGTCGATCTCGACGACGTCGTCTACGGCAAGAAGTATCTGCAATCGCTCGACTGGGTGCAGAAGGACAAGATCGCCATCATGGGCGGTTCCTATGGCGGCTACATGGTCGCCGCGGCTCTCGCCTTCCGCCCGGAAGAGTTCACCGCCGGCATCGATATCTTCGGCGTCACCAACTGGACGCGCACGCTGCAGGAAATCCCGGCCTGGTGGGGCGCCCAGAAACAGGCGCTCTATGACGAGATGGGCGATCCCGCGACAGACGCCGAACGCCACAAGCGCATCTCGCCCCTGTTCCACGCCGCCAACATCACCAAGCCGCTGCTGGTTATCCAGGGCAAGAACGATCCGCGCGTGCTTCAGGTCGAAAGCGACGAGTTGGTCGCAGCCGTGAAGAAGAACAACGTCCCCGTCGAATACGTCATCTTCCCCGACGAGGGCCACGGCTTCCTCCGCAAGGAAAACCGCATCACCGCGTCGAATGCCTACGTGACCTTCCTCGACCAGTACCTGAAAGGCGTCACGCCGCCTGCAGGCGCATATGCGTCACCGGCAGCGGCGCCAACGCCTGCAGCACCAGCTGCACCGGCGCAGTAAATACCGCGTCATTCCCGCGAAAGCGGGAACCCAGGAGCCGCAAGCATCACGCTAGCAGCCCCTGGGTTCCCGCTCTCCGCTACGCTGCGGCGGGAATGACGATGTTGAGATCGTAGGGTGCATTGAAGCGAAGCGTAAATGCACCGCCAGCGTCGATGGGTTCACGGTGCATCTTCGATGCACCCTACGCATCCCCTAAACCGGAATACTCCCACCACCCTGAACCTTCTGCCGCGCCAGCGCGCTGTCCATCGGCGACAGCCCCAGCCGGTCCACGATCTGGCGCATGAGCGAATCTTCCTGCGGATCGCGCACGCCGTCCGACAGGATCACGCTCCACAGCTCCTCGATGATCGCAACCCGATCATCGTGCGGGATCGCGAGCCTGATGGCCTTGGTGAACTGGTAGATGTCGATGGCTTCGCCCTCGGCCTCTTCGCCCTGCTGACGCAGACCACGCGCCAGTTCCGGGCTCAGACCGAAGCGTCTGCCCAGCACGCGATCGATGATCGCCGCCTCCTCATCGTCGTACTTGTCGTCCGACCGCGCCGCCATCACCAGCACCGCAGCCACCGCCAGACGCGCATCCTCGGGCTGCAGCTCGGCATGCCCGGTCGACATCAGCAGGCGGCGCAGGAAACCCAGGGCCATGAGATCAATCCTCCTGAGGCTTCATATAGGCATCGAAATTCTTGATGTAGGCGTCGAGATTGCCTTCGAGCATCTGCTGGAAGCCGTCGACGAAGTATTTCACCGTTTCGTCCCGCTTGGCCGCCATCGCCTCGCCCGACTTGAACCCGCGCGCCGAGATGAACGCCGAGAACCGCGCCGCCGCGAACATCATGGACGCGTTGACCGCCTCCGGCGTCACCTCCCCAACGGCCTCATTGGCCAGGTTAATGTGGGCGTCAGCGCGCTTGTAGAACGCATCGTCAAACGGGTCGGCCATGGTCGGGGTCACTCCTGAAACGGCTGCAAGCTACCGCGCCGGCCGAAAAAACCACCCGAAATCCGCCCTCGCGCACGAATGTTTCATCCCGGCCCCGGACGAACGCGCCAAATCGACGCTTTTTGCCCCGAAATCCTGTCACGAAACTTGATTCCGCCGCCGCCCCTGCCTAGGAGAAAGCCGCGGTTCGCAGGCGCGCCATTGGGGGGCGCCTCGAGCAGATTTTTCTGACCGTCCAGCCGGAGACCCCACCGATGAAGGTGCTTGTGCCCGTGAAGCGGGTGATCGACCCGAACGTCCGCCCGCGCGTAAAAGCCGATGGCACGGGCGTCGACCTCGCCAACATCAAGATGGCGATGAACCCGTTCTGCGAGATCGCTGTCGAAGAAGCCGTCCGCATGAAGGAAAAAGGCGTCGTCACCGAGATCGTGCTGGTCTCGATCGGACCGGCCCAGGCCCAGGAAACCATCCGCATCGGTCTCGCCATGGGCGGTGATCGCGGCATCCTCGTCCAGACCGACGTTGCGGTTGAGCCGCTCGCCGTCGCCAAGATCCTCGCCAAGATCGTCGAAGCCGAACAACCCGGCCTCGTCATCACCGGCAAGCAGGCGATCGACGACGACGCCAACCAGACCGGCCAGATGCTCGCCGCCCTGCTCGACTGGCCGCAAGGCTCGTTCGCATCGGCCGTCGCCATGGATGGCGACAAACTGAAAGTCACCCGTGAAGTCGACGGCGGCCTTCAAACCGTCTCGCTCTCGCTGCCGGCCGTGGTCACCACCGACCTCCGCCTCAACGAGCCGCGCTTCGCTTCGCTGCCGAACATCATGAAGGCGAAGAAGAAGCCGATCGACACGAAAGCCCCGGCTGACTACGGCGTCGACGTCACGCCGCGCCTGTCGGTCGTGAAAGTCGCCGAGCCCAAGAAGCGTGAAGCCGGCGAGAAAGTCGCCGACGTCGACGCTCTCATCGCCAAACTCAAGTCCGTTGGAGCGATCTGATCATGGCCGTTCTCGTTCTCGCTGAACACAGCAACGACGCTCTCAACGACGCGACCGCCAAAACGGTTGCTGCTGCGCAAGCCTTCGGTGGCGACATCGACGTTCTCGTCGCTGGCCACAATGCGAAAGCCGCCGCTGACGCCGCCGCCAAACTCGCTGGCGTCCGCAAAGTCATCCACGTCGAAGGCGAAGCCTTCAGCCACGCCCTGGCCGAAGCTGTCGAAGCCCTCGTCGTTCCGATGATGTCTGGCTACGACGCCTTCTTCGCTCCGGCCACCACGACCGGCAAGAACGTCGCTCCCCGCATCGCCGCCAAGCTCGATGTGATGCAGATCTCGGAGATCACGAAAGTGATCGACGCCTCGACCTTCGAGCGCCCGATCTACGCCGGCAACGCGATCCTCACCGTCAAATCGGCCGACGCCAAGAAAGTCGTCACCGT
>DAINAT010000050.1:0-23334 GCA_036733305.1 Hyphomonadaceae bacterium
CGGTCCTAAGGTAGCGAAATTCCTTGTCGGGTAAGTTCCGACCTGCACGAATGGAGTAACGACTTCCCCGCTGTCTCCAGCATAGACTCAGTGAAATTGAATTCCCCGTGAAGATGCGGGGTTCCCGCGGTTAGACGGAAAGACCCTGTGAACCTTAACTATAACTTCGCAGTGGCGTTATCGGTGGTTTGTGTAGGATAGGTGGGAGGCTTTGAAGCATGGGCGCCAGCTCGTGTGGAGCCAACGTTGAAATACCACCCTAATCTTCGGTGACGTCTAACCTCGACCCATTATCTGGGTCAGGGACCCTGCGTGGCGGGTAGTTTGACTGGGGCGGTCGCCTCCCAAAGAGTAACGGAGGCGCGCGATGGTAGGCTCAGTCCGGTCGGAAATCGGACGCTGAGTGCAATGGCATAAGCCTGCCTGACTGCGAGACTGACAAGTCGAGCAGAGACGAAAGTCGGCCATAGTGATCCGGTGACTCTGTGTGGAAGGGTCATCGCTCAACGAATAAAAGGTACTCCGGGGATAACAGGCTGATGATGCCCAAGAGTCCATATCGACGGCATCGTTTGGCACCTCGATGTCGGCTCATCTCATCCTGGGGCTGGAGCAGGTCCCAAGGGTATGGCTGTTCGCCATTTAAAGAGGTACGTGAGCTGGGTTCAGAACGTCGTGAGACAGTTTGGTCCCTATCTGCCGTGGGTGTAGGAAATTTGAGAGGATTTGTCCCTAGTACGAGAGGACCGGGATGAACATACCTCTGGTGGACCAGTCGTGACGCCAGTCGCGCAGCTGGGTAGCTATGTATGGTCGGGATAACCGCTGAAAGCATCTAAGCGGGAAACCCACCTCAAAACCAGGTTTCCCTGAGAGCCGTGATAGACCATCACGTCGATAGGCCAGGTGTGGAAGGTCCGTGAGGACTGTAGCTTACTGGTACTAATTGCTCGATAGGCTTGATAACTCTTTCAAGACCCATACGTGGCGACGAGCATGTCGCCCGAAACGATCAACGCACGGACACTAGTCTTTCGTCCGCTGCGTTTTCATAGACGATAGTTGTTGTATGTGTTTGGCTTCGCTGACCTGGTGGTTTTGGCGGGGGTTCCCCACCCGATCCCATTCCGAACTCGGTCGTTAAGTCCCCCAGCGTCGATGGTACTGTATCTTAAGATACGGGAGAGTAGATCGCTGCCAGGTCTGCAAAGCCAAACACATGTTGCTCGCTGAAAAGCGGGCAGGGCCTCCTTCAAGAGTTGCATCCCCCCGGATGCAGCGCGCGGCTCGGCCGGTTGTTCATGGACTTGTCCATGTCGACCGGAGTGGGCCGCGAAGTCGTTTCTGGCTTAGGCTTGAAGCGATAGGGGTTCGTTTCGCGTATCGGACGCGAGAGGAAATCGGTGACGCGGGGTGGAGCAGTCCGGTAGCTCGTCAGGCTCATAACCTGAAGGTCCTAGGTTCAAATCCTAGCCCCGCACCCAACGAGAGACAGCCCCGCTTCGGCGGGGCTGTTTTCGTTTGAGGTTTTGCTTTTTCAGCGGCCATCATTTTCAATGAAGCGAGCAGGGCGCGGCGTTTCAGCTTTGCCGTTTGTGGCCCTTCTGTTTGTGAATGACGATCGCGCGCTCTATCTCTGGGCGCATGACCCAGAAGACGATCCTCGGAATCCATCCTTCGCATCGCGATGACATCGCAGATCTGGTGACGCGTCGGCCCGTGCCTGGTCCACGAGTCCAACAGGTGGACCCGTTCCTTTTCCTCAATCACCACGGCCCGCAGGTTTATCCACCGAACAATCGGGGCCTGCCATTCGGTCCGCATCCGCATCGTGGCTTCGAAACCGTCACCTTCATCCTCGATGGGGAGCTGATGCACCTCGACTCAGGCGGGCATGAGAGCGTCATTCGTGCGGGCGGGGTCCAATGGATGACGGCCGGCTCCGGTCTGGAGCATGCTGAGCTCTCTCCCGCAGCCTTCAAGCGCGTCGGCGGACCTCTCGAGATCCTCCAGCTCTGGGTGAATCTGCCGTCGCACCTCAAGATGACGCCTCCGCGCTACCAGGGGCTGCAGGCCGAATCGATCCCGGTTATTCCGTCCACAGACGAAAAGGCCCGCATTCATCTGATCTCGGGCACATGGAATGGCGTTTTCGGGCCGGTAGAATCGCTCACCGGCAACTTCATGACGACGATAGACGCCCAGGACGGCGCGAGAATCGCCTTTGACGGCCTCCAGCAGCGAAATGTCTTCCTCTATGTCGTCTCCGGAAACGTCCGCATCAACGGTCGCGACGTCTCCCAGTACAATCTGGTTGAGCTCGACCTCGCTGGAGACGAACTGATTCTGGAATCAATCGGCAAATCCCGGCTGCTGTTCGGGCATGGCGCCCCGATCAACGAGCCTGTCGTGGCGCATGGGCCTTTCGTGATGAACACGGTCGAAGAGATTCGCCAGGCCATCATCGATTATCAGGCCGGAAAGTTCGGCGCCGTGCCGGCTTGAACCGCGGCGCGCCGGGTCCCTGAAAACAACCACGTAACAAGGTGCTCGCCGGTACGTGACTCACGCGACGGCTTAGCGCACTTGCCGCAGCGATTCTCGCGAGTAGGGTCCAGCCGACGAGGGAGACAGGTCTTGCTAGGCTGGATGCGGCACATGGGGCGGAGGCTGGGCGCGATTGCGTTGCTGGCCATGCTCGTGCGCGCAATCATTCCCGCAGGCTACATGATCGCCCAGGCCGACACAGGTTCGGGCCGCTATCTTACCGTCGAAATGTGCGATGGCCACAATGCGCAAGCGCAGGTCATCGATCTCGACACGGGCAAGACCGTCGATCTTTCCAAGCTTCCGAAGAGTAGCAAGACAGACAACAATCCATCACCCTGCGTGTTCGCGGGCGTCGTTGCGATGGCGCCGCCGCTTGCGGCTGCTGAACCTGTAGAGTTTCTCGCAACGCACGAGGTCGACTTCGTCGTCGTGCGCGATCTGCGTCCGGGCCGTGGCATTGCCGCGCCGCCTCCGCCGTCGACCGGACCTCCATCCCTGATCTGAGCTGACCCGCTGCGTGATGGCTTTGCCATCGCGCATTCGTTGCTTTGATCAGGACCACTCATTTCATGTCATCTTCCATACTGCGCGCCGCAACATCGGCGCACGCCCTCATGCTTGCGGCATTGGCTGCGCCTGCATTCGCTCAATCGGGACCAACAAACGAACCCCAACAGCAAGACACCGTCATCGTTACCGCGACGCGCGATCCAGAAGATCCGCCCGTCGTCGCCGAAGCGCGCGAGCGCCTGTCCAAGACGCCCGGCGCCGTCGCGGTCGTTTCTTCCGAAAGCTACGCAAACCGTTATGCCCCAGGCATTTCCGACATGTTGCGCGATGTGCCGGGCGTCTATGTCCAGAAGAAATGGGGCGGCGATACGCGCCTCTCTATCCGTGGATCAGGCATCGGCAACGCCAACCATTTGCGCGGCACGCTGATCGCTCAAGATGGCATGCCGCTCAACGAAGCCGATGGTTATGGCGACACGCAGATGGTCGATCCTGCGATCGCGCGCTTCACCGAAGTGTATAAAGGCGGCAACGCGCTGCGTTATGGCGGCGCGCTGCTCGGCGGCGCAATCAACATCGTTACACCGACCGGCAAGACCATGCCATCGACCGGACTCATCCGCGTTGAAGGCGGCGCCTACGGTACAGTGCGCGGTCACGTTGAAGCCGGCGGGCAGTGGGGCGCGTGGGATGGCTTTGCCGCCGTCACGGGCCAGTCGCAGGATGGCTGGCGTGCGCAAAGCGAAGGCGACTGGCAGTTCGCCTCGACCAACTTCGGCTACACATTCGGCGAAGATCAGGAAGTTCGCGCTTACCTGAGCGGCGGATACATCCACCAGCAGATACCCGGATCGCTGTCGCTGGATCAGGCGCTCAATTCACCGGATCTCGCCAACCCCGGAAACATCGGCAACGGCGTGACGGCCGGCAACTATCAACGCGATCAGAGCGTCATGCGTGGTGCGGTGCAGACCCGCTGGCGTTTCGACGCCAACACCGTGTTCGAAGGCGGCGTCTACGCGACCTCCAAGAAGCTCGATCACCCGATCTTCCAGGTCATCGATCAGGAAAGCCAGAACTGGGGCGCTTTCGGCCGCATGGATTGGACCGGCGAAGCCTTCGGCAAGAAGGCGGATTTGTTCTACGGCGTGTCCTATCGTTCGGGCGAACTTGATGCGAATCAGTGGCTGAACCTCAACGGTTCTCGCGGCGCACGCACGGCGCGCAGCGATCAGGATGCGACCGGCCTCGATACCTTCATCGAAGGCCGCCTGTTCCTGACGGATGAATTCGCGCTGGTTGCGGGCAGTTCCTACGGCCGCGCCGAACGCGATTATCAAAGCTACGCGCCAAGCGCCGTCGTCGTCACGGCTAGCAAAACCTATGACTGGTTCGCCCCGCGCATCGGTTTCCTCTGGCAGAACGATGATGGCGCGCAGATCTATGGCAACATCACGCGCTCGGTCGAACCGCCGAACTTCTCCGCGCTCGCGCCGACGACCGGCGGCTTCCAGCCGCTGCGCCCGCAGGATGCCTGGACAGCCGAACTCGGCACGCGCGGCCGCATGGGTCCCGTCGTCTGGGATGTCGCGATCTATCGCGCCGAAATCGAAGACGAACTGCTGACCTTCACTGTCGATCCCTCCAATGGCATTCCCGCCGCCACGTTCAACGCGCTCGACGGCACGATGCACCAGGGCGTCGAAGCAGGTCTCGACTGGCAGATCATGGACGGGCTGCGCCTGCGCCAGACCTACATGTGGTCCGACTTCAAGTTCACGGGCGACCGCCAGTATGGCGACAACCGCATGCCGATCGTGCCGGAGCATATGTATCGCGCCGAGCTGAAATGGACGTCGCCGGAAGGCTTCTGGGTCGCGCCGTCGCTCGAATGGTCGATGAAGGACACGTTCGTGGATTACATGAACACGTTCCGCGCGCCGTCCTATAACGTGCTGAACCTCAGTCTCGGTCGCGAGTTCGATGGCGGCGTCACGCTGTTCCTCGATATCCGCAACCTGACCGGCGAGAAGTACATCTCGAACTTCTCCTCGCTCATCAACTGGAACACGTCGACAGCGGCCCAGCGCACCGTCTTCTTCCCGGGAGACGAGCGGTCGGCCTATGGCGGCATAGCGTTCACGTTCTAGGGGGCGAACATGATCGCGATCGAGAAGCGTGAAACGGAAGGCCGTGAAACCGAAGGAAAGGGCAGTCTCTACCGGATGTTGTGGCGCTGGCATTTCTATGCTGGCCTGATCTGCATTCCGTTCGTGATCTGGCTGGCGCTGACAGGAACCATCTACCTGTTTCGTCCGCAGATCGATGCGTGGGTCGATCGCGACATGGCCGTGCTGCAGCGAACGGGCACGCCCGCCACCCAGCAGGCGATCGTCAATGCTGCAACGTCTGCCGTTCCGGGCTCCACCTTCGCCGGCATCATGTTGGCGGAGCAGCCAGATCAGGCGGCGCGCGTGCTCGTGTCGGATCACGGTGTCAGCACACGCATCTACGTTCACCCCGATACGCTCGCCATCCTGAAGACTGTCGATGAAGGCGGAACGTGGGATCGCTGGATCTTCAAGCTGCACGGCGAACTGATGATGGGAACCGCCGGCTCGATCATGGTCGAGCTGGCGGCCTCATGGGCGATCGTGATGGTGGTGACGGGGCTCTATCTCTGGTGGCCACGCAATGCGCGCGGGCTCGCTGGCGTGATTTATCCGCGCATCGGACAGGGGGCGAAGCGCTTCTGGCGAGACATCCATGCCGTCACGGGCGTTTGGGTTTCAGCTTTCGCCTTGTTCCTGTTGTCGAGCGGCATGCCGTGGGCGCTGGTCTGGGGCAATGGCTTCAAGATGGTGCGTGAAGCAACCGGCACGGCCGCCATCTCGCAGGACTGGGTCATCGGTCCGCAGAGCGACCATGCAGGTCACGGCGAACACGGGGGTGGTCCCGACATGGCGCCGGTCGATCACTCAGCGCACGGTGGCGCTACGGTCGACCAGATCGTCACGCGCGCCACTGCGTTGAATCTCGCAGCACCCGTCATCCTCACGCCGCCGACCAAGTCGGCGCCATACTGGTGGGCCAAGTCCAACGCGCAGAACCGGCCACAGCGGGAAGACGTCGCCTTCAATGCAATGACAGGCGAGGTGGCCCGTCGCGACATCTTCGATCAGAAACATATCATCGATCAGGTTGTCGGCGTTGCCATCGCGGCCCACGAAGGCCAGCTGTTCGCCCCGCTGAACCAGATTCTCGGCGTGCTCACGGCGCTCGGTCTGGTCACCCTCTGCGTCAGCGCCTTCGTCATGTGGCGCAGGCGAGCGCCGGAGGGAGTACTCGGTGCGCCGCCACCCATTCCAGACGCTCGGATCGGCGCCGGCCTGGCGGTAATCATCGTTATCGCCGGGTTGCTGCTGCCGGTGCTGGGGGCGAGCTTGATCGGCCTGGCTGTGCTCGAACGACTGGTGCTGCGCCACTGGAAACCGGCCCGCCGCTGGCTCGGATTAAAAATCGTCTGATCGCTGGAACCACCCGCAATCCCGCGCGTTCAGCGCGGTTGGGAGAAGTGGGCAGTAATGGCTTTGGTTCGCGTGATGATCGTCGAGGACGAGCCCCTCATCGGGGCAGCCATGGAGATGCTTGTCGAAGATCTCGGCGGGCAGGTCCTCGGCCCATACATGAACCTGCGCGAAGGCATGGTTGCTGCGGAAACCCAGCAAGGCGTCGATTGCGCGCTACTGGATTGCAATCTGGCGCGCGAGATGTCGTGGCCAATCGCCGACATTCTCGTTCAGAAGGGCGTGCCGTTCGCCTTTACCAGCGGCAAGGGCGCGAAGGATATCGAGCCCCGCTTTGCCGGTCGGCCGGTTTTCACCAAGCCGGTCGACGATTCGAAATTGGCCAAGTTCATCATGGAACACGCCAAGGCCTGATCGTAGCTGTCAGCACGCACCTGCCACGGAACCGACCAAGTCTGCTGTTTGAACCGCGCGCTCCCTATCTATTGGGGAGTTTTTGAGGGCGCGGACGGTCAGCATTTTCCCTTGCGTCGCATGCCAATATCGAATATCGATAATGCGGGTGTCAGGGCCCTCCAAAATTAGTTCGACTTCTGGAGAGAGGCCCAATGAGCCTAGCGCTCTCGACGCTCCTTTTTGAGTGGCGCCGCTATCTTGCCGCCGTCATCGCGCTGGCCTTGGCTGGCGTGCTGATGCTGGCGGTAAGCGCCATGTTCATCGGCATCCTGCAGTCGTTTACCGCGACCATCGACAAGTCGCGGGCGCAGATCATCATTCTGCCGGCCAAATCGTCTTCCCTCGGTGGCCCGGGTGGCGGGGGCGGCGCTCTGCCAAAGCGCGTCATTCCGCTCGTCTACCGGCACCCTGAAGTGGTGGAGGTCCAGGATCTTCCAGGCGACTTCGGCCGCTTCTATGGCCCGGGCAAGACGTCGCCTTCGATGGTCAACATCATGGTCGTCGATACCTCACCCAACGGCGTGACCCTGCCTGACGACTTCACCGACGACATGCGGCGCGCGATCGAGCCGCCTTACAATGTCGGCGTCGATATCTCTGCCGTGAACCAGCTCGGCGTGAAGCTCGGTGACGAAGCGACCGTCAACGGCAAGACCGTCCGGGTCGCTCTGATCATGGAAGGTTACGCCAATAGCCAGGCGCCCGGCGTGGTCATGTCCCGCCAGACTCAGCGCCTGATGGGAACAGCCAACGACGAGTCGTACGGTCTGTTGATGGTGCGCATCAAGAACACCTCGGAGAAGGACGCGCTGCGCGTTGCCGATGAGCTCAACGCCATGGCCGACGGCCAGTACAAGGCGTGGACGAAAAAGCCGCTCGCCGCCGCCACCGTGAAGGACGCGATGTCGGAAGGGCTGCTCGCGATCATTCTCGGCTTTATGAGCGTGATCGGCTTCGTCATTGGTGTCGTCATCACGTGGCAGACGCTGCGCGGCGCCATCCTCGCCAATATCAAGGAGTTCGCGAGCTTGCGTGCGCTCGGTGTTTCGATTGGCCAGTTGCGCGGTGTGGTGATGGAGCTGTCATTCTGGGTTGGCATTCTCGGCATTGCAGCCTCGGCAATCCTGATGGTCGGGATCACCTTCCTCGCGAAGTCCGCCAACATTCCGATGGGCTTTGAGCTGGGATCGTCGATTCAGACCGCCGTCTTGCTTCTCCTCATCTCTGTCATGTCGGGCGCGCTGACGCTCGGCGCCCTCAAGAAGGGCGAGCCTGCGGATCTGCTGAAATGATCAACCCATTGAGAAAGCAAAAGCAGGAGCCCGAGCCTGTCTCGGCCGCACGTCCTGCAGCCGACGCGTCAGCGAAGAAATGGGCCATCGACGCTCGTGGAATCACCAAGAGCTTCAAGGCCGGCCATCTGAAGGTGGATGTGCTCAAGGGCATCGATCTTCAGATCGAAACCGGCGAGATCGTCCTCGTCATGGGCCCGTCAGGTTCAGGCAAGTCCACCTTGCTGGCGGCCGTTTCCGGCCTGATGAAGCCCGATGGCGGAAGCGTCATCGCGCTCAATCAGGATATCTGGAAGCTACCCCGCAAGAAGATTGACCGTTTCCGTCTCACCAATTGCGGCTTCATCTTCCAGGGCTTCAACCTGTTCCCCGCGCTCACGGCGAGCCAGCAGGTCCAGATCGTCCTGAAGTTCATGAAGAAGAGCGGCGCCGAGCGCAAAGCCGCTGCTGAAGCCGCTCTGACAGACGTCAACCTCGGCCACCGCTTCAACAACCGGCCGGATCGTCTCTCCGGCGGCGAGAAGCAGCGCGTCGCAATTGCCCGCGCGCTGGCCAAGAAGCCGAAGCTGATCTTCGCCGACGAGCCGACATCGGCGCTCGACGGCGAAAACGGCCACGTTGTCATGGAGCTTCTGCGCAAGTGTGCCAAGGAGCAGGGCGCGACCGTCATGTGTGTGACGCACGACGCGCGCCTCGCGGCCTTTGCCGATCGCATCATCACAATCGAAGACGGGAGGATCACGTCGACCAATGCAGATCCCGCCCAGTTCGCACATGGTCATTGAGAAGAACGGAATACCGTCATGATCCGCCTCCCCAAACTCCTCCTCGCTGCAGTTGCGCTTTCCAGTCTTGCTGCCTGTGGCGGTCCTCCACAGGGCGCGCCAGATACGGAAGCGGCAGCCGCCAAGCCCGGCGCCAATCCGAAGACCGTCAACACGCCCTATGCTACGATCGCGGCCGGCAAGGTCGATATCGAAGGCGGTCTCGTTGATGTGGCTGCCCGTGCGCCCGGTGTGGTGAAAGAGGTCTTCGTTCAGGAAGGCGATCTGGTGAAAGCCGGACAAATCCTGGCACAGCAGGAAAACGACGACGCCCGCCTTTCGCGCAACCGCGTATCCGCCCAACTGGCGCAGGCTGAAGCGCAAATTCCGGTGCTCGAAGTTCAGCTCGGCGCAGCCGACCGGGAGGAAAAACGCCTCGCTCGTCTGATCGCCGAGGATGCAACCTCCCAGCAGCTTTACCAGCAGGCACAAGACAACACCCGCCAGCTCGCCGCACAGCTCAACGCACAGAAGGCGTCGATCGCCCTGGTGCGCGCACAGCTCGCCGAAGCGAACTACCAGATGGAGCTCTATGTCATCCGCGCGCCCACCGACGGCACGATTGTTCGCCGGTACGCCAACCCCGGTTCTGGCGCTTCCACCTTCAGCGTGACGGCGATGTTCCAGCTCCAGCCAGAATCGAAACGTATAGTCCGCGCTGAGGTTGAAGAGCGTTCGATCTCGTTGGTGAAGGCCGGGCAGAAGGTCGAGATCGTGCCGGAGTCCGATCAGGCGAAAACCTATCCCGGCGAAGTCATCCGCATCGCCGCCGTCATGGGCGCACGCAAGCTCCGCTCAGACGATCCGAGCGAACGCGCTGACGAGCGCGTGGTCGAAGTTGTGGTCGACGCAGAGCAAGCGCCCGTTCTTGTGGGCCAGCGCGTGCTGGTGAAATTCCTCAAGGAAGGCGCAACCTCCACCAACGCGGCGGCGACATCCCTCCACTAGCCGTTGGCCTTCACTAGCTGTTGGGTTCAAGCACGAACACATCACCACTGGAAATGTTGACGAAGTAGACGTTCCCATCGTTGTCGGTCCCGAACGCCACCAGCGAGTTCGCGCTGCCGGCATTGGGCGTGAACGCCGTGCCGCGATCGGTGAGGCTTGCCGCGGGTAGAACCGTACCAACGTTGAGGTTGGCAATCGGCGCCGACCATTTTCTGTTCGAGATGAAGTCCGCAAAGATGTATTGGCCCTGCAGATCCTCGATCGGGCCACGATAAACGACTCCGCCCGTTATGCTCTGTCCGAGCGATCGCCCATACTCGGTGACCGGAAGCGTGTATGACGCGCTGTCTGCGCCGCCATTGTAGGCTTGTGATCCTTCGCGCCTGTTCCAGCCAAAATTCGCCAGTCCGGTCGCGCTTGCCGACAGTCGATTGACTTCCTCCAGCGAACCTTCGCCGACATCCGCAATGAACAGGTCACCCGTCACCGGATCGACACTGATACGGAAGGGATTGCGCAACCCGCTCGCATAGATCTCCGGGCGCCCGCCCGTGCCGCTCGCAAACGGATTTGTCGGCGGAATGGCGTAGTCGCGCGAAGCGTCCCCCGGGAAGGCGTCGGACGATGGGTCGATCCGCAATATCTTGCCCAACAAGTTGTTGTTGTCCTGAGCGGTGTTCGAGTCGCTGCCGCCATCGCCCAGGCTGATCAGCAAACGTCCTGACTTGTCGAACACCACAGTGCCACCCTTGTGGTTGGTCGCGCTGGGTTGGGGCACGCTCAGAATGACATCGCCCGTCGCCGCGTCGGCCTGAGCATAGTTGGTGGTCGAAACGGTGTACTTGCGGATCTCCGTCGTACTGGAAGCGGACGGGTTCATGTGCAGGTAGAACGTCCTGTCCACCAGGAAGTTGGGTGAAAAGGCGATGGACAGAAGGCCTTTCTCGCCGCTGGTGCTGACTTGGGACGTGATGTTCAGGAAGTCCGTGCCATCGATTGCGCCAGTCGTCGGATTGACCACGCGAATGCGTCCCGCGCGCTCGACGATAACCAGGCGCCCGCTGCCATCGGGAAGGCCAGTTGCATAGATCGGAGCGCTGAGCCCCGTTATCGCGCGCCGCACCCGGAATCCGGCGGCGACGTTGGTCACCGTGATTGCGACGGTCTGCGTGACGGTGTTTGTTCCGTCAGACGCAGTAAAGCTGATGTCGTAGACATTGTTACGGTTCGCATCGGCCGGCGCCTCGAAGTCCGGCTGCGTGACAAAGCGTACCTCTCGCGTCACCGGGTTCATCGCAAACCGGGCGGCATCGAGTCCGCCGATCGTTGCGCCATAGGTTACGGAGGCGCCGGTCGCGACCGGCCGATAGACAACGCCAATCATGTTCTCGCGAACTGAAACCGCTGCGGGCGAAGTGAAGCTCGGCGCGCCTGTGGGCGGCAGCGGTCCAACGGGCGGAGATGTGGGCGGCGAAGCCGGAGGGCTTGAGCCCCCGCCACCGCATGCAGCTGAGGACAAAGCCAGGGCTGCAAATAGCGAGGCACGGACAGCTTTGCGCATAGAATGCTCCAAGCCCCGTTTTGCGAACTAGCCCGAGATGTTGCGACGGAAAGCCCGACACGGCGCTTTTCCGTTGCACCTGAAAATTGTTCTCAATATATCAAGGCGATGAATACCGGGTCGCTGACGACAGGCTTGGACAGGCTGCCAAAAGGCAGGATCGCGCGCGTTTCGGGCTTCACTGATGGCGACGAACGTCTGGTCGCCAAGCTCCGCGAGATCGGCTTTGCCGAAGGCGATGAAGTCGAACTTCTCGGCAGGGGTTGGCTCGGTGGAGCGCCGCTGTCGATCCGTCTCAATCGTACCGTGATCGCTCTGCGCAAGGGCGAAGCCGCGCTCGTGCAGGTGGAGTTGGTCTCGTGAACGCAACGACCATGCGTCTCGCCCTGGTGGGCGCTCCCAACAGCGGCAAGACAACACTCTTCAACGGCCTGACAGGCGGCCTCGCCAAGACGGCCAACTATGCCGGCACGACGGTCGAGACGCGCACCGGCAAGTTCGACACGCCCGGCGGCGCCAACATTACGCTGATTGACCTTCCCGGCATCTATGGCCTTGAGGCTCGCTCCACCGACGAACGCGTCGCCGTTGAATCCATCCGCGGCCAACGGGGCGAACCGTCTCCGGACGCGCTGCTCCTTGTCGCCGACGCGGCCAACCTGCGCACCCACCTGCACACCATCCTGCAGATGAAGTCGCTGGGCCTGCCCGTGATCGTGTCGCTGAACATGATCGACCTCGCCGAACGCGATGGCGTCAAGATTGATGTACCCAAGCTCGCCCAACTTCTCGGCGTTCCGGTGGTCGCCACCCGCGCCACCCGCAAGGCAGGGCGCGATGCGCTGATCGCCAAGATCGACGAAGTCCTCAAGACGATGCCGTCGAACGCTGTCGTAAAGGATCAAGCGCACGACCTACGTGCGCTACAGCGCGAAGCCCGCCGCATCGCCGATGAGACCATGGTCGAGCCCGCGATGAACAAGTTCACGCGCAACCTCGATGCGATCCTGCTTCATCCCGTGGCGGGCGTGTTGGTGCTGGCAGCTGTGCTGTTCATCGTGTTCCAGTCGGTGTTCGCCTGGGCGACGCCGCTGATGGACGGCATCGAAGCCTTCTTCGCCTGGCTGCAGGAGACGGTGTCTCCCATGATCTCAAACCCCATTCTCAACGGGCTAGTGGTCGACGCAGCAATCAACGGCGTTGGCTCGGTGATCGTCTTCCTGCCGCAGATCGTGATCCTGTTCGGCTTCATTCTGTTCCTCGAAGCTTCGGGATATATGGCCCGCGCCGCCTTCCTGATGGATGAGCTGATGCTGCGCGTCGGCCTGAATGGCCGCGCTTTCATTCCGCTCTTATCCAGCTTCGCCTGCGCCATTCCAGGCATCATGGCCGCCCGTACCATCGAAGAAGAGCGCGATCGTCTGACAACCATCATGGTCGCACCCCTGATGACCTGTTCGGCGCGCCTGCCTGTCTACACGCTGCTGATCGGCATCTTCATTCCACAGACCATGGTGGGCCCGTTCAACATGCAGGGCCTCGTCCTGTTCGGCCTCTACGTGCTCGGCGTAGTCAGCGCGGTGCTGGTCGCCTTTATCCTGAAGCGCACAGCCACCAAGGGCCCGAGCCAGCCGCTGATCATGGAACTGCCCACCTACAAGCTGCCGGTCTGGCGCGACTACTTCCTGGGTCTCGCTCAGAAAGCATGGGCCTTCCTGAAGCGCGCCGGGACGATCATTTTCGGGACGACGGTGGCCCTCTGGATTCTGGCCTACTTCCCGAACAACGGGGCCGGTCTGGAAGGCAGCTATGCCGGCATGATCGGCGGCTTCCTGCAGCCGATTTTCCGTCCCATCGGCTTCAATCTTGAAATGACGGTCGCGCTCGTGCCCGGCATGGCGGCGCGCGAGGCGGCTGTGTCATCGCTCGGTCTGATCTATGCGCTGGGCGAAGTCGATGAAACGTCCCAGGCGCTGCAAACCGTGTTGGCCGCCCAGTGGACCCTGCCGATGGCGCTCAGCTTCATCGCCTGGTACGTTTACGCGCCTCAGTGCTTTGCAACACTGGCCACCGTCCGCCGCGAGACCAATTCGTGGAAATGGACCGGCTTCATGTTCGCCTACCTGATCGGGTTGGCCTACGTCGCTTCGTTCATCACCTTCAACGTCGCCAAGATGGCCGGCCTCTAGCGGCCCGCACTTGAACTACTGAGGGCAAGATGGCTTCCTGATCCTCTGGTCAGGAGCGCGCCATGCCGAAATTCAAGACCGCAATCCAGAAAGCCGAAGAGAAGAACGCCATGGGCATCGTCGTGCCCGAGGCGATCGTGGAAAAGCTGGCGTCCGGCAAAAGGCCAAAAGTGACGGTGACCCTCAAGGGCTACACCTACCGCAGCACGGTCGCTGTCATGGGCGGCCAGTACCTGCTGCCTCTCGCCAAGGAACATCGCGCCAAGGCCGGCATCGTCGACGACGAAAAGGTCGAGATCACGCTCGAGCTGGACACGGCGCCTCGCGAAGTCGAAGTACCGAAGGATCTAGCCGCAGCCCTCAAGAAAGCCGGCCTGACGAAAGACTTCGCCGCGCTGGCCTACACCCACCGCAAGGAACACGTCCGCGCGGTGGAAGAAGCCAAAGCCCCCGAAACCCGCCTGCGCCGGATCGAGAAGGCCGTCGCGATGGTTGAAGCCAAGAAGAAGTAGCGGCCGAAGCCGCTACTCCGCCGCCTTCAGCGTCGTCGTCTCCGGCGTCCACTTCAGGCGCGGTGAGCGAGCCGCGCGCGTTTCGTCCAGGCGTTTCGCCGGCGCGAGATGCGGTGCAGATTTCAGCGACGGGTCCTTCTGCGTCGCCCGGCGCGCGATAGACGCCAGCGCATCACAGAACCGGTCCAGCTCCGCCTTCGACTCCGTCTCCGTCGGCTCGATCAGCATCGCGCCATGCACCACCAGCGGGAAGTACATCGTCATCGGGTGATAGCCCTCGTCGATGAGGCCCTTGGCGATGTCGATCGTCTCGACGCCCGTGTCCTTCAGGAACGCATCCGAGAACAACGCCTCGTGCATGCAATAGCCGGCAAACGCCGGGCTCATCAGCGGCTTGAGGCGCGCAAGGATATAGTTCGCATTCAGCACCGCGTCTTCCGCCACCTGGCGCAGGCCATCGGCGCCATGGCTCAGTATGTAGGCGAGGGCGCGCGTGAACATGCCCATCTGGCCGTGGAAGGCGCACATACGGCCGAACGAATCCGGCGCTTCATCATGGTGTTCCACAAAGCGCAGGCCATCCGCCGTCTTCACGATGAACGGCACCGGCGCAAACTTCGCCAGACGCTCCGACAGAACGGTCGGGCCCGAACCCGGACCACCACCGCCGTGCGGCGTGGAGAAGGTCTTGTGCAGGTTGATATGCATCGCATCAACGCCCAGATCGCCCGGACGCACCCGGCCGACGATCGCGTTGAAGTTCGCGCCATCGCAATAGAAGTAGCCGCCCGCCGCATGGATCAGGTCGGCGATTTCCTTGATGTCGCGCTCGAACAGGCCGCACGTGTTCGGGTTGGTCAGCATGATGCCGGCCACGTCCGATGAATCCACCAGCTTGGCCTTCAGTGCATCCATATCGACACGCCCGTCCGCCGCCGCCGGGATCTCGTCCACGGTGAAGCCGCACTGCGCCGCCGTCGCCGGGTTGGTGCCGTGCGAGGATTCCGGCGCCAGAACGCGCTTGCGATGGCCCTCGCCCTTGGCGATCAATGCCGCGCGGATCGCCAGCATGCCCGCCAGCTCGCCATGCGCGCCGGCCTTCGGGCTCATCGCCACCGCCGGCATGTTGGTCAGCGTCATCAGCCAGTCGGCCAACTCGTTGATCACTTCCAGCGCGCCTTGCACGGTGGATTGCGGCTGCATCGGGTGCACATCGGAAAAGCCCGGCAGACGCGCAACTTTCTCGTTGAGGCGCGGGTTATGTTTCATCGTGCACGAACCCAGCGGGAACAGGCCAAGGTCGATCGCATAGTTGCGCTGAGACAGGCGCACATAATGGCGCACCGCTTCCGGCTCAGTCAGGCCGGGCAGGTTGCTCCCCTTCGCGCGCGTCACGCCGCCCAGCCGGTTCGCCGTGCCCTTCGGCTTCAGCAGGTCAACGCCCGTCTTGTCGGTCGAACCGATCTCGAAGATCAGCCCCTCGGCCTGCAACAGGCCCTTCGAGCCCGAAACCGAATGCAGAGTCTGCTCGCCATCAATGGCGCTGACCGAGGTGGGGCGGCCGGTTGAGTTCATGGTCATTAGAGCACCTTCGCCAGAGCGGCGGCATAAGCCTTGATATCTTCAGCCGTCGCGCACTCGGTCGCGGCAGCAACGATGACGTTGTCGAAGCCAGCGCCCGGGAACAGGCGCGAAGCCCTCACGCCGCCGATCACATCTTGGCTTTCCAGCGCCGCCAGAACTGCATCCGCCGGCTTCGTCGTCTCGAACGCGATCTCGTTAAAGTAGCGCGTCGTCAGAACCTTCACGCCCTTCACCGCGCCCAGCGCATCCGCCAGATCGCACGCCGCTTCATGGTTCAGCGTCGCCAGCTGCGTCAGACCCTTGTCGCCCAGCAGCGTCATGTGCGCCGAGAAAGCCAGCATGCACAGGCCGGAGTTGGTGCAGATGTTCGACGTCGCCTTGTCGCGGCGGATATGCTGCTCGCGCGTCGACAGTGTCAGCACGAAGCCGCGCTTGCCATCGGCATCCACCGTCTCGCCGCACAGGCGCCCCGGCATCTGCCGCATGAACTTCGACTTGCAGGTGAACAGCCCGACATACGGCCCGCCAAAGCCCAGCGGCACGCCGATCGACTGGCCCTCGCCCACGGCAATGTCCGCGCCCATCTCGCCCGGCGTCTTCACCAGACCCAACGACACCACCTCGGTAAACACAGTCACCAGCAGCGCGCCCTTGGCATGCGCCGCATCGCCCACCGGCGTCAGGTCGGTCAGCGTGCCGAACACGTTCGGCGTCTGCCCGATCACGCAGGCAACGCTATCGTCCACATTCTTAGAAAGCTCCAGCTCGCCATCAACAGCCGGCGCCAGCTGGATCACCTTGATCCCCGCCGCCTCGCACAGCGTGCGCGTCGTGTCGGCATAGTGCGGATGCAGTCCGCCCGACATCACCACCGTATTCCGCTTCGTCACGCGGCACGCCATCACGGCCGCCTCTGCGCAAGCGGTCGATCCGTCATACATCGAGGCGTTCGCCACCTCCATGCCGGTCAGCGCCGCCACCTGCGTCTGGAACTCGAACATCGTCTGCAGCGTGCCCTGCGCGATCTCGGGCTGGTAAGGCGTGTAAGTCGTCAGGAATTCCGAACGCTGGATGATGTGATCCACGCTCGCAGGAATGTGGTGCTTGTAGGCGCCGCAACCGACAAAGAACGGTCCATCAGAAGCCGCGCGGTTCTTCGCCGCCAGCTTGGTCATGTGTCGCTCGACCTGCATCTCGCCCTGATGGTTCGGCAGCCCCGCCACCGGCCCCTTCAGTCGCGCCGAAACCGGCACGTCGCCATAGAAGTCGTCCACCGACTTCGCGCCGATCGTCTTCAACATCTCCGCGCGGTCATCCGCGGTGAGGGGCAGGTAGCGCATGTCTATGCTTCCCTAGTCATTATGGCTTGATCATTTCGGCCGCGACTTGTCGCGCGGATGGATCGGTTGAATGCGTAAGTCCGTTGAGTACGCCTGCGCGATCGCCCTCGGACTTGTTCTGCGAAAGCTTGCGAACGCCCTCGATGCCGTCGATCGCCATGCGAATGCCGCTGATCCCGTTCACCAGCTTGGCGACATAATCCGCCGGCGCGTCGGAAACCGCCCACGGCGCAGCACTCGGCTGCTCCATCACATCGGTCATCCGCGCGATCTGCGCCTGCAGGCTCTCGGCGTCGTTGAACGCCACGGCCTCGCCAGTCACCTCGACCGACACATAGTTCCAGGTCGGAACCACCTTCCCGTGCTCGCGCTTCGACAGATAGAAGGACGGCGTCACATAGGCGTCGGCGCCATGGAAGATCGCCAGCGCCCGCGCGCCCGACGCAACAAGCGCCGCCACCGGATTGTGTCGCGCCAGATGGCACTCCAGCTCCACTGGCTTGCCCTCCGCATCGCGGTTCAGCAGCATCGGCGCATACGCCGCCTGCGGCCCATTCGGCCCGGACACGACCAGCGTGGCGAAATGGCGGGCTTCAATGAAAGCCGCCATCGCCTCGCTGTCGTCCATGCGGAAATGAGCCGGAGCGTGCATCGACGTTATTGTTCCGCGCAGAACTTGTCGTAAGCGGCCTTGTCCATCAGGCCCGACAACTCGCCCGCGTTCGACAATTTCAGCTTCACGAACCAGCCGGCGCCTTCCGGATCGGCGTTCACGGTCGCCGGATCGTCAACGATCGAAGCGTTGGCTTCCACCACATCGCCTGACACCGGCGCATAGACGTCGGAAGCGGCCTTCACCGACTCCACCACGGCCATGTCGCCTTCCTTCTTCACCTTCTTGCCTGCGTCCGGCAGCTCGACAAACACCACATCGCCCAGCTTCTCGGCGGCGAACTTGGTGATGCCCACAGTGCCAACGTCACCCTCGACGCTGATCCACTCATGCTCGGCTGTGTAATAGGTCGTCATCGTGAACCCTCTTAGCGTTTATATTTTGCAGGAACGAACGGCATGGCGGCGATCTCGGCCTCTAGCGCCTTGCCACGCACGATCAACTTCACCGGCGTACCGATCTTGGCATAGCTCGTGTCGACATAGCCCTGCGCCACAGGCCCATTCACGCTCGGCCCAAATCCGCCCGACGTGACAACGCCGATCACCTGGCCATCCGCACTCTGGATCTCCGTGCCTTCGCGGGCAGGCGCACGACCCGTCGGCTTGATGCCCACGCGCTTGGACGGCACGCCATTCTTGAGTTCACCCAGAATGCGCTGTGCGCCCGGAAAGTCGCCACGCTCGCGGCGCGGCTTGGAAATCATCCACGACAGCGAAGCCGCCACCGGCGTCTTGGTGGTGTCGATATCATGCCCATAAAGGCACATGCCGCCCTCAAGGCGCAGCGAGTCCCGCGCGCCCAGCCCGATCGGCTTCACGCGTGCATCCGCCAGCAGCTTCTCGGCAAACGCCGCGCCATGCTCGGCCGGAACAAGGATCTCGAAACCGTCCTCGCCCGTATAGCCGCAGCGCGTCACAACCATGCGACCGAACTCTTTGTGCTCGACCTGGATGAAATTCATAAAGGTCAGCGCAACCGCTTCCGGAATGATCCCCGCAACCACCGCCTCGGCTTCCGGCCCCTGCAGCGCAATCAGCGCACGATCATCCGCCCGGCGCAGCGTCGCTTCGGCGCCAGCCGTCTTCTGGATCAGCGCAAAGTCATTGTCCTTCGTCCCAGCGTTCACGACGATATACAGCGCGCCCTGCATCGCCGGATCAGCCGGACGCCCGATCATCAGGTCGTCGATAATCCCGCCATCCTCGTTCAGCAGAACCGTCAGCTGAACCTTGCCCGGCGCCAGCCCGGCAATGTCGGAGGGAACCAGCCGCTCCACGATCGCCGCCACCTTCCGGTGCGCCTCATCCCCACCACCCAGCTCGGGCAGCGCCAGGAAGCTCGGCCCCATGTGCGAAACGTCGAACAGCCCGGCATGCGCCCGCGTCCAGTTGTGCTCCGCCATGATCCCTTCGGGATACTGGATCGGCATGTCATAGCCGCCAAACTCGACCATGCGGCCGCCCAGCTTCACATGCAGCGCATGCAGCGGCGTTTTCATCAGGGGCATATTCGAGGGTTCAGACATTCCAACTCCGACAGGTCCGCGTCGTCGCTCGCGCGACTTCGCCCCCGCTGTCGGATGTGCCTGAGAGATTCACGCTTCATCGGCCCAAGGACCAAAGTGCGCTTACTCCGTCGGCGGCAGGCCGCCTGCTATGCAGGCCCTGCGCTTTCCAGCGATGTCGTCACTCCCGCGGTCCTTTTGCCTGAGCGTTTCCGGGGCGGTTGCGCCTTCGGCGGCTGCCCACCCTTCCAAGTAGGAATGTGGGTGCAGCTCTCTCCCGCGGGGATGTATCGACCTGACCGTCTGACAGCGCCTCCCGGCGGAACCAGACGTCACGGCCATCTGCCCTTAGCCCACGCAACCCGTCAATGGCGGCGCTGTCGCAAGGCTGGGGATGCTTTGAATCAGGTCAGTTTGCCGTCATCCCGCCGTCCACCACCACTTCAGAGCCGGTCATGAATGACGAGGCGTCCGACGCGAGGAATAGAACCGCATTCGCAATGTCCGTGTCCTTGCCCACCCGGCCCAGCGGGTGGCGCTTCGCCATGCGGGCTTTCTCGGTCTCGGCGTCCGTACCGGCTGCTTTGGAGATGACCGCAATCGCCCCGTCCATCATCGGGGTATCGATGATGCCGGGATGCACCGAGTTGACCCGGATTTTCAGCTTCTGCTCAGCGCACTCGATCGCCGCGCCCTTGGTCATCAGGCGTACTGCGCCCTTCGATGCGTTATAGGCAAGCGTATTGGCCGACCCGATCAGTCCCGCCACCGACGAGATATTGATGATCGACCCGCCGCCTTCCCATTTCTGCGACCGCTCGGCGATCGCCGGAATGCCGTACTTCAGGCCGAGGAACACGCCGTCCACATTCACGGCCTGCATCTGCTTGAACGCTTCCAGCGTCGTCATCGAAATCGGGCGCACCCAGAAAACCCCGGCATTGTTCACCAGAATATCCAGTCCGCCGAAAGTCTTCTTGGTGAAGTCGATGGCGTTGGCCCAATCCGCCTCGCTGGTCACATCGTGCTTCACATAGGCGCCGCCGATCGACTTGGCCGTCTCATTGCCATCGCCAATATCGCTGATCACCACCTTCGCGCCTTCGCCCGCAAGCGCCCGCGCCGCCGCTGCGCCAAGGCCCCGCGCGCCGCCCGTCACCAGCGCAACCCGTCCTTCAAGCTTCGTCATGCTCATCTCCGTTATCTCAAATACCCAGCCGCGCCGCAGCGCGCTCAGCCGCCTGACGGGCAGGCGTGTCCATCGACGCCCGCCGCGCCCGCATCGCGCTCACCATCTCCGGCCCAGCCTCTTCCGGCGTTCCCGCACGCAGCGGAGGCGCAGGCGCATACTCAATCGTCAGCTGCACCCGCTCAGCCGTAGCCCGATCAATCATCCGCTCGATCAGCGTCAGCCCGAAATCAATCCCCGCCGTCACGCCGCCGCCCGTCATCCGGTTGCGATCTTCGACAACACGATCCGCCGACATCGTCGCGCCCATGATCGGCAGCAGATCCCGCACCGCCCAATGCGACGTCGCCCGATAGCCCTTCAGCAATCCCGCTGCGCCCAGCACCAGGCTACCCGTACAAACGCTGGTTACCCACTTCGCGCTCGCGCCCTTGGCCGCAACGAACGCCAGCGTCGCATCGTCGTTCATGCACGCAACCGTGCCCATGATCCCGCCCGGCACGAACAACACGTCCGGCGTCGCCGCATACGTCGCAAACGTCGTCGTCGGCGCAATCGCCACGCCAACATCTGTCATCACCGGACGCTCGTCCTTGCCCACCAGATCAATGTCATAGCCCGCGATCTTCAGCGCCGTCTGTGGTCCCACCAGATCCAGCAACACCATCTGCGGATAGACCAGCATCGCCACCCGAGGCCGTCCACCGGCAGGCGCGGGCGGCGTCATGTCGTGCATCGGCCCCATGTGCGGCCCCATGTGCGGCTCGGCAGAGCCCGCAGGGCTCGCGCACCCCTGCGCCGCCACCAGCGCAGCGCCGATCCCGAGGCCGCCAAGAATATTCCGGCGGTTCAGCCCGCCATCCGAAGGTGTATCTGGCATCGGTTGCTACAGCCCCTTCAGCCAGTCGATCAGCAGCCGGTTCGTCTCTTCCGGCTTCTCCTGCTGGTTCCAGTGGCCCGCACCCTCGATCGCGTGGAAGCCGCGCAGGTCCGCAAAGTGGTTGCGCATCCTCGTCTCCACATCGCGGCCGAACATGCGGATTCCCACATCCTTCGATCCCGCCATGAACAGCGCCGGCTGCTGGATCTTCTGCCCGGCATAGCGCGAAGCCACCGCATAATCGCGATGGAAGTTGCGATAGCGGTTCAGCGGCCCGCGGAAGCCCGATTCCTCGAACTCCGTCACCAGATAGTCGATGTCCTTGTCCGACAGCCATGCCGGGAACTGTCCGGGATCGTTCATGCCCAGCAGGAACGGCTCGCCATGCTTCTTGCCCACCGGCCAACCTCCCGGCGGCACATCGCCCGACCACGCATAGTAAACCCGCCGGATCGTATCCCGTACATCGGCTTCTAGCTCGGCCTCGGCCACGCCCTCGTTCTGGAAATAGACCATGTAAAAGAAATGGCCGTTCTCCGTGTACATCTTGCGCGACACGTCGATCAGCGGCGCCGAGCCATGGCCCATGTGCGGGATCGACATGCCGCACACCGCTGTAAAGCGCTGCGTATCCATCAGCGCCGTGTTCCACACGATCGGCGCGCCCCAGTCATGCCCCACCAGAATGGCCTTGCCGCCGCCCAGCTCATCCGCCACCGCCTGGTTGTCGGCAACGATGCTGGCCATGTCGTAGGCCTCAACGGGGTAGGGTTTGGACGACCCGCCATATCCGCGCACGTCAATCGCCGCCGCCGTGAACCCCGCCTGCGCGATCGGCTCCAGCTGATGCCGCCACGAATACCAGCTCTCCGGAAAGCCATGGACCATCAGGACCAGCGGCCCCGATCCCATCACAGCTACGCGAACGGACTGATCCCCGGACTGGACGTAACGGAACTCATGGGCCATATATCAGGCTCCTTTCGGCGACCGTATGTATCGGTTGCGCTAACGGGAACTACGCCGGGCTACCCGCTCAATCAATCGGGGCCTGGGCCGTTCTCACCTTAACCATGCCGGCGCGTGGGCCAACAGGCCCGGAGCGAGTTCGGCAAAAGGCTGCGCAATCGCTTTACGGCAGGGAAACCCCTCCAGTGTAAGGCTTCAGCGCGATTTCCCGCCGCAAGCGGGGCGTTAGGAGAGTTTCGTGATCCTGACCATGATGAAGGGCAAGCTCCACCGGGCTGCCGTCACCCAATGCGACCTTCACTATGAAGGCTCGTGCTCCATCGACATGGATCTCCTCGAACAGGCCGGCATCCTGCCGCACGAGCAGATCGATATCTGGAACGTCACCAACGGCGCGCGCATCACCACCTATGCGATCGAAGCGCCGCGTGGCTCCAGGACCATCGGCGTCAACGGCGCTGCTGCCCGTTTCTTCCAGGTGCAGGACCGCGTGATCATCGCGGCCTGGGCCCAGATGGACGAGCAGGCCGCCCGCCAGCACGCCCCCGCCGTCGTGAAGCTCAACGAGAAGAACGAAGTCATCACAGGCATCGCCTAGTAAGAATTGGCATCGCCTGACCAGAGCGATCTGACCAGAATTTCCTCCCCGGAAAGAGAAGCGCCGCCGGCTCATCACCGGCGGCGTTTTTAGTTCTCGGAGAAGCGCGAGCCTACTTCGTCAGCTCGAACACCACGTTCACCGTCTGCGTCAGCGTCACTTCGCCCGCTGCAACCGGCGTCGAGGCGGCAGCCTGATCCTGCTGCATCCGCATCGCCATCATCG
>DAINAT010000051.1:0-23189 GCA_036733305.1 Hyphomonadaceae bacterium
CGGCGAAGCCTGCGATAATCTCACCTTTATCGCCGATGCGCCGGACCTTGCGGGCATTGCCCTTCATGACCGTCTGCCCCATCGACACCTGACCATCGCCCATGACGACGAGCTTGCGCCCCTTCTTCACGGCGAGAATGGTGGTGGAGTGCCAAGTGGGTTCGGACGACATGCGGGTAACTTCCTGACCGTTGAGCAGTCTATGTCGTGCGGTCCGCGCCAACAAGCAAATTTATCGACTTTCGATATGCATCTTGCCTGAAATGTGGTGGTCGCATCGGGGGAGCGGGCTAAATAGTCGTTAGAAGTCAGGAGACTGGTTAGCGATGCGGTTGGGCGTACAGGCGGTCTGGGTGGCCGGGGTGACAGGTCTGGCGCTGTTTCTTCCGGCTTGCGGGGAGAAAACCGAGACGGCTGGCGCCCCTGCTGCGGGCGAAACGCCAGCGGTGGCGGCGGCTTCGGCGCCGGATGCGATCGCGGCGATGAAGGCGGTTTTCCCGGAGGCGAATGCGAAGGGCGAAGTGCCGATTGCAGCGGCGGGCGACAACCTAGCGCGCATCGAGCGACCGGTGACGGTGATCGCGGGGACAAGCGGCAAGAGCTATCTGGTGACGGCGAAGGAGCAGACCGACGTGTGTCACGCCTGTTCAGCGTCGATCTCGGTCTACTACCTGACAGGGTCGGGTGGATCGCTGTCGGTCGCATCCGGGCATCCTGATCTCTATGAGTCAGGTGGATGGGGACAGGCGGGCGATATCGCGGCGCTTGCCCTGCCCCGCAATGGCGGCATCGGGATGACGGATGAGTCCGGCTTCACGGCGCAGGGCTGCACGGTGGTGAATGTGTCGGCCTACCGGTTCGATGATGCGGGGCCGAAGAAGATCCTGGATCGCGCGCCGCTGGCTTATTCGATGGATGCGGCCGACATCGGGGGCAAGATCATCAAGCCGTTCACGGCGGATGCGGATTTCGCCGTGAACTATACGGGCAACGCTTCAAGCGTGCCGGTCGATACGACGGTGACGTGGCAGATGCAGAACGGCGTGCTGGTGCAGAACTCCGGCCGCATACCGGATGCGGTTGCGCAGGGGTGCTGAACGCAGGGTGCATCCTGATGCACCATACCGACGTCAGACGCTGGCGGTGCATTTCCGCTGCGCTTCAATGCACCCTACGCCGCGAAGCGATCCGCGGGTCTGGGACGATAACTACGAACGAAGGCGTCGAATTCGTCGGCGGGGAGCGGGGGCGAGTAGTAGTAGCCCTGCCCGATCGTGCAGGCGCGGCGGAGCAGGAAGTCGGCCTGTTCTTTTGTCTCGACGCCTTCGGCGACGGTTTCCTGACCGAGCGCTTCGGCCATCGCCAGAATCATCTCGACGATCGCAGGCGCGTGCGGGTCAGTTGAAAGCGCGCGAACGAATTGCTGGTCGATCTTGAAGACGTCGAACGGCAGACGCGTGATGGCGCTGAAGTTTGAATGGCCCGTGCCGAAATCGTCGATGGCGAGGCGTACGCCGCGATTGCGGAGCGGCCACATGATGCGCGCGACGCGATCGGCGTCAGCGACAGCGGCGCTTTCGGTGATCTCGAGTTCGAGCAGTTCGGGCGGCAGGCCGGAATCATCCAGCGCCTGATAGACGGAATTGACGAAGTCAGGATCGTCGAACTGGTGCGGCGAGATGTTGACCGCGATGGACGAGATGATGCCCTTGCGGTTCCAGCCGGCAGCGGCGAAGCAGGCGTCGCGCATGACGCTTTTGCCAAGCGTGTGAATGACGCCGAGTTCTTCTGCGATCGGGATGAACTGACCCGGCGAGACGATCGCACCATCCGGGCGGCGCCAGCGTGCGAGGGCTTCTGCACCAACGAGTTCGCCGGTTTCTAGCTTCACCTTCGGCTGGAACACGGCGACGAACTCGCCACGCTCAAGGCCTTCGCGGATTTCCTCTTCGAGGCGTAATTTGGCATGCGCGCGGGAGAGCAGCGATTGGCTGAAGAAGGCGCGGCGTGGGCCTGCGCCACTCTTGGCTTCCTTGAGTGCGACTTCGGCGAGCTTCAGCAGGTCAAAGCTTGTTTGCGCATCGTCGGGTGCGCGTGAGACGCCGAAAGACGCCGTGACGCGGACATGATGATCGTCGATCGACATGGTCTCGGCAACGGCTTTCTCCGCTGCGATCAGAAAGTCTGCGACGGTTTGCTGATCGGCATCGAGAATGAGGATGCCGAACTGGTCTGCGCCGATGCGGCCAACGAAGAAGGACGCGATCGAAGACTGCGAAGCGGTTGCGCGCAGACGTTCGGCGACGCCGGCAAGCGCCATATCGGCCGCGCGTGGACCATAGGTGACGTTGACTTGCCGGAAGCGGTCGAGATCGCAGATCACGAGCGAGAGCGCCTGCCCGCCCGCGACGCTGGCATCGAGCTTCGAGACGAAGCGCAGGCGGTTCGGCAGGCGCGTGACTGGATCGGTGTAGGCCATCGTCAGAGCGCGGCGCATGGCGGCTTCGGAACGTTCGTGTACTTCGTCGATGGCGGTGAGCAGAGGCTTGAGCAGACGGTCTTCCGATTGATCCGCCAGCTTGGACTTGTCCTTGGGATCGCGGCTGCGGATGGCGCGTTCCAGGTCTGTGACCGGCTTCAGCGCGCGGCGGGCGATGGGCAGCAGGAAAGGCGCGAGTACGGTTAGCGCCAGTACAAGCACGATGGCATTGAGAGCGACGATGGCGAGCCAGATGTTGATCGCGGGGCGCGGGGCGAACGAGAACACGGCGTAACCCACCACCCGATCGCTGCCGATCGGGCGGGCGGCATAGACCCGATTGCCCATGTTGAGGATGCCATTGTGCTCAGCCGCCAGAACCTTGAGATCGGCGAGAGCCGGCAAAGGGTCGGCGGCGCCATCGCTGGCGACGCGTTTCCAGTTCGCGTCGAGCACTACTGATTGGCCGCCGGGCAACCCGTTGGATAAAGCGTCGACCAGCTCGCCGATCTCGTCCCAGTGACCTGCTTTCGCATGGAGGGTGGCGACGTCGGTCAGAAGATTGACGCCGCTGCTGACGGCGATGGCCTGCTGCAGGCGGATTTCGTTTTGCGCCATGATCGGCGTTGCGATCCATTGGGCCAGGGTCGCGACAATAGCGGCGCCGAGGCCGATCGCCGCGACGCGGCAGGCAAGACCGAAACGGCGTCTGGCCGGACGCCTGGCGCCAGATTCACCTGCGGACCCCGCCGTAATCGCCCGCTCGCTGGTCTGCTTGGGCGATTTCACTTTGGCAGCTTTCACTTTGGCAGCTTTCGGGGGCATTTGCCTGCGGTCTGGACGGGAATCCGGTGGCGTTCGTGCGGGTCAGGGCCTAAATGCCCCCTCGCATTCAGGATTCCTCGACCGTTCGCGGGTAAAGCTAGGTTCGGGAAGCGAACGTACAGTTAATACCGGAGGCCCGCCCATGGCGGACAAAGCACGCAAAGCCGAAGTGGTCCGCGAGACCAAGGAGACCTCGATCAAGGTTTCCGTGGACGTGGATGGCTCTGGAAAATCAAAGATTTCCACCGGCGTGGGCTTCTTCGACCACATGCTGGAAAGCTTCGCCAAGCACTCCGCCATGGACATTAACGTGGAGGCCAAGGGCGACCTCCACATCGACCAGCACCACACCATGGAAGACGTGGGCATCGTGCTGGGCCAGGCCTTCAAGGAAGCCGTGGGCAGCTATTCGAGCGTGATCCGCTTCGGCCATGCTTACGTTCCGATGGATGAGACGCTGGTTCGCGCCTCCGTCGACCTGTGCAACCGGCCCTACCTGATCTGGAAGGTGAGCTTCACGCGGGACAAGGTCGGCGTCGTCGATACCGAGCTGTTCAAGGAATTCTTCCACGCCTTCGCGATGAATGCGGGCGTGTGTCTCCACCTGGAACTGCTGTACGGCGAGAACTCGCACCACATCGCAGAGGCGAGCTTCAAATCGCTCGCGCGCGCACTGCGTGCGGCTGCCGTAGTGGACGACCGCCTGAAGGGCCAGGTCGCAAGCACCAAGGGTTCGCTGTAGGCCGCCCGGCGAGGAAACCAAGCCGGATGACAGGGCGGGCCCAGCGGGATAGACCCCCGCTATGACCCGTCTCGCCATCATCGATTACGGCTCGGGCAATGTCCGGTCGGTTCAGCGTGCGCTGGAAGCGGCGGCGAACCATTTTGAAATTCCCCTCACCGTCGCCCTGACCGACGATCCGGACCGTATCCGGCAGGCGGATCGCATCGTGTTGCCGGGCGTGGGCCACTTCGCCGATTGCGCGGCAGGGCTTGCAGCGCGGACGGGCGTTACCGAGGCGCTGAACGAGGCCGTGTTCCGCAGCCGGCGACCTTTCCTTGGCGTTTGCGTTGGCATGCAGCTGATGGCGGACGTTGGCCGCGAGGATGTGGAGACGCGCGGGCTAGGCTGGATTCCCGGCGCGGTCGAGCGCATCAAGCCGAAAGGTGCTGACGGCGCTGATCTGCCCGTGCCGCACATGGGCTGGAATGTGCTGACGGATCTCAAGCCGCATCCGGTACTGACGGGGCTCAAGGCGGACCCGCACGTTTATTTCGTCCACTCCTACGCCATCAGGGCCGAGCACAGCGCCCATGTGGCGGCGCGTTGCGATTACGGCGGAAAGTTCACGGCGGCTGTGGCGCGGGACAATCTGTTCGGCACGCAGTTTCACCCGGAGAAAAGCCAGCAGGCGGGGCAGACCATTCTCGCCAACTTCCTGCGCTGGAAGCCATGACGGCGTCATGACGGGCGGCTGACGCGATCTTTGGATGCCGGGCGCGTTGACAAGACTTGCGTTCATGGGCCCATGGGGGCCTTCTCCAAAACGCCCCTGTACGGCGAAAGAACAATGAAGCTCTATCCAGCCATCGACCTCAAGGACGGCGTGTGTGTCCGTCTGCTGCGCGGCGAGATGACGACCGCGACCTCGTTCAATGATGATCCGGCCGACCAGGCTCTGCGTTTCTCCGCAATGGGATTCGAGGCGCTGCATGTCGTCGATCTCAATGGGGCCTTTGAAGGCCATTCGGTGAACCACAACGCGGTGTCGTCGATCATCGACGTGATGCGCGCGCCGGTGCAGCTCGGTGGCGGTATTCGCGATATGGAAGGTGTCGAGCGCTGGCTGGATGCAGGCATCAGCCGCGTGATCCTCGGCACGGCGGCCGTGCGCAATCCGGAGTTCGTGAAGGAAGCCGCGAAGGCGTTTCCGAACCATGTCGCCGTCGGCATCGATGCGCGTGACGGCAAGGTCGCGGTACAAGGCTGGGCCGAGACCACGGACATGGAGGCGGTCGAACTGGCGAAAGCATTCGAAGGTTGTGGCGTTGCGGCGATCATCGTCACCGACATTGCACGCGATGGCCTGAAGACCGGCGTGAACATCGATCTGACCGGCGCACTGGCGGATGCGGTGTCGATCCCGATCATCGCGTCGGGCGGGCTGAAGAGCGTTGGCGATATCACGGCGCTTCGACAGCGTGCGGGCACGCCGATCGCGGGCGCGATCCTTGGGCGTGCGCTCTACGATGGCGACATCGATCCGACTGACGCGCTACTGGCCGCGCGCTAGGCCTTATCCAGACACCTCAATTGTTTGCGGGCGTGCGACGTGCTATGCGCGTTGCGTGTTCAATTGCTGCGGACCATCCGCAGCCTGAAGCCGGAAAGGGAGACGCAGAAGATGCAACACGCTCATCGCACGACAGCTCGTCTTTCATTCAAAGCTTCAGGATCACATGAACATAGCAAGATGGCTGGCGCGCGCCGCTAGCCTCGCTGGCCGATTGCGTCGCGGCCGATTGCGACGCAAGGCGGATCAATCACCGGCTACCGACAACGCTCAACTTGATCGCAAGCGTGCGAAGCGCTCGCTTGCAACGCGACTGTCCCCTCACCTGCGCCGGGATATTGGTGCGGACGATGGGTAACCTCATCGGGGCATTCGCTGGCGCGTAGCACTTCCTCCTGACATCGTCCGCCCATCATGAGGTGGGCGGCGGTGGCAGTTTGGCTGTTTACCGGGGCTGTTGCGGGCGCAACGGCTCTCGGACAGCTGGACCGCCTCGACGTGGAAGGCAGGCTGGGCTGGGCCTTTGACCTGTTCGCGCACTGGCCGCGGCAGCTTTTTCTTGCAGCCCTTGTCGCCGCGATGGCGGCGGGAGCGATGCGGATGATGCGGCCAGCAGCGATGGCGGCCCTGGTCGCCGCGTTCAACGCTGCCGTCGTGCTTAACACCAACGGTTTCGCCTTGCCGGAGCAGGCGCCGCAAGCATCAAGGCAGCTGCGCGTTGTCAGCGCGAACGTACATCGCTCTCCCGACGCGCTTCTGGCGGTGGCAAAGCTGGCGCAGGAATACCGGGCAGATGTCGTCTCCATTTACGAGGCGCCGGACGCTCTGAAAGAAGCGGATCTTGGACAGCTGTTCACTGGCATGTCGCTGACCGTGATGCCGTCGCAGACGGACGGTGGCTACGAAATATCGAAGCGCTCACTGATCGCCGCGCGTGCGGGAGCGCGTGACCAGGTTCACGTCACCTATTTCGAACATAGCAATGGCGTGATCATGCGGCTGCCGTTCGAAGGGGTGCAGATCGTGACCACGCACCCGCCCTCGCCCGGACGGCCGCAATACGCCTACGACCGGAACCGGCAATTGCCGCGCACGGCTGATAACCTCAACAGGGATCAGCCGTTCATCATCATGGGCGACATGAACACGACGCCCTGGGGGAATATCTACTCAAGCGTTCCCGGCACGCGGGCGGGCGATCCCCGGTTCGATGGAACGTTTCCGGCGATCGCCGGGCCGCTGGGCCTGCCCATCGACCATATAAGTTCGGCGGCGGGCTGGTGCTCACGGATTACCGCGTGGGACCAAATACCGGGTCGGACCATCTGCCCCTGTTCGCCACCTTTGCCGCGCCGGACAATTGACCTGCGCCCGCCCCCGCGCGAGTAGAAGCCATGCTCAAGGTTAGGGTTATACCGTGTCTGGACGTGAAGGATGGGCGCACCGTGAAGGGCGTCAACTTCGTCGACCTGCGCGATGCGGGCGACCCGGTGGCGCTGGCCCGCGCCTATGACGCGCAGGGCGCCGACGAACTGACCTTCCTGGACATTACAGCAAGCCACGAGAAGCGCGGTACGATGATCGACGTGGTGGAGCGCACGGCCGATGCCTGCTTCATGCCGCTGACGGTTGGCGGCGGCGTGCGGACGCCGGACGACATGGTGGCGATGCTGAAGGCGGGCGCCGACAAGGTAGCGATCAATACCGCCGCCGTTCTCGATCCGAACATCATCAAGGCATGTGCGCGCAAGGTTGGCGCGCAGGCTGTGGTGATGGCGCTGGATGTGAAGCGCGTGGGCGACGTCAATTCTGCGCCTGGCTGGGAAGTGTTCACGCATGGCGGGCGCAACCCGACCGGACTTGATGCGATCCAGTTTGCCAAGCGCGTGGCAGAACTTGGCGCGGGTGAAATCCTGCTGACGTCTATGGATCGCGATGGCGCCAAGACGGGTTACGATATCGAACTTCTGCGGGCTGTGCGTGATGTGGTGCGCGTGCCGATCGTGGCGTCTGGCGGGGCCGGCAATGTGCAGCATATGGCGGATGCGGTGATCAAGGGCGGCGCGGATGCTGTGCTGGCTGCGTCGATCTTCCACTTCGGCGAAGCGACCGTTGCCGACGCCAAGCGTGCGATCGCGGATGCTGGCGCGCCTGTACGCATGATCGAACCGGCCTGAGGGAGAATGACGATGCAGCATGATCCGCTGGGTTCTGCAGCTTTCCTCGGCGAAGTGCTGGGCGAACTCGCGAAGACAATCGATGATCGCGCGGGCGCCGATCCGACATCGTCGTGGACGGCGAAGCTGCTGATGGGCGGGCCCGCCCTGACCGCCAAGAAGCTGGGCGAGGAAGGCGTGGAAGCCGCGCTTGCTGTCGCCTCGCAGGACGACAAGGCGGTGGCTTCGGAAGCGGCTGACCTTGTTTATCACTTGCTGGTCGCGTTGCGCTCACGTGGCGTGCCGCTGGATACGGTGGCGAAGGCGCTGGAAGCGCGTCAGGGCAAATCAGGCATCGACGAGAAAGCCTCGCGCGGCTGATCGCTGCCGGGGTTCAATCTGGGGAGTGGGACGATGGGCGAGTTTTCTGAACGCATTGCGGAGCTGGACAAACATTCGCGCGAACTGGCGCAGCTTGCTCCCGACGCGATCAAGGCCTTCGGCGGACTGAGCCGCGAGGCGCAGAAGGCCGGCGCGGTGGATCACAAGACGAAGGAGCTGATCGCGCTGGCGATTGGCGTGGCCACGCGTTGCGATGGCTGCATCGCGTATCATGCGCGGAATTCGGTGCGGGCCGGGGCGACGCGCCAGGAAGTAGCCGAGACGCTTGCTGTTGCGGTGCAGATGGGCGGCGGGCCGAGCATGGTGTATTCGGCCGACGCGTTGCGCGCCTATGACGAGTTCGTCGCCGCTGCCGAGGCGAAGGCCGCTACCGCTTCGACCTGAGGAACAGGTAGACCGCGCCTGCCCCGCCATGTCTCGGGTGTGCGGTCGCGTAGCCGGCGATGAAGGGGCGGAGATCGGGGTCGGCGATCCAGTCGAACAGGCGGGCGCGCAGAACGCCCGTGCCGAGCCTGCCCTTGCCGGTGATGATCAGGACGCAACGTGCGCCGAGGGCTGCTTGCCGGAAGATGAAATCGACCACTTCGCGGTGGGCCGTGTCCTGCGTGTGGCCGTGCAGGTCGATGCGGGCGTCGATCTCGTTCTGGCCGCGGCGGATGCGGCGCTGGCCGGAGAGATCTTCAGGCGGACTGGGCTTGCGCGGCGACGGCCGGACATTGTCCCCTGCTCGCGGCGGATCGGCGGGCGTCGGGGTGTAATGGGTCTGAGGTTCAGGCTCGTGTTCTGCTTCGACGACACGACCCGGCGACAGCCGCACGGTGCGCGCGACGCGCGACCACAGCTTGCGTTCGTCAGGGGTGAGCCGGCGTGTCATCAGATGCTGGATAACACACCGCGGCTGGATCAGCTCGCGGTCTCGACCTCATCCAGCAGCCAGTTCGGGTCCTGGCTGTTCAGCGAGCGCTTGAACGTCCAGATTTCCTTGGCCTGGCGCAGATTGTCGCCGTCGCTGAGCTCGCTTTCGAACGAGACCATGACGCGGGCCATTTTCACGTCGTCGACCGAAGCCTCGACGATCCGGGCCTGACGCAGGCGAACCAGACGCATCGGCTCCGTTCCGGCAGCCTCACGTTCGGCAATCGCGGCCGTGTAGACCTCCATGACGTCGTCATCGACGAGCGATTTGAGCGTGTCGCGGTCGCCATCGGCGAAGGCGCCGACAGTCATCTCGTAGGCGCGACGAGCGCCCTTAACGAAATCGTCGGGCGCGAAATTCGTATCAACCGCCGCGATGGCTTCCATTCCAGCAGCAGCCGGGCCGGTGAACGCAGGACGGATGCGCGGGCGATCTTCACCCTCGACAGCGGTGTCTTCGTCATTCTGCGGGGCACGGGCCGGAGCCTCGCGATAACGACGCGCAGGAGGTTCAGCCCCGGTTTTCTGGCCGAGGACCGCGTATAGGCGCGAAATCACGAAAACCGCGATTGCCGCCAGGATGATCAGATCAATACTCAAAAGTGACCTTCAGGCAGTTCGTGGGAAAAAGGCACACGCCTTGCTCCTCACTGACCAATATAGACACAAAAGTCTCCGAGTCAGCCCGTTGTTGCGGGCGTCGCGGGAGCGTGATAGCCGCGCTTCCTTCTGTATATGCTAGTTCCGGACCTGAATTCACATGACCGACGCACCTGCCCAGGACCCGAACCAGCCTGCGGCCCCCGCTGGACCGCCGTCAATTCGCGTACTGGCTCAGTACGTTAAGGATCTTTCGTTCGAAAACCCCGGCCTGTTCAATGGCCAACAGGGCAATTCGGCCCCCGAAATCGAGCTCGGGATCGATGTTAAGGTCGAACCGGGCCCGCCGGCCGAAGCCATTTTCTCGGTTGAGCTGCGTCTTTCTGCCCGCGCCAAGCGCCAGGATAGCGTCGTTTTCATCTGCGAGCTGGTCTACGCAGGCGTCGTGCAGCTGCTGGACGCCCGCCGCGAAGACGTCGAGCCGATGCTGCTGATCGAGTGCCCGCGCCTGCTCTTCCCGTTCGCGCGCCGGATCATTGCCGATATCACGCGTGAAGGCGGTCACCCGCCGCTGATGATCGACCCGATCGATTTCGTCGGCCTGTATCGCCAGCAGCGCCAGCGCGCGGAAGCCGAAGCAGCTGCAGCCCAACAGCCGCAATAAGCTTCGGGCGTAGCCGATTTCGGCTAGGCGAATTTCTTCCAGATAGCGACATCGCCCATGCCGCCGATGAAGGCCTGGTGTTCAGCCAGTTCTTCCGGCGTGATGCGGGGCGGAAGCGGTGTCGGGCGCTGGCGGCGTGGCGCCTGGATCGCGGCGGCCCCTCCCCCGTTCGAGCTTGCGAAGTCGAAGGCGCGTTCGCGCCCGCCGCGCAGTTCGAGATACGCCATCGCCAGCAGCTGCGCATCGAGCAGCGCGCCGTGCAGCACCCGGTTCTCGATCGAGATGCTGAAGCGTTTGCACACCGCATCGAGCGATGCGGGCGCGCCGGGCCGGTGCTCGCGCGCCAGCACCAGCGTGTCGATGAAGCGTTCTTTCGGCAACTCCGCGCGGCCGAGGCGGCGGAGTTCGGCGTTGAGGAAGCCGCGGTCGAATTCGGCGTTGTGCGCGACGATCGGGTCATCGCCGAAGAAGGCCATCAGCGCGTCGACGACGCTGGGATGCTCGAAAGGCGTCTTGTCACGCAGCGTTTCGTTGGTGATGCCGGTGATGCGGACGGTCGCGTCGGAAACCGGACGGCCGGGATTGATGTAGATCTGGAATTCACGGCCCGTCGGCAGGTAGTTCACCAGCTCGATGCAGCCGACCTCTACGATGCGGTCGGCCTGCTTGGGGTCGGGGTGATCGGGGTTGAGCCCAGTGGTTTCAGTATCGAAGACGACTTCCCGCATGTTTCGTCCTGTTCCGTAGCCAGCCGAATCCGCGTGCGCAGCGTTTCGATGATCTCGTCGATCTGCGCCTCGGCATAGGGGAAGCCAAAGCCGGTGTTGATGACGAAATCCGCCCGCGCCCGCTTGACCGAATCGGGCGTCTGCCGGGCCAATATCGCCTCGAACTGCTCCTCCGTCATCTGCCCGCGGGCCATGACGCGCTGCCTTTGCACCTCGGGAGGCGCTGTAACCACAGCTATTACATCAGCCCGCTTGTCGCCGCCGGTTTCGAACAGCAGCGGAATGTCGAGCACGATAATATCGTGCCCCTCCGCTTCGGCCTTGGCGAGGAAGGCTCTCTGCGTGCCGCCGACGATGGGGTGCACGATGCTTTCGAGTTTTTTCATCGCGTCGGGGTTCTTCGCGACCTTCTCGCGCAGCTTGGCGCGATCAACGCTGCCGTCAGCTCCGACGACGCCCGGGAAAGCCCACTCGATCGGCGCAACCGCTTCGCCACCCGCCGCGTAAGCCGCGTGTACAGCAGCGTCTGCGTCGTAAACGGGGATGCCGCGCGCAGCGAACAGCGCCGCCGTGGCCGACTTGCCCATACCGATTGAGCCTGTGAGTGCGAGCTTGATCATGTGCGCGCCGCTACTGCTTCCCGGCAGGCTTTCAGCGCCCCCGCCTCGTCCGGGGAAATCCCGAACCAGATGCGGAAGGCGGCGGCAGCCTGTCCGACCAACATGGGTAAGCCATCATGCGGCGTCCAGCCGGACTTGGCAGCGACGTCGAGGATTTGCGCAGCAGCCTTGCCATAGGAAAGATCGAGGAAGGGGCGCCCCCTGCCCGCGGGCAAATCCGGCAGACTGCCGCCGGCATGGCCGAGGCTGGCGGAGTTCACCACCACGTCGGCCGTCTCTGCGAAGGCTGCAAGCTGGCTCAATTCCCCCGTCTCCGCTCCAGGCGCGAGATCAGCCGCTAGCGCTTGCGCGTTTGCGACCGACCGGTTGACGATCACAAGTCTTGCGCCCGTTGCGGCGAGGCTCGCGACAGCGGCGCGCGCGGCGCCGCCAGCTCCGATCATCACGACCTTCAAGCTAGCACGGCTTCCACCCAAAGCAGCGGTCAAAGCGTCTGAAAATCCTGCAACATCCGTGTTGTAGGCCGTCCAGTTGGAACCGTTCTCGCGCGCCAGCGTGTTAGCCGCGCCGATCGCACGCGCTTCGGGCGTTGCATTAACCGCGGCTTCCAGCGCGGCCATCTTGTGCGGCAGCGTTACGTTGAGGCCGGCGTAGTTGGCGGCGAGTGCGCGGATGTCCGCCGCGGCGTTGGCCGATTGCAGGTGGATCGCGGCATAGTGCGCATCGAGTCCCGCCTCCGCGATCCAGCGATTGTGGATCAGCGGCGACAGCGAGTGCGAGACCGGATCGCCGACGACAGCGAAGAGCTTCCTGCTCATGCCGGGATCGTCCCGCGATCGCGCAGCCATTGCAGCAGCGGCAGAAGCGGCATGCCAAGGATGGAGAAGTAATCACCCTCGATGCGATCGAACAGGAGCGCGCCCCTGCCCTCGACCTGATAGCAGCCGACGCCTTCGAATGCGGCATCGCCTATAGCGTCGAGATAGTCTTCGAGGAACTGGTCAGAGAAGTTGCGGACGCGCAGGCGTGGCTGCGAGAGGTGACGCCAAACCGGGGCGCCATCGACACAGGCGACGATCGCCGATTGCAGGATGTGCGTTTTGCCTCGCAGGCGCCTGAGGACGTCGCGTGCGGCGTCGCGCGTATCGACCTTGTCGAGGCCGACGCCTTCGAGATCGAGCATCTGGTCACAGCCGAGCACGACGCCGGCGTGCGAGATCGAGACTTTCAGCGCTTTTGTTTCAGCCAGTAGATCCGCCTGCTTTGCAACGGTGGCGTTTTCGGCGCGCAGCGCGTCTTTCAGCGCATCTTCGTCGACGCCTGAGCCGATCTGTTCGAACTGAAGGCCGCAGGCCTTCAGCACCGCCGCGCGCGATTTGCTCTTTGATGCGAGAATGAGCCGGTGGCTCTTATCGTCGGGGTGGAGCGTCATGATCAGCGCTCGTGTTCCTGGATGATGTTGAGGATCGCAGCGGCGGTTTCTTCAACAGATCTGCGGCTGACGTCGATGGTCGGCCATTTCATCCGGACATACAGGCGATTGGCTTCGATGATCTCCTGCCGCACTGTTTCCTCGTCGGCATAAGACGTGTCGGGCGTTTCGTTGAGCGACAGCAGGCGATGGCGGCGGATCTGCACCAGCCGGTCAGGTGAAATCTTCAACCCCACGACGAGTGGCGCATCGGGACCTGTGAGAATCTCCGGCACTTCGACGCCGGGAACGAGCGGTACGTTCGCGGCCTTGATGCCGCGGTTGCCGAGATAAACGCAGGTCGGGGTTTTCGATGTGCGTGAAACGCCAACCAGAACGACGTCGGCTTCGCGCAGGCGATCAGTGCCCTGCCCGTCATCGTGCTGGAGCGCGAAGTTGATCGTCTCGATCCGCGCGAAATATTCTGCATCGAGGTGATACTGACCCGCGACCTTGTGAGCAGACGCTAGGCCGAGATAGCGCGACAGCATGTTCACAGCCGCGTCTATCACTGGAAGGATGGGCGAACCGAGTTCGCGGCAGCGTTCTTCGAGCTTCGTGCGCAGGCCTTCATCAGAGATCGTGTAGAGAACCACACCCGGCGCGTTCTCGATTTCCTTGAGCACGCGTTCAAGCTGCTTGGGCGAGCGCACGAGATAGTAGTTGTGTTCGAGCGGCGCGATCCCGTCGAACTGCGCGCAGGCGGCACGCATCACTGCGTTGAGTGTTTCGCCGGTCGAATCCGAAACCAGGTGCACGTTGAAGTAGGTCTCAAGCGTCATTCGCTGGGCTTTATGTCATCCGTGCGAGTTTTGAACGTGTTTATCCCATACCGCTGGGAGTGGATTGTGGACAAGCTGAAGCCGCGAAACCTCACACGACTCGCTCACACGACGAGTCACAGGTGGAGAGCCTGAAGAAGACTCATGATTTTGGCGCCCATGAGTCACGGCTTTGGGACTCGACTCTCTTTAAGACATTGTTAACCAAGGTCTTAACGAGAGGTTAACCTGCGCTGCCCTGTCGGAACGTAGCAGGATTCTCGGTGAGCGGCTGTGTGGATGAGTTGGGGACAGCGCGTTGCACGCACTTATGAACCGACTAAACACCACCAAAGAATCTAAGATTCAGATTCAATATAAGAGAAGAGTCTTCTTCTCTTCTCTCTCCGACGCCGGGTGATGCTTGACCGATAGAAGATTGCTTAGAGTGCTTCAGGGCGAACGCGTTGATACCGTTCCCGTATGGATGATGCGGCAAGCCGGAAGGCATCTTCCCGAATATCGGGAGACCCGAGCCAAGGCGCGTGACTTCCTCGATTTCTGCTACACCCCTGCCCTTGCAGCGGAAGCAACGCTGCAGCCGGTTCGCCGCTATGGCATGGACGGCGCGATCCTGTTTGCGGACATCCTGCTCATCCTCGACGCGATGGGACGAAATGTTCGCTTCCTCGAAGGCGAAGGCCCGCGCGTCGATCCCGCAACGAAGGCTTCCGATCTTTCGAAAGTGCCGATGGAGAAAATCCTCGCGCACCTGGCGCCCGTTGGGGAGACCGTGGAGCGTGTTCGCGCAAGCCTGGATAACTCCACCACGCTGATCGGCTTTGCCGGCTCACCGTGGACTGTGGGCGTTTACGCGATCGAAGGACGTGGCGGCACGGACAAGGCGGACTCGCGCCTGTTCGGTTATGAACACCCGCAGGATCTCGACGGCATGCTGGAACAGCTCGTCGAAGCCAGCGCGCATTACCTGAAGATGCAGGCTGATGCCGGCGCGGATGCGCTGATGCTGTTTGAAAGCTGGGCCGAGGGACTTCCCGAAGATGCTTTCGAGCGCTGGGTGATCGGACCGACGGCTGCCCTCGTAAAACGCGTGCGGGAACTTGGCGTGAAGCAACCGATCCTCGGTTTCCCGCGCGGCGCAGGTGGTCTGGTGGTCGATTATGCGGAACGTACGGGCGTGAACGCGGTGGGTCTCGATACGGCGATCCCGTTGAAGCGCATTGATGCGATGCTGCCGAAAGGCATGCCTGTGCAGGGCAATCTCGATCCGATGCGACTGGTTGCTGGTGGCCCGGACATGGAAGCGCGTGTGCGAGAGATCATCACCACGCTGAAAGGCCGGCCGCATATCTTCAATCTGGGCCATGGCGTGACCCCGGAAGTGCCAATTCCCCATGTAGAATCGGTGTTGCGCACGATCCGGAGCATGGCGTGAGCCCGACCAACCCGGCCGAAAAAATCGCGGTTGTGCTGTTCAATCTCGGCGGACCTGATGGCCCCGACGATGTTCAGCCCTTCCTCAAAAACCTGTTCAGTGACAAGGCAATCATCCGCTCGCCCTTGCCTGTGCGTTTCATCGTCTCGCGCATGATCTCGAAATCACGTGCGCCGAGTGCGCGTGAAAATTATGCGCGGATGGGCGGTGGCTCTCCCCTGCTTCCCGAAACGAAGAAGCAAGCGGCGGCGCTCGATGCGGAACTTGTGAAGCGTGGACGTGGCGCGAAGAGTTTTATCGCGATGCGCTATTGGAAGCCGTATGCCGCTGACGCCGTGAGCGAAGTTCTCGCGTGGGGCGCGACGAAGGTCGTGCTACTGCCGCTCTATCCGCAGTTCTCCACAACCACGACGGCGTCATCGCTGAAATCGTGGAAGCAAGCTGGCGGCCCGAGTGGCGTCGCTGTGTGCTGCTATCCCGACACGCCGAAGTTCATCGAAGCGCATGCGCGCAAGTTGATCGAAACCTGGGAGCAAGCGGGCAAGCCGGCGAATGTGCGTTGCTTGCTGTCAGCTCATGGCCTGCCGGAAGTCGTCGTGAAATCCGGTGATCCGTATCAGTGGCAAGTTGAACGCACGGCTGCTGCGCTTAAGCCGCTGCTGCCGGCCGAGTGGGAAGTCGAGATCTGCTACCAGTCGCGCGTCGGTCCGCTGAAATGGATTGGACCGTCAACAGATGCGTCGATCGAGAAAGCGGCGGCGGAAGGAAAGGCGATCCTGCTCTCGCCGGTTGCCTTCGTGTCCGAGCACATCGAGACGCTGGTCGAACTCGATATCGAGTACAAACATCTCGCCGACGCCAAAGGCGTGAAACACTACATCCGCGCCCCTGCTCTTGGCGTCGATACCGGTTTCATCGAGACGCTAGCCGATCTGGTCGAGGAAACGCTGGCCGATGCCGGCGGGCCGATCCGGTCATCGTGCGGCGGCCGGATTTGCCCGGCGAACTGGAAGGACTGTCCCAACCATCGCTCCCCGGCTACGAAGGCGGCCTGAGGGAGCTTCGCTGTGTACGAATGGTTTCGGGCTATCCACATCATCGCGGTCATCGCCTGGATGGCGGGATTGCTGATATATCCGAGACTTCTCGTTTATCGGCTCGAAGCTCAGGGCGATGAACGTTTCGAAGCCGCAATGGACAAGGCTGCGGCCTCCACGAGCAAGATCATCCTCAATCCGACGATGATTCTCGTCTGGCTGATGGGTCTCGCCCTGTTCGGTAGCAACTGGCAGTTTTACATCACCCAGCCCTGGTTCTGGGGGAAAATCGTGCTGGTGGTTGGATTGTCCGGCTTCCATGGCTATCTGATGGGCCTGGGCCGCAAAGTGATGGCCGGTCAGCGTCCGATCGAGCCGAAGAAGCTCCGGATGCTCAACGAAATTCCGATGGTTATCGCGATTTTCGCCGTCATTCTGGTGGTCGTCCAGCCCTTCGGCTGAGCCCGGAACGGCCGTTTCTGCTTGACTTATCAGGCATTCGGGCCCTAAATCCAAGCATCGACCGTCCGGTCGATATCCAATCCTTCATGCCCAGCAGACGTGCGCCTCGCGCCATCTCCCGGACAACCACAATCGAAATGTGCGTACCCAATGACTGATGACGTGACCGAAGAGCACGAGCGCGTGCTCCTCAACGATCTCAAGAAAAAAACGCCCGCCGAGCTGCTCGCTATGGCCGAAGAGCTCGAGGTCGAAGGCGCCTCGATCCTGTCCAAGCAGGAACTCATGTTCGCGGTTCTCAAGGAACTGGCCGAACGCGAAGTCGAGATCATCGGTGTCGGCGTCGTTGAAGTTCTGCCTGATGGCTTCGGCTTCCTCCGCTCTCCGCAATCCAACTATCTCGCCGGCCCGGACGACATTTACGTCCAGCCCCAGATGATCCGCAAAATGGGCCTGCGCACCGGCGATACCGTCGAAGGCACGATCCGCGGACCCCGTGATGGCGAGCGTTACTTCGCCCTCGTCCGCGTATCGCAGGTCAACTTCGAAGATCCCGAGCGCGCCCGCCACAAGGTTCCGTTCGACAACCTCACCCCGCTCTATCCGGACAAGCGTCTGTCGATGGAGCCGAAAGATCCGACCAAGAAGGATCGTTCGGGCCGTGTGATCGACATCGTCGCGCCGATCGGCAAAGGCCAGCGTGCGTTGATCGTTGCGCCGCCGCGGACTGGTAAAACCGTCCTGCTGCAGAACATCGCGCAGTCGGTCGCTGAAAATCACCCCGAGTGCTATCTGATCGTGCTCCTCATCGACGAACGTCCTGAGGAAGTCACCGACATGCAGCGTTCGGTGCGTGGCGAGGTTATCTCGTCCACCTTCGATGAACCTGCGACGCGCCACGTTGCCGTCGCCGAGATGGTGATCGAAAAGGCGAAGCGCCTGGCCGAGCACGGCCGCGATGTCGTGATCCTGCTCGACTCGATCACGCGCCTCGGCCGCGCCTACAACACGGTTGTCCCGTCCTCCGGCAAAGTGCTGACCGGCGGTGTCGACGCGAACGCCCTGCAGAAGCCGAAGCGCTTCTTCGGCGCGGCGCGTAACCTGGAAGAAGGCGGCTCGCTAACCATCATCGCTACGGCCCTGATCGAAACGGGCTCGCGCATGGACGAAGTCATCTTCGAGGAATTCAAAGGTACGGGTAACTCCGAGATCATCCTCGACCGCAAGGTTTCCGACAAACGCGTCTTCCCGGCGATCGACATTCTCAAGTCGGGCACTCGGAAAGAGGAGCTGCTCACCGACGCGAAGGAGCTGCAGAAGATCTACATCCTTCGCCGCATTCTCAACCCGATGGGCGCTCAGGATGCGATCGAGTTCCTGCTCGACAAGATCAAGCAGACCAAAACGAACAGCGAGTTCTTCCAGGCGATGAACAACTAGGGCGAATGCTCTACGCTGATTTCCAAATTGAAAACCCCGCCCTCTTTTCGAGGGCGGGGTTTTTGTTTTTTGCTTACTCCGCCATCTCAGGCGTCTGGGCGCTTTCCTCGCGCCGCCACACGATCCGTGGCCTGTATCCTGGCTCCTCCGGTGGAGCCTTTCTCGGGGCTGGCGGTTCCGCTTCCGCCACTCCCAGTTTTTCCCGCAACTCGCTGATATTCAGTACTCGCCCGCTACGCATTTTAGAACTCCCGTTGTCCGGCCGCCAAACCGGGTTGTACGCCTGCTCGTTAGTCGTGCTGTCGGTGATCTTCTGTCCTGATTGCTCGCTGTCCTTTTCTTCCGTCCACGGAGCAAGGTTCGTCTGACGAGGTTTCCACGATATCAACAGCGCGGCTTCTGCGTGGATTTGCGCGAAAAACTTTCGCGGGAATCTTTCGCGTCGCGAACGCGCGATTGAAACCACTCGTGAAGACTTAGCGATGGCGGGAGTTGTCGAACCTAGCTCATTGCTACGACGTAGCCAGACGCAGCAAGTGCGAACGCGACAGGCGTCATCGTGAAGCGCTCCGGCCTTGAGCGTGAGATCGCGTTCATCACGACACCGAGCGACATGAACCCCGCGACCACCCACGCGCCGACATGACTTATGCCGTCGCCCAAGACATCCAGCAATTTTGCCTTGTCGAGGATTATCGCCGCACAGGCGCCGTAGATCAGCAGCGACGCGAGGCTGGCGATACGCAAAGGCGTAGGCAGTCTTTCCTGGGCGCCGCCCCAGGCGAAGCGGCCCAGCGGCGCGCCCGCCGCCAGCGCTATCTGGAACACACACAACGCCGCGATGATGCCGACGAAGATGAAGGCTGCCGTCTGAGCCATGCTTCGTTCCCCTGTTCTGCCGGACCATGCATCCGGCCGCCGGATGCGCATTGCTTTTCGCGTGATGGTCGTGCCCGCTTCCCTCGGGCGCAATCCGGTCCTACCAAGCGCGCATGACCGCCTCACGTCTCTTCGTCACCGAGATCTACCGCGACGCCATCGGCTCGGCGGAACTCAATGCTGATCTTCTCGATGCGGCGAAGATGCTCGCCAAGGAAGACAAGGCGGGTCGCGCCTGGTGCCGCGAGCATGGCTATCAGGGCTATACCTCGTACTCATCGCTGGATGACCTGCCGCAGCGCGCGACGTGCTTTGATCAGCTGGTACGGGTGATGAAGCCGCATGTGGAGGCGTTCGCCGGCGCGCTGCAGATGGACTTGCGTGGCAAGCGGCTGAAGCTCGACAACATCTGGGTCAACGTGCTCGAGCCGGGCGGATCACACACCGGGCATATCCATCCGCACTGCGTTCTGTCGGGGACATACTATGTGCGCGTGCCTGATGGCGCGTCGTCGTTGAAGTTCGAGGACCCGCGGCTGCCGATGATGATGTCGGCGCCTGCTCCGCGCGAGGATGCGGACGAGTCACACCGCCGGTTTGTCTACGTGGCGCCGAAGGCGGGCGACCTGCTGTTGTGGGAAAGCTGGCTGCGCCATGAAGTGCCGCCGAACCGCGCGAGTACGGCGCGGGTCAGCGTCAGCTTCAATTACCGGCTGTAGTTCTATCGGCTTGCGCTCGCGCAGCGGGCGATTTCGGTGTCGAAGGATGGCTCGCCCGTAGCGGGAAAAATTCGAGTCGAAGGCGAACAGAAAATCTTGGCCTTCACAGCCGACAAGACCTGAACGCCGGGCCAGCCCTATCTGGCTCTGGGTAGCGTCTGGAAGGCCTGGCCAGTACTCGTTCCGGCACGACTTTTTATGTCGGCGCCGCGGGGCCGAGCCAGCTGGCAGAGCCGCTGCAAATTCAGCGATCCCGTTTACGCGAAGTCCTGACCTTCCGAGCCACCGGGCCCGGTAGCGCTACCGCTCCCAGCTCTTAAGCTGAGGGTGGCGCTACCGGGGTTCAAGCTCGTTCGAGTGTCGTTTTCGACAGGTCAGCCCTGGCCGAGGTGCTTGCGGAAGTGGTCGAGCGTGCGGTCGTTCGCCAGTTTTGCGTCGCCTGCGTGGTAGTGTTTGCCACCATCGCGGGCGAAGGCGTGGTCGCGGCCGGGATACCAGTAGAGCTTGTAGTTATACTCGGTGAGACTGGCCTTCATTTTGGCCTGACTGTCCTTCGAGACGAAGCCGTCTTCTTCGGCGACGTGGAGCAGGATTGGCTTCGTCGACTTGCCGGCTTCGGCCAGGTAGTTGTCGATGCCGACACCGTAATAGCCGGCGACAGCGTCGATCGTGGTGCGCGTGCCGGTCAGGTAGGCCAGCAGGCCGCCGAGGCAGTAGCCGACTGCGCCGACATGCTTGTGGCCGTGCGCGCGGACCCAATCGATCGTGGAGGCAATGTCTTCAATGCCTTTGTCGACGTTGAAGGCCTTGAAGTAGCTGAACGCTTTTTCCCATTCGGCGTCGGTCTGGTCGGTGATGTCGATGCCGGGTTCGATGCGCCAGAACAGGTCCGGGACGATGGCGGTGTAGCCTTCTTCGGCGAGGCTGTCGGCGATGTCGCGCATCACCTTGTTGACGCCGAAGATCTCCTGGATGACGACGATGGCCGGGCCAGCTTGCCCTCCGTTTGTGGTCTTACCGTCGGCAATGTAGGCGCCGAAGGACCCGTCATTGCCCTGAATGGTCACGTGGCGTCCCATGGAAACTCCTGTTCTGGATTGTTGGCTGGCTGGGTTGTAGTGCTCGGCGGAGGCCGAACAAGCGACAAGTAGGCCGAACTACCCAAGGCTTTCATGACCGCACAGCGAACTACCTCTGACACGATCATCGCGCTCGCCTCCGGCTCAGGTAGAGCTGGAGTCGCGGTCATACGGGCATCCGGGCCGGGAGCGCTGGGACTACTGGCCCATTTTTCGACGCGCAGGGCCCCGGAACCCCGTGTTGCGACCCTTCGCGAGCTTTTTGACGGCGATGAGTTCCTCGACGAGGCGGTAGTGCTGAGTATGCCCGGTCCGAACTCCTATACGGGCGAGGATGTGGTCGAATTTCACGTCCATGGAGGCCCCGCGATCATCGAGGCGGTGCTCGCCTCGGCGGTGAAAACCCGTCTGTGCCGTATTGCCGAGCCGGGCGAGTTCACGCGGCGGGCCTTCGATGCGGGGCGGATGGATCTGACCCAGGCGGAGGCCATCGGGGACCTGATCGATGCCGAGACCGAGGGTCAGAGGCGGCAGGCCGGGCGGCTTTACCAGGGCGAAGCGGCCCGGACTTTCGAGGGGTGGCGGGGTCTGCTGGTGTCGGCCATGGCCGCGCTGGAGGCGTCGATCGACTTCCCGGACGAGGCCGACATTCCCGGCGAGATTAACCTTACCGCACTGGAGCCGATCGAGGCGCTGGCCGCCGATCTGGAGGCGGCGCTGGGCGATGCGGGGCGGTTGAGGTCGGTTCGGGAGGGGTTCCGGGTCGCCATTCTGGGTCCGCCAAACGCCGGCAAGTCGAGTTTGATGAACCGGCTGGCCCGGCGGGAGGCCGCGATCGTGTCGCCGGTGGCGGGTACGACGCGGGACGTGGTGGAAGTGCGGCTGGTTCTGGCCGGGTATCCTGTCTGGGTGGCGGACACGGCGGGCCTGCGGGAGGCTTCGGACGCCATCGAGGCCGAGGGCGTGAAACGGGCGCTGGCGCGGGCTGAGGAAGCCGATCTGCGGATCTGGGTGTCCGATGCGTCCGAGACTGCCGGGGGGGATGTTTCACGTGAAACATCGTCCGGTCCGATGCGTTCGGGTTTGACCGGGGTGCGGCCCGGGGACCTGAAAGTCTTCAACAAGGCCGACCTGGTTCGCTCTGCGCCTGCGGAATCCGGGGCTGAGGACGTCTTTGTGGTCTCGGCGACGACCGGGGCCGGGTTCGACGGGTTCGAGCGGCGTCTGGCGCAGGTGGTCCGGGAGCGGCTGGATGCGGATGAGCCTCCGCTGGTGACCCGGGCCAGGCATCGGGAGCTGGTCGAGGAAGCTCTGGCGGCTGTCGAGCGCGGGCTGGAGGGCGCCCGGATCGGGATGGGGGCCGAGCTGGTGTCGGAGGACCTGCGGCTGGCGGCCCGGGCGCTGGGCCGGATTACCGGGACGATTGATGCCGAGGACCTGCTGGACCGGATTTTCTCGCAGTTCTGTGTTGGGAAGTAGGGTTCCGGGTTGAGGGGATGTTTCACGTGAAACACTCCGCCGGTGGCGGTTTGAGGCGGTGAGCATGCCCCCTTCCTTCCAGACGGCCCTTTGGGCCTCCTCAGGATGAGGGCTGAAGGTAGGCCGGGCGCGAGTCCGTAGGGTGCATCTTGATGCACCTTCCCGCCGTCTGGCCGTGGCGGTGCATTTCCGCTTCGCTTCAATGCACCCTACGATTCCGGGGCCGACCGGATGTTTCACGTGAAACATTCCGGCGGGTTGGGCGGGGGTGGTAAAGTCTGGTTAGCCATGGGGCTGGGGCGTGCAGGCGCGATCTCGCAGGTGGCTGCGAGGTGGTGGGGGTCGGGTTTTGGGAGTCGCGGAGGCTGGGCGGACCGCGCGGGAATGCGCCGCCCCCTCCGTCTCGGCGCGAAGACGCGCCGATCCACCTCCCCCAGTGCTTCGCACAGGTGGAGGCAATCTGGACGGCGAGCTGGCGCAGGCGGTTTGCCTCCACCATGCGGAGCGTGGGGAAGGTGCATTGAAGCGAAGCTACAAGGCGGACGGGGTATTGCTCCGCTTCGCGCTTGAGACGGGTCGCGTGGAGATGCGCGAGACGATCGTAGTCGTCGAATTTCGCGACGAGGCGGTGGAAGCTTTTCCAGAGCGCGATGACATCGGTGCTGGCATGGGTGTGGGAGTAGTCGGGCTTGAAGCTGGTGATGCGGGGGCGCTGGCCGCTGA
>DAINAT010000052.1:0-22890 GCA_036733305.1 Hyphomonadaceae bacterium
GAAGCCGGCTTCGGTGAAGAGCGGCAGGCCGACCCAGCCCGATACGGTTGAGACGCGGCCATCGCTGCGGTCACGTTTGATCGAGCCCGGCGCGGCGGCGAGGCCGAGCGTGGTCGCGAAGGGGTTGGTTGGAACTTCGTAGGACGTTTCGCGCTGGCCATACGAGGCGGTGATGTTGCCGCCCGAAGCTGCTTCGCGCAGACGGACGTTGATGACGCCTGCGATGGCGTCCGAGCCGTATTGCGCCGAGGCGCCGTCGCGCAGGACTTCGACCGCGCTGATGGCGGCGGTCGGGATGGTGTTCATATCGACGGCGGACGAACCGCGGCCGATCGAGCCGTTGACGTTCACCAGCGAAGCGGCGTGGCGGCGCTTGGAGTTGACGAGCACGAGCGTCTGGTCAGGGGCGAGGCCACGCAGCGTTGCGGGGCGGATCGTATCCGTGCCGTCGTTCAGCGAGGGGCGCGGGAAGTTGAATGAGGGCAGCGCGATCGAGAGCGCCTGGTTCACCTCCGAGACGCCACCGGCTTCAAGCACGGCTGCGGGCAGAACGTCGACAGCCACGGCCGTTTCGAGCGCCGAACGATTCTCGACGCGCGTACCCGTGACGATGACGATGTCATCGCTGGCGGGTTGAGCGGCTTGTTGAGCTATAGCGACGCCAAGCAGAAGCGGGGTCGCTGCAACGCCAGCAAGAATGGCTGACTTCATGGTACGGTACATACTAGTCCCTCCAGGCCCATGACGGGCATACCCGGATCTCGGGCGACAGTGGGGGACTAGCTGTGGTGGAGATCCCGGTGGGGCAATGCCTGACGTGGCGCAAGGCTGTGGCTGGAGGCGCGTTCTTGGATGCTTGTGGCACTTTGGTGACAGATTCGCCGTCTCGGCGGCCCCGCTTCTTGATCTAGGCGAAACGAATTGCCGCGAGCAGGTTGAGCTCACCAGGCCTATCTCGCTTAGTTGATCGCTGTGCCGCAGCCATTCCCGCGATTTCATAAAACTTTGGTTTGAACGCGTTGCGTAGCGTCACCTACCAGCCTCGCCGAATTGACGCGCATCGCGTCGGGAGGAGCGGGGACTATGATCAAACGGCACATTTTGTCTGCAACGGCTATCTCGGCCATCAGCGTTGCCATGGCGCTTCCGGCGTTTGCGCAGGAGACCACGACGCCGGCGCCGGCCGGAGCGGCAGAGGCCAATGATCAATCCGATGTTGTCGTGATCAACGGCAGCTATGCGCGCAGCCTTCAGCGCGCCGTCGACATCAAGGAAAGCACGGTCGGCTTCTCCGATTCGATCGTCGCCACCGACGTTGCGAACTTCCCGGAACAGAACCTCTCCGAAGCGCTGCAGCGTATTCCGGGCGTGGTGATCGACCGTAACAAGGGCCTCGGCAGCCGCGTGATGGTGCGCGGCCTTCCGGCCGAGTTCACGCACGTCACGATCAACGATCTCGCCACAGCATCGGGCAGCGGCGGCCGTGATGTCGAGTTCGATATCTTCGCCTCGGAAATCATCCAGCAGGTCACTGTGATGAAGTCGCCGACGGCGGCGCAGGAAGAGGGCGGCATCGCTGGCTCGGTCGAGATCTCGACGGCGCGCCCGTTCGACTATGATGGTCTCAAGCTGGTCGCGTCCGCTGAGGGCGCCTACAACTCGATCTCCGAAGAAACCGATCCGCGCCTGTCCTTCCTTGCCAGCAATACCTGGGGTGACTGGGGCGCGCTGGTGTCGCTGTCGACGGCCAAGCGCACGAACCGCACAGACGCCAACTCCGGCATCAACTTCCGCCCCAGCTTCCGCTTCCTCGAAGTGTCCGGCACGCGCGGCAACCAGGCCGCCGCCGTACTGGCGCGCGACGCAGGCGTTGTGGTGCAGAACCGCGCCAACCGCGATGAAACGGGCCGCATCATCTTCCAGGACAAGGTCGGCGACCGCGTTTACCTGAACGAGCAGGACAAGCTGGGCGCGACGGCCTCGCTGCAATACAAGCCGAGCAGCAATTTCAGCCTGACGTTCGACGCCATGCTGGGCAGCTACGAAGCCACCGAGGACGAATACGACGCGGCTGGCTATTCGGCCTCCAGCCGCTCGACGTTCGAGACGATCCACGAATACGACAAGACCACGCTGTCCGAGTTCGGCATGGTCGTGCTGCGTGATGTCTCCTACACCGCAACCCAGCACGAATTCCTCAGCAAGGAACGGGTCAACGAGACCGACTACAGCCAGCTCAGCGCCGAGATGGATTGGAGCGGAGACGACTGGAAGCTGAACGCGCTGATCGGCTATTCGGGCGCGGAAAAAACCATCGACTACGCCAACCTGAAACACGTCGCCTACGCGCCCTCGCGCACGCGCTGGACCGCCAATGGCGGCGAGACGATCCCGAGCGCCAACGCGGCCACGATCAACATGTACGATGCGCCGAGCAAGTATCTGTTCGAAGCGTACGAGACGACCCTCGAAGCCATCACCGACGACAAGCTCGCCGCTGAGGTCAGCTATCGCCACGACATGCGCCTGGACTTCCTGCCGGCGCTGTCGGCGATCGAGATCGGTGCGCGCTACACGGACAAGTCGAAGGAGCGCAACTATGGCGCGCTCAACATCCAGGGCCCTTCGGCGGGCAGCACGGCCTGGCTGAACACGCGCACGCTGGCCCAGAGCGAGCTGCAGTGGGTGACCGATATCGCCGGCGGCATCGGCTATCAGGCGCGCCAGCTCAACTGGCGTCAGGTTTCGAACGACTATGCGCGCAAGACCTTCCGCTATGCCGGTTTCTCGACGCCGTTCGACGTCAGCCAGTACTACAAGGTCGATGAGAAGGTCGCGAGCCTCTACGCCATGGCCGATTTCGCGTTCGATGTCGGCTATGTGCCGGTCGATCTGAATGCGGGCGTTCGCTATGTCGACACGACCGTCAATTCGGCTGGCTATCACCAGGTGCAGAACCCGAACGGCACGACCGGCTATACGCCGAACCCGATTTCGAGCGAAGGCTCGTACAAGAAAGCGCTGCCGAGCCTGAACTTCACCGCCGAGCTGATGGATGGCCTGCTGCTGCGCGGCGCGGCTTCGGAAACCCTGATGCGCCCGGCCCTGACGGACCTCGCCTACAAGCGCACGGCCAGCTGGAACTCCTTCCGCTTCACGGACGGCAACCCCAACCTGAAGCCCACCTACGCCACGCAGTGGGAAGTCGGCCTCGAGAAGTATTTCGACAATGGCGGCCTTCTGGCGGCTTCGTACTTCTGGAAGGAGATCGAGGGCGTTGTCCGCAGCCAGCTGACGGGCACTGTGCCCAACGTCACCAAGTACAACGCCAACGGCACGATCGACGGCGTCTATGAGTTCGACGTGTACCAGCCGGTGAACGCTTCGGGTTCGTACGATGTCAGCGGCGTCGAGATCGTGGGTATCCTGCCGTTCGGCATGTTCAACGAAGCGATGGAAGGCTTCGGCATCAACGCCAACTACACCATGCTCGACAGCTCGCTGACGGGCCAGTCCATCCTCGGCATTCCGACCCCGCCGGTCGGGCTGTCGGACGAGACCTACAACGTGACGCTGTATTACGAGAACGACGTCTTCGACGCGCGCGTCTCGTACAACTATCGCGGCGAGTATGTGGAAGGCATCGGCTACGAGATGTATCCGATCTGGCGCGACGCTTACGGCCAGTTCGATATCTCGTTCGGCTATCGCATCTCCGACAACATGCAGCTCAGCATCAAGGGCATCAACATCACCGACGAAGCGACGACGGGCTACACCATGCACCCGTCCTTCCCGACGATGAACGAGCTGTCTGGTCGCCGCATCAGCATCGGCCTGCGCGCGGACTTCTAGGTCGCACGGAAGCTAGAACGAAAAACGCGCCGTGGTGTTGCCACGGCGCGTTGTCGTTTCGGGATAGCCAAGTCCTTAGTTCATCGCGCCGCGCTTCATTTGTGCGGGGACGCCGTTGAGGGCGAGGACGCCGGTTTCCTTGTCGACGGTGACTTTGACATCGTCGCCATCGTTGATGCGGCCTTCCAGGATGAGGCGTGCGAGGGGGTCCTGCAACTCTTTCTGGATGGCGCGTTTCAGCGGGCGCGCGCCATAGACCGGATCATAGCCACGCTCGGCCAGCCACTGCATCGACGGCTCGTCGAGCTGGATGGTGATGCGGCGGTCGGCGAGGATCTTGTCGAGGCGCTTCATCTGGACGCTCACGATCCGGTCGATCTCGCTGCGGCCGAGGCGTTTGAAGAAGACGATCTCGTCGATACGGTTCAGGAATTCCGGGCGGAAGTGCGCGCGGATCGCTTCCATCACGGCATCGCGGGCGGGGCCGGAGATTTCACCTTCCGACTTGTCCTCCGCCAACGCATGGGCGCCGAGGTTGGACGTCATGATGATGACCGTGTTGTTGAAGTTCACGGTGCGGCCCTGGCCGTCGGTGAGGCGACCATCGTCGAGCACTTGCAGCAGCGTGTTGAACACGTCCGGGTGCGCCTTCTCGATCTCGTCGAACAGGATGACCTGATAGGGGCGACGACGCACGGCTTCGGTGAGCGCGCCACCTTCCTCGTAACCGACATAGCCCGGAGGCGCGCCGATCAGGCGGCTGACGGCGTGCTTCTCCATGTACTCCGACATGTCGATGCGGAGCACGGCGCTGTCATCGTCGAACAGGAATTCGGCGAGGGCTTTCGTAAGCTCGGTCTTGCCGACGCCGGTGGGGCCGACGAACATGAAGGAGCCGATCGGCTTGTTCGGGTCTTGCAGGCCGGCGCGGCCACGGCGGACGGCGTTGGAGACGATCTCAAGCGCTTCTTCCTGGCCGACAACCCGCTCGCGCAGCTTGTCTTCCATCTGAAGCAGCTTCTCGCGCTCGCCTTCCATCATCTTGTCGACGGGGATGCCCGTCCAGCGTGAGACGACGGCGGCGATGGCTTCGGCATCGACCACTTCTTTCACCAGCGGCTTGCCTTCTGCGGCGCCGCCTTCCTTGCCTTCGGCATCGGTGATCAGTTTTTCGAGGGCGGGGATGTCGCCATATTTGATCTGGCCCGCACGCGCCCAATCCGAGCGGCGCTCGGCGTCGGCGAGTTCGGCGCGGGCTTTGTCGAGACGTTCCTTGGCCTGCGTGCCGCCGGCGAGACGATCCTTCTCGGCTTTCCACGCCGTGGTGATCTCGTCGGACTTGGCCGCCAGTTCCTTGATCTCGGCTTCGCGGCGCTTCAGGCGGTCGCGCGAGGCGTCGTCTTTCTCTTTCTTCAGCGCTTCCACCTCGATGCGCAGCTGCATCAGGCGGCGATCGATTTCGTCGAGCTCTTCGGGTTTGGATTCCACGGCCATGCGCAGGCGCGAGGCGGCTTCGTCCATCAGGTCGATGGCTTTATCGGGCAGGAAACGATCGGTGATGTAGCGGTTGGAGAGCGTGGCGGCGGCCACGATCGCGGCGTCCGAAATGCGGATGCCGTGGTGGACTTCGTACTTCTCCTTCAGGCCGCGCAGGATCGAGATCGTGTCCTCGACCGTCGGCTCGCCCACGAAGACCGGCTGGAAGCGGCGGGCGAGGGCGGCGTCTTTCTCGACGTGCTTGCGGTATTCCTCGAGCGTGGTCGCGCCAACGCAATGCAGCTCGCCGCGCGCGAGGGCGGGCTTCAGCAGATTGGAGGCATCCATCGCGCCATCGGCTTTGCCCGCGCCGACCAGCGTGTGCATCTCGTCGATGAACAGGATGATGTTGCCCTGCGCCTGCGTCACTTCCTGCAGGACGGATTTCAGGCGCTCTTCAAATTCGCCGCGGAACTTCGCGCCAGCGATGAGCGCGCCCATGTCGAGCGACATGAGGCTCTTCTCTTTCAGGCTCTCCGGCACGTCGCCATCGACGATGCGGATGGCGAGGCCTTCCGCAATGGCGGTCTTGCCGACGCCGGGTTCGCCGATGAGTACGGGGTTGTTCTTGGTCCGGCGGCTCAGCACCTGGATACAGCGGCGAATTTCCTCGTCGCGGCCGATGACCGGATCGAGCTTGCCCTCGCGCGCGGCTTCGGTCAGGTCGCGAGCGTATTTCTTGAGGGCTTCGTATTTCTCTTCGGACGTCGCCGTGTCGGCGGTGCGGCCCTTGCGGAGGTCAGCGATGGCTTTCACCAGCGCGCCGGTGGTGGCGCCCGCAGCGCTAAGCGCATCAGCGGCTTTGCCCTTGGTCTTGGTGACGGCGAGCAGCAGGCGCTCGGTGGTGACGTAGTCGTCGCCCGCCTTGGTGGCTTCTTCTTCTGCAAGCTGGAACAGGCGCGCCAGATCCTGGCTCAGGCCCGGCTGCGAGCCGCCTGTGGATTTCGGCAGCGCGCCGATCAGCTTGTCGATGTTCTGTTGCGCGAGGTCGGGATCGCCGCCAGCCGCGCGGATGAGGTTCAGCGCGAGCTTGTCGCGATCGCTGAACATCGCCTTGACGAGGTGTTCGGGAAGTATCTGCGGATGGCCGCCGGCAAGCGCGCTCGTCTGGGCGCTTTGTACAGCTGCGCGTGCGCGCTCGGTATAGCGTTCAAAGTCCATGAATTGTCTGACCCTTCAAGAAGCAGTCGGGGAGTGAAAAGCAATCGCAGTCAAAGACGGGGCCCGGTAGCGGCGCCCCCTCAGGCATAACGCACGCGCCCGAAAGCCGCGACGTCCACCTTGTCATGAGTTAGGGAAGGCACGGGCCAACTCAAGAGGCGGAAACCGGCCAGACGAATTAGTCCTGCTCCGGTCGGTTTAGTCGCACTCCCATCGATGGGAATACGAACGGCGCTGGGGGTGTTCGAGACGCAGTCGCACGCGCCAGCCGGCATTGTTGTCGCCCTCCCGCCCTCGATCAGCTTGCCTCGGCAGGTTTGTCTCGGCGTCGCCACGGAATGGTCACCACTTTGCCTGTGCTAATCCGGGAACAAATTTCGGAAAGGGGCTGCTCACTGTTTTCGCATGTTTTTTTGTCAGGGAACTAATCTACGCAAAGTCGCGTTCGATTCCACTGAGATAGTTGGGTCCAGGGGGATTAGCGAAGGTGCGACATGCCGAACCGAGCCATTAAGTGGTCCATCAACCTTGAGTTCGACGACCGCTTTACTGATGCAGTTTCGAAAGCTGGCGCGGCCTGTCGCGCCGGTTTGGGGCGTTGATGGACGTCACAGACATGTACAGGACAGATTCCCCTATCGACAAAGCGGCCGAGCTGTTGCGCCGGAAAATGACCGCGCTCAACGGGCTGGCGGATGTGCTGGTGCGCGATGTGAAAGCGCTGGCGCGCGACCGCGTAGAGATTTCCGCCAACCGTCCGATCGTCAAAGAGAACGAGCGGCGTTCGCAGCTATACCTGGTCGAAAGCGGCTGGGTATTCCGTTCGCGCGGGTTGGCCTCTGGCCGCCGCCAGATCGTCAACTACGCGTTGCCAGGCGACATCCTGTGTGCGGACAGTCTGCTCTTCAAGGCGTCCAGCTTTGACCTAACGGCACGCACAGCGGTGAGCGTCATTCAGATCGAAGCGCCGCAAGGCCCTGAACTGTTCGAGCGCCATCCGGGCCTCGCCGCCGCCATCGCCTGGACGATGGGGCAGGAGGATTCGATCCTGGCCGAGCGCGTGGTCTCTCTTGGCCGCCGCGACAGTCTGGAAAAGCTCTCGCACGCGCTGTGCGAACTGGAGGCGCGATTGTCGGCGATTGGCCTGATGCGCGGCAAGACCATTGAGCTGCCGCTCAACCAGGAAGACTTCGCCGACATTCTCGGGATCAGCGTGATCCACGTGAACCGCACCTTCCGCCGCCTGTCGGAAGAGAAGATTGCGGAATACCGCAAGGGCGCGATCGATCTTCTGGATCGGGGTCGCCTCGCGGAGATTTCCGGCTTCGATCCGGCGTACCTGCATCTGGGATAGAACTCAGGTTTCGGGTCGCTGAACCCGACCCCCACCTGTCCTCCCCCTTTCAGGGGGAGGAACCCTGCAGCCTAACCGCGCTTTGATGTCAGGTAAGTTCACGCAACATGGTCCCTCCCCCTGAAAGGGGGAGGACAGGTGGGGGTCGGCCCGCTTGGTCCACCAGCCTCAGTGCGCTTCCTTGGCCGCACTGGCGTTCGCTGCCGCCGGCTTCTTCAGCAGCGGGACCAGCAGGATCATCACCGCGAAGCAGATCGCCATCGCCAGGAACAGGTTGTTGAACGTCATCACGGCCGCTTCGGTCTGCATGCGGCGGGTGAGCTGGCCGATGGCGCTGTTGGTCGGGTCCGCGACGCCGCTGGCGCGCAGGGTGGCTTCGGCCTGCATCAGCCAGTCCTGAACCTCCGGGCGTGACGGATCGAGGCCAGCCGAAATCTCCTGGCTGTGCAGGTTGGTGTAGTTCAACCGCATGGTGTTCAGCGCCGCGAGACCCACCGCGCCGCCAAGGTTGCGGCAGACCGTGATCAGGCCGGTGGCGTTCGGCAGCTTGAGCGGCGGCAGGGTGCCGAGCGCCACGAAGTTGGACGGCACCATCGCCATGATCAGGCCGGCGCCGCGCAGCGCCTGCGGCCAGAAGAATTCCTCGAACGAGGCGTCAGCGGTGAGGAAGCTGTTCCAGTAGAGCCCGATGGCCGCAATGCTGAGGCCGAACGCCATGACGATGCGCGGGTCGATCTTGCGGATCAGCGCGCCGGCGATGGGGCCGCCGATGAACATGGCGATGCCGCCCACGCTCATGATCTGGCCGATCTGCAGCGAGTTGTAGCCGCGCACGGTGCCGAGGAAGAGCGGCGTCAGGTAGACCGAGCCGAACAGGCCGAAGCCGACAACGACGGCCACCATCGATCCGACAGCGAAGTTCCGGTCCTTGAAGACCTTGAGGTCGACCACCGGATTGGCGCGCGTGAGCGCCCGCCAGAAGAAGATGAAGCCGCCGATCACGCACAGCGCCATCCACATGATGAGGTGATCGTCCTCGAACCAGCCGGCGGTGGGGCCTTCCTCGAACACGTATTCGAACGAGCCGAGGAACAACGCCATGGCGGCAAGGCCGATGATGTCGATGTTGCGGATGAGATGAAGCTGCGGGGGCTGCTTGGGGATGCAGCGCCAGACCAGCGTTGCCGCGATGATGCCGGGGATGACGTTGACGAGGAACAGCCAGTGCCAGCTCATGTGTTCGGTGAGCCAGCCGCCGAGTGTGGGGCCGATGGAGGGGGCCAGCGTCGCCACCATGCCGATGGCGACCTGCTGTATCATCGAGCGGTTCGGGCCGAACAGGGTGAATGCGGCGGCCATGGTGGTCGGGATCATCGCCGCGCCGAGGAAGCCCTGGATGCAGCGGAACATGATCAGGCTGTTGAGGTCCCACGCCAGCGCGCACATCACGCTGGCAAGCGTGAAGCCCGCAGCGGAGTAGACGAACAGACGCCGCATCGACAGCGCGCGGTTGAGCAGGCCCGAGAGCGGAATGCCGATGACTTCAGCGATCAGGTAGCTGGTCTGAATCCACGCGATCTCTTCAGCCGAAGCTGAAACGCCGGCCTGGATCTGCTGGATGGAGGAGGCGACGATCTGGATGTCCAGGATCGCCATGAACATGCCGATGACCATCGCGAAGAACCCGATGTTCAACATCATGGATTCGCGGGTGCCAGGCTTCGGCGGGGTATAGGCCGCCGGAGCTGCGGTGGCGGCGGCGCCGCTCATCGCCGTTACTCGCAGTCAGGCTTGGTGGAGACCGTGGCCGTCACCTGCATGCCCGTGCGCAGCAGGCCGGTGGCCAGTGCTTCCTTGTCGAGCAGGATCTTCACCGGCACGCGCTGCACGATCTTCGTGAAGTTGCCGGTTGCGGTGTCCTGCGGGACGAGGCTGAACGTGGCGCCGGTCGAGGGCGACAGGCTCTGAATCTTGCCGGTGACGTGCAGGCTGGGCAGCGCATCGACATGGACGTTCACGCACTGTCCGGCGCGCATGTCGGTGATCTGGGTTTCCTTGAAGTTGGCGACCACCCAGACATCGTTCGACGAGACGATCGACAGGGCGACGCGGCCCGGCGACAGGATCTGGCCTTCGACGACGTCCTTCTTGGTGACGACGCCATCCATCGGGGCGAGGATACGTGTGCGATCGAGTTCGAGCTGGGCGGCTTCGACCTTGGCCTGAGCGGCTTGAACCTTTGCGTCAGCAGAGAGAGCGGCGGCTTCGGCGCTGGAGAGCTGGCTGCGCTGGGCTGTGATCGTGGCGGTGGCTTGCGAGAGCTGGGCGTCAGCTGTGCGGCGGGCAGCTTCGGCCTGTTCGAGGCGAGCCTTGGGATACCAGCCCTTCTCTGCCAGCTCGGCCAGGCGCTTCTCGTCGGAGGAGGAGAGGTCGGCAGAGGCGTCGGCCGCTTCGCGCGCGGCGCGAGCTTCCGCTAGGTTATCGCGCTGAGCGGTGATCCGCGCACGCGATTGTGTTGCATCAGCCACGGCTTGCGCCAGCTCGGCCTTGGCGAAGGCGAGGCGGGTCTGGAATTCGTCAGATTCGAGCTCGATCAGCAGGTCGCCGCGTTTGACCGTCTGGTTCTCGACGACGTGGATCGCCTTCACATAGCCCTCAACCTTCGGCGTCACGCGCGCGATGTCGGAGCGGAGTTGGGCGTTATCTGTCGAGATATTGAAGCGGCCGTTGAGGAACCAGTCGCCGGCGAACCAGACGACGCCCACAGCGGCGACAGCGGCCACGCCGAGCAGGATCTTCTTTCGCAGGCCGCCCTTTGCGCCGCCTGCCGCGGTGGCGGCGGGCTCAGCCTGGCCTGAAGCGCCGGGTTGTCCGGCGCCCGGCGGGGGGATCGCGGGCTGGGCTGCGGCGGGTTGAGGCGCCTCTGCGTCCTTCTTCACGGTGGTCAGGGCCATTATGTGTTGTCCTGTACGGAAGCAGAGATAGGCTGCGTGGGAGAGACGCAGTCTATGTAATTCGTGTTACGTTTCCGTTGAAATGTAACTATCCGTCCTTGAGTATCAAGGCGCCTGTAGAACGAGTATTTCTATTAAAATGTCGCAGGAAGATTCGGTCGAAACCACCGCCACTACCGCCCAGGAGCCTGAGGCTGGCCGCGCTGAATTGCGCCGCGCCGCCTTCCTTCGCGCAGCACGCGATGTCTTCCTCGAGTTCGGCTACGAGCAGGCCAACATGGCCGAGATCGTGCGCCGTGCAGGCGGCTCGCTCTCCACGCTCTATGCCCAGTTCGGCGGCAAGCAGGGCCTGTTCGAAGCCATGATCGACAGCCGCGTCAGCGAGCTGACCGAGCAGATGGGCGTCCAACTCGCAGCCCATGCGCCCCTTCGCGAAGGTCTTCAGCGTATCGGTGAGGTTTTCCTGACCAAGCAGACGCAACCCGAAACGCTGGACACGATGCGTCTCATGGTGGCTCAGGCGAAGAAATTCCCGGACGTTGCCGAACAGTGGGCCAAGCGCGGCCCCGAGGCGATCCGCAAGGCGCTGGCCACCTATCTCGAAGACCGCGTGAAAGCCGGCGAGATCAAGATCGAGAACTTCGAGCTGGCCGCCTCGGTCTATTTCGACCTCGTCCGCTCCCGCCTCCAGTTCCGCTCGCTGATGCTGCCGAACTACCGCCCGACCCAGCAGGAAATCCACGACCACGTGGAACGCGCTGTGAAGGTCTTCATCGGCGGTATCGGGGCGCTGTAGGGCTACGTCGACCGCTTGCGGTGCATTTCCGCTCCGCTCCAATGCACCCTGCGATCAGCGGTTTAGTCCTCATCCTGAGGAGAGCCCGAAGGGCTCGTCTCGAAGGACGAGGGCGTGCTCACTTCCCCTTGAAGTCCCCCGCGCGGCGCTCGCTCACGGCACGCACGCCTTCCTTGAAGTCATCCGTCTTCATCAGCCACTGCTGCTCGCTAAACTCGTGAGCCGTCGCGGCTCGCACGCCGGCGGGCAGATCGCCACGCAGCGTCTTGCGGGTTGAGCGGATCGCCAGCGGTGCATTCTCCGCAATCGTCGCCGCCATGGTCTGCGCGCGGCCGAGCAGGCGGGACTGATCGACCAGATCATCCACCAGCCCCATCTCCAGCGCCTCCGATCCATCATAGCGGTCGCCGCTCAGGAACATCATGCTCGCATTCTGCCGCCCGATCAGGCGTGGCAGGGTGTAGGTGAGGCCGAAGCCGGGATGGAAACCCAGCTTGGTGAAGTTCGCCGCAAAGCGCGCCTCGGGCGCCGCCACGCGGAAATCTCCGATCATCGCCAGCCCCAGCCCCGCGCCAATCGCCGCGCCCTGAACCGCCACCACGATCGGCAGCTCGGTCGAGAACAGGCGCACGGCCTGATCATACAGCGGATTGACCATCCGCTCCGGTATCGGCCCCTCGCTCGTGCGGTTGGCCAGATCAGCGCCCGAGCAGAAAATCTTGCCCGCCGTCGCCAGCACCACCGCGCGGCTCACGCCATCCTTGTCCAGCGCCTCCAGCACATCCGCCAGATCGCGCATCAGCTCCACGCTCACCGCATTGATCGGCGGCCGATCAATCATGACGGTGGCCACAAAGCCATCGCGAGATATGTGCACATCGCCGATGTGGTCGGTCATGGCGCTCTGCTCCTCAACCCGTGCCGATACTGCTTGCGACCACAAGGAAGTAGGTGGCTAGCGCCGCGGTGCCGACAGCTGCGATGATCTGCGCCCAACTTGCCCTGACGAGCAAGGCCAACAGCATCAAACATAGCGCGACAAGCGAAAGCGCCGAGTCACGCAACCACTCGTCGAAGTAGTTCGCAGCTCCGAATGTAAGGTTGCTGAGGATTGATATCAGCCCGATCCCACCGAAGGCACTTATATATCCAACCCGCTCCCGTGTATGGAAGTCCTTGAGGTTAATCTCGCCCTCAGATGGAATGTCCGGCGTCACTAGATAGCAAGCGAGGTAGGTGACAACGACCGTCGCGACCTTCACCAGCACCGACCAGCCGGGCCATGCATCCATGGCGTGCAGAGACCATTGCGACGCCCAATTTCCTATCGTTATGGCAAAGGCGCCCCACATCCAGAGCGCGTGCACGATCGAGACTTTTACACGTTGCCGGTTGCGGATCAGCCCTGCGATGCCTGCCAGCAGGTGTGCGATCGCCAGCGATCCGATCACCGAGTAAAGCGCGAAGACAAACTCGAAAATGCTCAACGCTTCAACCCCAACAAATTCCGCGCCACTACCCACTTATGCACTTCGGTCGGGCCGTCATAGATGCGCATCGTCCGCATCTGCGCCTGCATGAGCGCGAGCGGCAGTTCCTTGGTCATGCCCATGGCGCCGTACATCTGCATGGCGTGGTCGAGCACTTCGTAGGCCATCTCTGTCGCATACGCTTTCACAGCGGAAATCTCGGTGCGCACGTCAGCGCCCTTGTCGAGCTTCCATGCCGTTTCATACGTCATCAGCGTGGCCGCCTTGATCTTGGTATAGGCGTCCGCGATCCACCACTGGATTGCCTGGCGGTTGGCCAGCGGTTCGCCGAACACCACGCGCTGCGGTGCATAGTCCAGCATCATGTCGAGCGCACGCTGCGCCATGCCGATCGACCAGCTCGCCATCTGCAGCCGCCGCGTCGAGAGCCGCACCTGCATCGGCGCAAAGCCCTGTCCCTCAACGCCCAGCAGGTTCGCCGCCGGTACGCGACAATTCTCCAGCGCCACCTCATAGGTGAACTGCCCGCCCAGCATCGGGATACGGCGCAGCACGTTGAAGCCTGGCGTGCCCTTGTCGACCAGGAACGCGCTGATGCCGCCACGCGCACCCTTCTGCTTGTCGGTGACGGCCATCAGGATGGTGAAGTCCGCCTCCTGCGCGCGGCTGATCCAGATCTTGCGGCCATTGATGATCCACTCATCGCCCTCGCGTACCGCACGCGTGATCATCGCAGCAGGATCGGCCCCCGCACCCGGCTCCGAAATGCCGATGGCCGAGACGGTGCCCTTCTGCACATACGGCGCGAGATAGCGCTCACGCTGATCCTCGTTCACCGTTGCCATCAGCATGCGCAGGTTCGGCGAGTCCGGGGGCAGGTGGTAGGGAACGCACGTCTTCCCCATCTCGATATTGACACCGATCATCGCAACCGCAGGCAAGTCCGCCCCGCCGACATCCTCCGGCGCATCAAGACCCCACAGCCCCATATCTCGCGAGCGCGTATCAATCCGGTCGCGCTCCTCGTGAGACAGGTAAGCCCCCTGTCCCTGCGCATCCCGCTCCAGCACCTTGCCTTCGAGCGGTATCAACATCTCGCGCACAAACCGCTGCACGAGGTCGCGCAGCAAGCGATGATCTTCGCTCAGCTCGAAGTCCATGGTCCATCTCCCGCCCGGTCTGCGCCGGGTGTGATGAGGATGGACCTGTGTTTTGGGGAAGGGAAGTGGCGTCGCGAAGCACGCCCTCGTCCTTCGACGGGCGGCCCTGCGGGCCTGCTCAGGATGAGGGCTACACAACCGTTAGCAGTTTAGCCCTCATGGTGAGCAGGCGGCAAAGCCGCCGTCCGTCGAACCACGAGGGCGTAAGCCCTACAACCCCAACCGATAGAACCTGTTCGCCGTCCCGAAGAACAGCTCGTGCTTCTCGTCCTTGCTCGCCCCCTTCGCGGTCAACTTCAGCGCGTTCCACAACGTCGGATAATCGCAGCTTACTTCATCGACCGGGAAGTTGCTCTCGAACATTGCCCGCTTCGGCCCGAACGCCTCGATGCACGTTTCGATATACGGCCCCCATTCTTGCGCCAGTTGCTCCGACGATGCGCGCGGCTCCGACAACATCGACGGGAAATTGCAGAACGGCATGGCGAGGCCGCCGAGCTTCACATGCACGTTCGGGCTTTTCGCCAGCTCGCGGATATTCTCGCGCCAGATGCTGAAGCGCTCCGGCATCCGCCCCTTGTAGCTGCCAACACCCAGCGGCGTGCCGACATGATCGAGCACGATCGGTGTTTCGGGGAATTGCCGCGCCAGATCGATCAGCTCCGGCAATTGGGGCTCCATCATCCACGCATCGAACGACAGGCCGCGCTTGCCCAGCTCCGCAAAGCCCTCGCGGAATTTCGGCTCCATCATCACGCCCGCCGGATTGCGGGCCAGCGGACCCAGCACGTCAGGATCGTGATCGAACGAGGTCGAGCGGCGAATGCCCTTGAAGCGCGCGCCGCCCGCCATCGCATGCGCATCCAGCACGCGGCCGACATCCGCGCCCGCCAGCAGCTCAGCGGTCGAGACGATGCCGGCGCACGCCAGCGTCTTGCCATAGAGCCCGCTCGCCGCCATTGCCGCGACGCCGTTGACGAACTCCGTCTCGCCCACCGGCTTCATCTCGTTCGGTCCGTCGGCGCGATACATGGAGCGGCATTCGAGATAGACCGTCGCCACGATGTTGTGGCCCGAGCTGGTATCTTCCAGCAGCTGGTCGAGCAGATAGTGGCCCTTGCGATAGCTGATGTGATCGAACCCGTGCACCGGCGGCGGAAGCAGGTGCATCACGGGCCGTCGATCCCACAGATGGTGGTGCGGGTCGATGATCGGCAGATCGGGATCGATGATGGCTTCGGGCATGTGGCGCTTCCTGTTATGCGCCGACACTCCGACAATTCTGCGGGAAGGGAAAGCTACTGCTTCGCGGCCTGGCGTTCGCGATACCAGGCGACGAACGCCTTCGCCCGCTCGCCGGCCTCCGCCTCGACATCGCGCCAAGCATAGGCATAGCGCGCCGCGAAGCCGCTCACGCCCCATTCCGTGTATTGCTGCACGTGGTGCAGCTCATGCGCCCACAGCGCCAGCGAGCCGACATAGCTCTCATCCTTGAACACCACCGTGTCGATCAAGGTCACAGCCGCGGCGTTGCCATTGCGGATCGCAAAACCGGCCACGCCCGACGGGCTGACGTCGCCGATCACATAGCGCACATTTTCCAGCGCCTCGGGCGAATAGAACGGGATCAGCCCGCGCTTCACTTCATCGGGCATCGGCTTGCCGCCGGGCCGCAGATTGTCGCGCGAGCGTTGCAGCGCCGAAGCAAACGTTTCGGTGAGAATGTTGGAGGCGTACTCCGCCTGAATCGTCATGAAGCCGTGCGTGAAGTCGACCAGCATGGCGTGCGCGCCGGTGGGTTCCGGGGCCGGGCGCGTGTTGACCGCACTCGCAGCCGCCGTATTCGGAGCGGTTTGCGCCATAACGGGAGCGCCAAGCGCAAGCATAGCCGCGAGGGAGAAGAGAACAGGACGCTTCAAGATATCCCCGACTCGGTAAGATGGCTCGAAAAGTGGACTCGATACGTTGGGACCTACCCGTCCAAGACTAAGCAATCAGTTTCACCGATCGCCCATGAATGGGCCCTGAATGTGGCGGGCGTCCCGACCCGTCCAAGCCCTTATAAATCGAGGTGTTCTGCTCGCCTCAACCGCTGCTTGCCTCAACCATTGTGGAAGAAGTCGTAGATCCGTTTCGCCAGCGCTTCGTTGACGCCTTCCACGGTCTGCAGGTCGGCCACTGTTGCGCGACTGACGCCCTTGGCTGAGCCGAAGCGGTGGAGCAGGGCCTTCTTGCGCCGCACGCCAACGCCCGTGATCTCGTCCAGCGGGTTCTGCCCCGTCATCGCCGCCGACCGCTTCGCCCGATGCGCGCCAATCGCCCAACGGTGCGCCTCGTCGCGAAGTCTCTGGAGATAGTACAACGCCGGATCGTTCGGCGGCAGCTGGAACGGCGCCCGGTTCGGCCGGAAGAACTGCTCGCGCCCCGCATTCCGATCCGGCCCCTTGGCGATGGCGACAAGGTTCAGCTCGCCCGGAGCAAAGCCAAGCGCCGCAATGGCTTCGCGCGCAGCGCTAAGCTGCCCAAGCCCGCCGTCGATCAGAACAAGATCAGGCCACGCATCCGGCTTGCGCCCGCCACCCACACTGACGCCAGCCTTAGGCTGCCCCTCCCCCTCGTGGGGAGGGGTAGGGGTGGGGGGCTGATCAACGTTCGAGATGTCCGAAGCGTCGGCGCTTGCCGAACCGCCCCCCACCCCTGCGCCTCTCCCCACAAGGGGGAGGGGTTCACCTACCGCTGCATCGGTGTTTGCCTCGGCCGGAGGAGGAGCATTCAGCTCCTCATATTCCTTCTTCAGCCGCGCAAACCTGCGCCGCATCACTTCGCGCATCATGCCGTAGTCGTCGCCCGGCTCGAGCTCTTCATCCTTGATGTTGAACTTGCGGTAGGAATTCTTCTCGAACCCCTCTGGCCCCGCCACCACCATGCCGCCCACCATGTTCGTGCCCATGATGTGCGAGTTATCGTAAACCTCGATACGCTTGGGCGGCTCGGGCAGGTCGAACACTTTCTGCACGGCGGCGAAGATCTTCGCCTGGCTCTGCGTATCCGCCAGCTTCCGGCCCAACGCCTCGCGTGCGTTCAGCTGCGCCTGTTCCACGATGCCGCGCTTCTCGCCACGCTGCGGCGTGCGGATTTCCACCTTATGCTCGGCCTTCAGCTCGAGCGCGTCCGTCATCAGCTCCGGCTCTTCGATCTCTGTGTTGAGCAGGATCAGCTTCGGCACAGGCTTGTCGTCATAGAACTGCGCGATGAACGCGGTCAGCACCTGCTCGGGCGTGTCGTCGCGATCATGCTTGGGATACCACACCGTCGCGCCCCAGTTCTGGCCCGCCCGGAAGAAGAAGGCTTGCACAGCCGATTGTCCCGCCTCCGAGTGAATGGCGAACACATCCGCCTCCACCAGATTGTCCGGGTTCACGCTCTGCGACTGGCGCACGGATGAAAGCGCACGGATACGATCGCGCAACGCCGCCGCGCGCTCATAATCGGTGTTCGCCGCAGCCCGCTCCATCTGCGCCACCAGCTGCTGCTGCAACGTCTCGGCATCGCCATTGAGGAAGCGCTCGGCCTCGCGCACCAGATCGCGATATTCATCCAGCGGTATCAGCCCAACGCACGGCGCCGAACATCGGCCCATCTGGTGCAACATGCAGGGCCGCGAACGCGTGGCGTAGATGTTGTCCGTGCAGGTCCGCAGAAGGAACGCCTTCTGCAACGTGTCCAGCGTCTGATCGACAGCCCCCGCCGAAGCGAAAGGACCAAAATACTGCCCCTTGATCCGCTTCGCCCCGCGATGCTTCAGGGCCTGCGGCGCCTCATGATCTTCCCGGATCAGGATATGCGGGAAGCTCTTGTCATCCCGCAGGATGATGTTGAACCGCGGCTTCAGCCGCTTGATCAGGTTCGCTTCCAGAAGCAGCGCTTCAGTTTCACTTGCGGTGACGACAAATTCCATCGACCGCGTCAGCGAGATCATCCGCGCGATGCGCTGCGTCTGCCCGCCGATCTTGGCATAGTTCGAAACCCGCGCTTTCAGGTTCCGCGCCTTGCCCACATACAGCAGCTCGCCCGTCTCGCCGAACATGCGATAGACGCCCGGCTTGCCGGGCAGGCGGGTCACATGATCGCGGATGATATCCGGCCCGGAAATTCGCTTCGGCTTCGCGCCGTCGCTCGCATGCATGTCGACGCCGGAGGAAATCTCCTCCGGTTCCATCTCGATGTCCTGCTCAGTCAGATCGTCCTCGGCCTCGCCCCCGGCCTCATCACTGAGGTCGTCGGGAAGATCCTCGGGCGCACCTTCCGGCAGCTCATCTTGGCTTTCTGGATCACGCGATTCCATGGGGCATAGGTAGGCCAGCCGCGCCTTGTATTCAAACGCCATTGCCCCGGCCTGCTGATAATGGTCTGTCAGCAGCAGGCGGGACCGGGGACGGCAAAATGAAGCACGCAATCGCAGCTATGGCCGCTATCGGCCTTCTTGCGGCCTGCGGTGAGCCCAAGCCCCCGGAAGTCGCCACGCCCGCAGCCCCGGTCGCCCCGCCGCCGCCCGAATACGCCAGCACCTGGTATTCCACCGGCACGGCGGAGAAGGGTGCAGTCTTCAACATCCACCAGACCCAATACGGCCTCGGCGGCTTCCTCCGCCGCAATGGCGACGCCGCCGCCCATCCGATCCGTGTCATCCATTCCTCGGACGCCGAACTCGGCTTCGTCATCCCCGACATCAACTCCGCCTTCCGCGCGAGCAAGGACGAGCAGGGCGTCTGGACCGGCGAATGGACCGAAGGCGGCAAGCGCACAGAGATGCCGCTGCAGGTCACAGACATGCCCGCCAGCGCAATGGACAACCTCGTCAAGCTCGCCGATGGCCGCTGGTTCACCTATGCCTGCGCTGGCACAGGCGCGCCTACCATCCTGCTCGACTACGGCGCAGGCGCATCGCTCAACTCCTGGAGCCAGGTCTTCGAACCGCTAGCCAAGGTCTCGCAAACCTGCATGTTCGAACGCGCCGGCTTCGGCCTCAGCGACCCCGGCCCGCTGCCCCGCGACGTGAACACCGTCGTCGGTGACATCGAAGCCTTCCTCACCGCCGCGAAGATCGAAACGCCCATCGTCCTCGTCGGCCACTCGCTCGCCAGCTACCACGTTCGCCAGTTCGCCAATCTGCACCGCGACCAGACGGCAGGCCTCGTCCTTGTCGACCCGTCAGGCGATGGTCAGGACGCGCGTTTCCGTGCAGTGATCCCGAACCTGAATGACCTCATCCCTGACCAGATGGTCACGGAAGAGCAGGTGAAGACCTGCTCGGTCGGCATACGCAGCCTCGTGCACTCCATTGCCACGTCCCAGACGCCCGACGACATGGACCCCATCTTCGGCAAATGCGGCGGCAAGGACCCCGACCGCGCCGAAGCCGTGCTTTCCGAAATCGCCTCGATGGAAGTCGTCAGCACGAACCAGATCAAGGCAGCGGCCAAGCCCTATGGCGACCTCCCGCTCATCGTCCTCACGCGCGGCGACTACCAGAAGGATACGCCGCCCGGCTTCCCGCCCGAAGCCGCCGCCAAGCTGAAGCAGGTCTGGACCACCATGCACGCCGAAATGACCGCGCAATCCTCCATCGGCCAGAACCGCACCATCGCAGGCGCCGGCCACGGCATCCAGCGCGACAAACCACAAGCCGTCATCGACGCTGTGACAGAGGTGGTGACAGCTGCGCGGGCGAAGCCTTAAGCCGCCGCCGGAACGTCCTTGGACCCACACCGGCGCAGCACCTCGGCATACCCCTTCGTGATGCGCATCTGCTCGCGGAAGCCCTTCCCGAGCAGCAGCTTGTGAGCCTTCTCGAGATTGTAGCACGGCACATACATGAAGCAGTGGTGCTCGCAGTGATAATGCACCCAGAACGGCGCAATGAAGAGCCGCTCCAGCGGATTGGCGATCGTCGTGCGCGCGTGCGTGAACGGATCTTCCTGCGTGTTGACCATCGCGTGCTCCGCCATAGAACGCAGCCGCGTCACCAGCGGGAACCACGTCGCCATCGGCACGATCCACAGCGCCAGCCACGCCCACCAGTATCCCAGTGCGCTCGTCACAACGATGATCACGCCGTTCAGCACCCAGAACCGAAGCCCCGGATTATCCGGCACGCGCGGCGGCTTGCGTTTGGCGCCTGTCAGCTGCTTAACGAACGGCGCAATGCGCTGCTTGTAGAAAGTCTGCCCCGTCAGGTCGCGCATGAACTTCCGCGCGATCGAGCCCTTGGTGACAGGGAACGGCTTCGACAATCCGATGTCCGGATCTTCCGGCTGCTCGGTGTATTTGTGGTGCGTCAGGTGATACGGCCGATAACGCTTCAGGCTGCCGCCCACCGCCGCGCCGCACAGCCATTCCGCCAGCCAGTCATTGACCTTCGCATTCGGATGCAGCGTTCCGTGCGCCGCCTCATGCTCCAGGATCGCCAGCCCAAGCTGCCGCGTGCCGATCAGCATCACCGCCAACACATAAGTGATCGGATTTGGCATCCAGATGAACAGCGCGCCCGCGCCGATGATCACGGCCCATGCCGACAGCACAAGCAGCGGTCCCATGAACACGGATTGCTTTGAAATCTTCGCCCACTCGTCGGGTGTGAAGATGGTTTTCGGGTCAACGCGGGTAACTGAAGGCATGGCTCGCTTGTAACAGATACGTGCAAGAAATTGCAGAGGCGGGAGAGTCGCGCATTTCAGGTTAAAATTTGACGTAACGTCATCGGGCAAAGGGCTGGCGCACCGTCGCGACCACTATAGGTTATTCGCGGGGAATGACCGCCCGGGAGGTAAATCGAGATGAAGTCGATCAAGCTTTTGCTGGCCAGCGCCGCTGTGCTGGCGCTCACCGCCTGCGAACAGAAGGCCCCCGAGCCGCCGCCGACCGAAATGGGCCCGGACACCGCTGAAGCGGCCCCCACCATCCTGCCGATCCCGGAGCAGGGCGATGGCGGCGTCTCCGATTTCTACAATCTCGCCGGCCCCGCCCCCGCCAAGCCCGGCACGCTGATCCGCACAGAGGCCCAGCCCGGCGACACTGGCCTCGCCGAAGCCGCGCAATCCATGCGCATCCTCTATTCCTCCACTGACGGTCTCGACGGCAAAACGCCGGTCGCCGTATCGGGATCGCTTTTCGTCCCAAAGGGTGATGCGCCCGCCGGCGGCTTTCCGCTGATCGCGTGGGCGCATGGAACGGTCGGCATCGCGGATACCTGCGCGCCGTCCAACAACAAGCGATCCGACCGCGACACGAAATACCTCAACCATTGGCTGCAACAGGGCTACGCCGTCGTCGCCTCTGATTATCAGGGCCTCGGCACGCCCGGCGGCCATCCCTATCTGGCAACGCGCCCGGCCGCCTACTCGGTGCTCGACTCGATCCGCGCCGTGCAGAGCGACGCCAACCTGAACGTCTCCAAATCCGTCGTGCTCGTCGGTCAGAGCCAGGGCGGCGGCGCAGCCTTCGCAACAGCAGGCGAGGCCGTCACCTACGCCCCCGACCTCGACATCCGCGGCACGGTCGCCACCGGCACGCCCTACTTCACCAACGACACATCGCCCGCCGTGCGCGATCCCAACGCCGTCAGCGGCGTCTTCGCCTACTCGCTCTACATCATGTACCTCGCCGAACAGGCCGACCCGTCCTTCAAGATCGCCGACTACGTGACGGATAAAGCCAAGCCCGTCATCGAGACGACGCGCACGGCCTGCCTCGGCGCCGCATGGCAGCAGATCGAGAAGGAAGGCCTCAACCAGGCCAACAGCTTCACCAAAGACCCGACGCCCGCCATCGCGAAATTCTATCCGCTGATGGCGTACTCAACGCTGAAGGTGAAAGGCCCCGTCTTCATCGGCACCGGCGGCCAGGACAAGGACGTGCCGCCCCCCGGCCAGAACCGCCTCGTCAAGGACGCCTGCGCCGCCGGCTCCGTCATCGAGCACAAGACCTACGACAAGCTCGACCACTCCGGCACAGTCAACGGCTCGCTGGCTGACTCAACCCCCTTCGTAAAAGCCGCCTTCGCCGGCGAAGCCATCACCGGCAACTGCCAGGCGTCGAGCTAGCAACATACCACCACTTGTCATCCCGGAAGCGCGTAAGCGCTATCCGGGACCCATTGTGAGCGTGCGACACCATCTCAATGGTTCCCGGCTCTCCGCTTCGCTATGGCCGGGATGACAAGCCTTGGCCGCAAGCCAACGCGTAGGGTGCATCAACGATGCACCAAGCCCCCCCCCACGAACGCCAGTTCCTTGTCCCGCTCATCCCGACGTAAGTCGGGACCCAGGGGCGGCTTGTCCCGCTGTGTGAACCCCTGGCTCCCGACTTACGTCGGGAGGAGCGGTGATGGGGCGAAGTGTAGGATGGAGGTGGTGCAGAACTGTAGGACGGAGAAATTCCATCTCGTCTGCATTCAATAACTTGCACGCCTAAACTGTAGGACGAAGCCTCCCAGAATCTACGGCGCCGAAAACCGGCCTATACTGCCCCCGCACCTGACGACGGGAGGTCTTGGAGACGTCCAGCTCAAGACGTCAGGGCGTTG